>CAZLTD010000003.1:42492-99956 GCA_964562385.1 uncultured Desulfobacula sp.
TTTAGGCAGTAATTTTATTTTGGCAATGATTTATTAAAAATCCAGGACCAATGGCCTGAAGTTTGCAATATTTGAAATATAGAAAATCACAGGACGAACGGGACAGTTTTCTCAAGGTCGGCCCGTTTTGATTACGCATTTATATCAGATAACATATTTAATAACAGGAGGCTTTTATGATTGGAATCATCGGCAGCGGAAATGTGGGCGCCAATACTGCTTTTTTCCTGGCGGAAAAAGGGGTGGATCACGTCCTTCTCTATGATATCCAGGAGGGCATGGCAAAAGGCAAAGCCCTGGATATGATGGAGGCTGCACCCATAAGGGGGTATCGAACAACCCTGAGAGGTACGGATCAGCCCGACGAGATTTTAGACTGTGATATTGTGATTATTACCGCAGGGGCTGTCAGACAGGCCGGCATGACCCGCGACGAACTTTTCCAGGAAAACCGGAAAATTATTGAAGCGTATGCAACCAGGATTACCAAAGCAGATGCCAAGGTGTTGATCGTATCTGAACCAGTGGATCTGTTGACCACGCTTTTTACACAAAAATCTTCACTGCCCGCCAATCAGATCATGGGTCTTGGATGTGTACTGGATGCCACAAGGCTTCGCTATCTGATTGCCAAAGAATTGTCCGTGGCCATGGAGAATGTTGCAGCCCAGGTGGTGGGACGGCATACGAACGATATGATTCTGTTAAAGGAATATTGCTGTGTATCCGGTATATCGATTGACAATTTCATGCCGTCTAAAAAGATTGATGCACTGTTTGAACAGACCAAGAATGCCGGAGCCCTGATTGTGGAGCTGGCAGGCCGTGCCAGCGCCTATTATGGTCCGTCGGCTGTTGCTGCGGAACTGGCTGAAGCCATCTGTCTTGATACAGGGCGTCTCATGAGTGTGTCTCATGTACTGTCCGGACAGTTCGGGATTGCCGATGCCGCCGTATCGCTTCCATGCGTTATCAATAAATCCGGGATTGCAAATGTGGTAGAACCCAAACTTTCCTCTGACGAGGCAGAGATTTTAAAGAAATCCGCCCATGGGATTGTTCAGACATTAAAGGAGGCCGAATAATGCATAAAGTATCGATTATAGGTGCAGGATATGTCGGGGCCACAGCGGTTTACTATATTGCTGAAAAGAATCTGGCGGATATTGTCATGGTGGATGTGGTTGAAGGACTTCCACAAGCCAAAGCACTGGATTATCTGCATGCGGCTCCCATGCGGAAATACAATGTCAATATCTCCGGGACCAACGATTATAAAGATATTGCAGATTCCGATGTGGTGGTCATTACCGCTGGTATTCCCAGGAAACCGGGTATGGACCGGATGGATTTGATGAAGATCAACGTGGATATTGCCAAGAAAGCCTCACAGGCCATTGCGGAATACGCACCGAATGCGATCGTTGTCGTCGTATCCAATCCATTGGATATCATTTCCATGGTGACCCTGCAGGAATCCGGATTTGCCTTAAAAAAGGTGATCGGCATGGCTGGGGTGCTTGATTCCACACGGTTTCGTTATTTCATTGCTGAGGAGCTGGGGGTCTGGCCCGGTGATGTCATGGCCATGGTTCTGGGCGGACATGGCGACAGCATGGTCCCGCTGTCCCGCTTCACCCGTGTGAACGGCATACCGGTAAAAGAACTAATGGACAGTGAAACCCTTGAGCGCCTGGTGAATCGGACTCGAACCGGTGGTGGGGAAATCGTCTCTTTATTGAAACAGGGCAGCGCGTTTTATGCCCCAGGGGCTTCTGTGGCCAAAATGGTGGAAGCTATTGTTAAAGATGAGAAAAGAGTGATACCGGTATCAGCATATCTAAGAGGGGAATATGGATATGATGATATCTTTTTGGGGGTGCCGGTACTCTTAGGGAAAAACGGGGTTGAAAAGATCATTCAGCTGGATCTGGCTGATGATGAGAAAACGGCTCTGGATGCCTCTGCCGTGGCCGTGGCAGACGGCGTAAAAGAGCTTCGATCCTTTTATTCTCCGGGATAGTTTTTCAAGCATTTTAAAACACGAAAACCGGTGCCTGACCATCAGGCACCGGTTTTTTTATTGAGTCTTGTCACCGATATATTCTTATCCGATCTATATAAAACGTGTTTACCTCAATAATGCGCATTTTCTCTATTACCGTAAATTTATTTTTCCACCCTCAGGGGGCGGTACCCGGTACACTACAAGATATTTGCAATCACATCTGACATGCGATAAACTTTGTCAATTCTGCACAAGTTCATCCTCAATGCAGCTCTTCAGTGCTTGCTACAGGTGGTCATCAGATTTTTCTTTGGATTATCAGCGGCTGTTGTTTGAGGCACAAGCAAAAACCAGGGGGGGGGAAGCCCTCAAGGAACCCGGATCGTTAAACAGGCAGCGATCCTTTACGCAACCGTAGGCAGAAAATTTAACAAAGGAATCGTACCAAAATAACTTGATCTAAATTGTTTCCAAAACCCCTTAAAAGACTCGCTGCTCACGGGTATTTTAAAAACAAAAGTTCAAGTAAGGCAATGTGCAGCTTTGCCCCTAAGTAATTTTGGAGCCGATCCTAAAAACAGTAATTCAAGATTGGATATCTGTTTTTAAAAAAGAGGCTAAAAGATCAGCCAACCCTAATTGATAAGGAGACAAATGATGAGAACGGCTATTTTAATTATTCTTGTAATTTTGCTCGCATCACCGCCGACCTTCGCAAAAATTGAACATGACGGCACGCTTCCAAAAGAGGCCAATGGTGCCAGAGTGCTCAGTGTGGGGTATCGGTATAACTGGCGGACAAACGTCACGGAAATTCGGGTAAAAGTTCAAAAAAATAAAAAACACCATCTGGTTTACTTTACCGGTGAACACCTGCCCATGGGTGCTGCAATGGTCAGCTATGTGGGAAGGAAAATAAATTTGTCCACTGGGCAGGGTGGAAAACTCCTGATTATTGGGTTTTCGAGCAAATGATCCAGGGATAGGTTTGCTTTTGATTTTTCAACGAGCGTGTTTTTAAAATAAGAAAGCAGGTGTTATTGGGTCAACAGTTTCACCAGGTGCTCACTTAAAAACATGATGGATTCGATATCCAGGTGGTCGATGACGGTTTCGTCGAACAATAGTTTGACATCCGCCTCAAATCCCTCTTCTGCATCCCAGAACAAGAGAGTGACCGGCACCTTGGGAAATGCGGTGAATTCAAAGGCCAGATCGCCTGAGTCAAATTGCTCTTTTACATTTTTTCCCCCAATGGCGGTGCACGCTTTTTCAAGTAGGTTGGTTTTCCCGGCAAAGGCTTTTTTCAAGGGCGCTTCCACATGATCGGTCATGGAAATGATTTTAGACACCGTGTTGGGGAACTCCTTAAAGCTTTTTAAATTACCGGTGGGTTTTTTAATGCCGCCCTGAGCCATGTGGATATAGACAAAGGTCTGGTCGTTTTTCTCAAGAGAGGCACCTTGTTCATCACAGATGGCATCTTTTGTAATGGTGAGGGTTTTGTTAAAGCATGGCAAAGCAAGGGTGGACGTGTTGTCCACGGTCTGAAGCGATGCCCCGGTTCGGGTGGCGATATCTTCAAACGTCATGGACGCAGCCTGTTTTTTAGCCCATTCAAGGGCCTCTTGTGCCATGTCTTTTTGCAGCCATTTGCCCTCTTTATACTGCTCTTCCAGCTCTTTTTTCGCAGAATCAAGGAGAACAGGATCAATATGGGGGCAGTTTTCAAGCGGATGTTTTTTGGAGACCACCATCCCGGCAAAGGCAAGGCAGGTGGGGAATCCACAGTCTTTACAATTGGTTTTGGGCAGGATTTTTGAGTATAGATCTACAACGGAAAGGGCCATAGCAATCACTCCACGCGATTAGAATCGGATAATTTACAAATTTTTGAGCTGGAAATCATATAGCTGGAAACAAAACAGCCGGACAATTCGCGAAAATGGACTGTCCGGCTGCAATGCTTACTTATTCTTTTTCAAAATCTTCTTTGGCAGCGCCGCAAATGGGGCAACACCAGTCTTCGGAAAGATCTTCAAAGGCTGTTCCCGGATCAATGCCGTTGTCAGGGTCGCCATCTGCCGGATCATAAACATAACCACACGGGCCGCATACATACCTATCCATCTTGTTCTCCTTTGTTCATGGGTGAAAATGATAAATCAGTCTATCGTAAATCCAGTTGGGTTTAAAGTAAAAAAACGGATATTTTTAATTATAACAGATCAGTTTTTTCAAGTGTAAAAATAATTCCCTTATATGATACAACAATCAAGGCGACATAGAGCAGTAAAAGCAGTGCATTCATTTTTAATTGTTCCTTTTTTTATGTTTTATGTGACAGCTATGTCAAATCGTAATTCGCTATTCGGTGTAAGGCAGATCCCGACGTTGTAAAGGATCTGCCTTGCGCAGTTAATAAGATTCTTCTTCCGTCACCTCTTTGGCGGTCAGTTTTTTTGCATCCATGAGTTTCCATACATAGGCGACATAGGCCAGTACAAACGGTATACCAATGGCCACATATGTCATGGTGGTCAGGGTGAACTTGCTGGAGGAAGCATTATAGATGGTCAGGCTTGACTGCAGATCAAGCTTTGACGGATAAAAGGGTGTGCCGTTAAATGCCGGCAGACACAGTACAACAAGACCTACAAGGATGCATCCAAGGCCGCTGAACCAGATTCCTTTGCTACTTTGTTTAAAAGCAGAGGTGAAAACACCATATAGCACAAGAAGAATTCCAGCTAACAGCATGACTAAAAGGTGCGGCATGGCCATAAGATTGGACAGGTATTTCGAAGAAACCATGGATACAACACCGGCGTCATCTACATTGAATCCTTTCATCAGCAGCAGGGAAACAAGCACATAGAGCAAAAAGGGAAGGGCAACCAGAAAACTGGTCCAGGCATTTTTGCGCAATCTTGTTTCAAGATCCGGAGTGGTGGATAAATCTATGCTGTTTAAAAGGTAGAGCGCACCAAGATACCGGGCATTGAATACCAGGAAGATACCAAGGCTTAAGTTAAAAAGGGAGAAAGCCGCTTCAAGTCCCCGAAGATTGATTCCCATCAGGGTGAAATCCCAGGTAACCCTATTGTATAAATCCAGGGTGAAATTGGAGCCGGTATAAAATGTTCCCACGGCTGCGCCTATTAAAAGGATACCCACGGAACCGTTGATGAAAAGAAATAATTCGTAGGTTTTTGCCCCTAAAAGGTTGTCCGGTTTTTTCCGGTACTCATAACTGACGGCCTGGATGATAAAGGAAAATAAGATCAGGATCCATACCCAATAGGCACCGCCGAAACTTGTGGCATAAAATTTGGGAAAAGCGGCAAACAAGGCGCCGCCGAAAAGGACAAGGGTGGTGAACGGCATTTCCCATTTGCGGCCCAGCGATGTGACTACCAGTGATTTTTCAAGATCGGTCTTTGCCACCTGCCATAGAAGTGTCTGGCCCCCCTGCACAAAGGTCAGGAACAAAAAAAGTGCCCCCACCACCGAACAGATGATCCACCAGAGCTGTTGTAATGTTGCATAGTCAAGGTTTGATATCATTTTAACGTACCTCCTTGGGGCCAATGGATATTTGTTTAAGCATTATTTTTATTTCCGCTAAAAGTAAGAGGGTAAAAAGCCCTAAAAACATAAAGAATGTAATCTGGACATTTCGGACTGCAAGATTTGTCGTGGCGACCTGGACAGGCAGCAGACCATTGATGGCCCACGGTTGACGACCGACTTCGGCCACAACCCACCCGCACTGGGAGGCAATGAATCCTAAAAACCCGGAAATAACACCAAGGGACAATAACCACTTTGACTGTAAAAGTTTGTCTTTCAGGGCATAAAATAAAAAGGCGGCAAAAAGAAAAGGAAAGAAACTGCCCAGTGCCACCATAATGTGAAACGCATAGTAAGGTGTTGCCACCGGTGGGACAGCCTGTTCGGGCGTGTCAAGATATCCGTATCCCATGAAGTCCTGGTTAACCCTGAAATCTGCCAGGGACTGCGTTGCTTTTTCAGGGTCATTGTCTTTTCTGGCCTGTTTAAACAGGGCAAGATCTTTTAAGGCTTCCTTTCCCTTGGCGATTTTTGAGCCTACCCCTTCGATTCCCTGCTCTTTGTTCCCGTATACAAGGTCATCCACCCCGGGTACGAATCCGGTCAATGAATGGGTTGCCAGCATGGAAAGCAGGTAGGGAATTTCCAGTTTGACAAGGAACGGGTCCTTATCGTCCCCCGGCTTTTTGGAAGGATCCAGTATGCCGGCAGCAACGATGGCCGCGGGTCCCTCGCCTTTATAAAGACCTTCAATGGCGGCCAGTTTCATGGGCTGCTCTTTGGCAACTTCATAGGCGGATGTGTCTCCGGTCAGTCCTACATAGGCAGAGGAGAGCAGGCCGAACACAGATGCCACAACAATGGATTTTTTCGCCATTTCGATATGCCGGCCTTTTAAAAGGTAATAGCAGGAGATGGTCAGAACAAACAGGGATGCAAATAGAAATCCGGAACTGGAGGTATGGGTGAATTTGGAAACCGCCACCGGGTTGAAGACAACGTCAAAAAAGTTGTTCATCTCAAATCGTGCTGTTTCAGGGTTGAAGATCATACCCACAGGGTTCTGCATCCAGCCGTTTGCCACAAGAATCCAGACTGCCGAAAGGTTGGAGCCGATGGCCACCATCCAGGTTGAAAAAAGATGAAATTTTTTGGAGACCCTGTTCCATCCAAAGAACATGACCGCAAAAAAGGTGGCTTCAAGGAAAAAGGCGAAAATACCTTCAATGGCAAGGGGGGCCCCGAAAATATCGCCGACAATCCAGGAGTAATTGGACCAGTTGGTCCCGAATTCAAATTCAAGAATGATCCCGGTAGCCACGCCGATCGCAAAGTTGATGCCGAAAAGGGTCATCCAGAATTTTGTGATGGAACGCCACTGAGCATCGCCGGTACGTACATAAATGGTTTCAAAAAATGCACATAAAAAAGACAGCCCCAGCGTCAGGGGTACAAATATCCAGTGATACATGGCCGTCAGTGCAAATTGCGCCCTGGCCCAGTTCACCATGCTCAAATCAACATCAATCATTTTTTATTTTTCCTCCGGTTGAGTGTGTTATGTCCTGATGAGCATCAGGACTATTTCAAACCTTTTTCAGGGACGTTTTGAGTCATCTGTTCAAGAACGAAATCTGATTTTTCCTGGTCGGTTTGAAAATGGGTGTTTAAATAGTTGGGAAAGAAAAAGAACTTTAAAACAGCGAACATGACGATTAATTTAATCACGATAATCTTCCACAGCGTTTTGCCCAGGACCATGCCCTTAAACCCATCGTGGTAAAATGAATAAATTTTTTTAATGTTTAAGATGCTGTTTTTCATGGGTTCGTTCTCCTTACCATCGTGTGCAATTTAAGGGACTATGGAAGGGCGTAGTAGCATCTTTTAGGAGAGATGACTTTGCCTTGTCCCTTTAAAGATTTGATAGCCTTGGAGACCTCTTTGCTGTCCACATTCAATGCCTTGGCAATTTCTCCGGGGCGTACGGGCTTGTCCGCTTTTTTCATTGCAGTTAAAACATCTTTTTCCATTTTATTTGCTCCTTATGTTTTTGATGGTTCATGTTACAAAAGTCAAAATTTGAAAGATTAAGAGCAAGTAGTATGCCACTTGTGTATTTTGAAAAGTATGAATAAACGATACAGGCAGGGTAGATGATTTTAAGCCGAGTTTCAAGGGGCTTTTCAGCAATTTTGAAAAATGAATATTTTGAGTGTGTCAGATACCGCAGCCTGATACAGATTCGATACAATGTTTCAAAAAGTTGTTACAAAGGGACAAAATTGTCTCGGTCTTATGGTACACAAGTTGCTGAATTCATTATAAAGTTAGTCAAATATAACTTTATTATTGACGATGACCAATTGGTGACTATCTTTTTGGGTAAGAAGATTAATTGAAACCTTAAAAGGGAGACCATGCCATGAAAAGATTTGTTTTGCCCAGAACAGCCCACTGTTCCGAAGGCTGTACGGACCGGTCCTTTTGGATAAGACGATAAACTGTCCTGGAAAAATACGTTGGTGAACGTAAAAGATAAAAGCGGCAGGAGAAAATTTCTCCTGCCGCTTTATGTTTAACAAATTAAGACGTTATGCTTTTTTACGACTCGCTTTTCTGAGTAGCTTTGGTCTCCCACTCCTCTATTTTTGTGGTTTCATAGATCTCTTCCCACCCTGTGATCATTCCTGCGATATGGCTGAAAAGCGAATGCCCGGTGGTGGTCATGTACACATGGATGATCAGAAAATTGAGCAGCAGCAGTGCCACCAGGGTGTGGATTACGGCCACTGTCGGCAATGAAAATAGACCCGGCAGATCATTGTACAGATAATATAAAAGTCCTGTCACCATCTGCACCGGCAAAAGAAGGGCGGAAATGCCCAGGTAGGCCAGGCGCTGCAACGGGTTGTGTTTGGCGCCGGGTGATTTTTGTACCGGATGCTTCTCTCCTTTGAAAATACCACGGCAATAATACATCACCACCGAAAACATTTTTTGGGTAGTGGGGATGTACTGCCGCCACTCCCCGGTGATAAACAGCCAGAATACAAAGAAAGCAAACAATCCAAGCCAGGAAAGCCCTACAAAATTGTGGATATCAACGGCCTGCTGGAAACCCAGCATGGTAAATGTGCCGTGAATTTCCAGACCGGTGAAAAGAAGACATATGATCATCAAGCCCTGGAGCCAGTGCCAGGCCCTTTCAAACCGTGTGTAAAGGTATATTTTAGTAGTTTTGTGAGTGCTCATCTATTCCTCCTTGCCGTTTTTCCGGGTAAAAAAGCGTCCCAGTCCGTGGAGCAGAACACCTGCCAGCGCTCCGAAGACCGACAGCCATCCGATGGTGTCAAACAGTTTTGATTTGTCACGGCCCGGAAGATATACATCCGTGATGCCGGCAAGTCTTGAGCCTTTGTCTGTATGGCATTCGGTACAGTTCAGGGCATCTTCTCTGGGGGCCACCATATGGGTGATAGGGAAGGCATAGGTGGTTTCGACATAGTCGAATTCTCCGGAATAGGCAAGCCCGATAGCCTCCTGTCCATGGGCAATGGCCTTGTTCATATCAAAGCTTTTCCAATACCCTTTTTTACCTGACAGCATGGGGGCTAAAAGTTTTTTGTGGATTTTATCATAGGGCTGTTTACCCAGGTGAATTTTAAATGGATAAATCCTGGCTTCAGGATCACCTTTTTCGCCCACCGGGTGGCTGACTTTAACAATACCGGCCGGATCAATCACATCATCGGCAGTGGTGCTGCTGATAGATCCGTTGAACCAGAAATATTCCGGGGTGACGTTCTTTTCCCAGGCAAAGCTTCCCTTGATGGATTTATAGACTGGCTTGCCAAGTTCTCCTTTTTTAACAAAAGGTTTGCCGTCCTTCATTTTACCGGCTGTTGTCCAGTCCCATAACATCTTGGTGGGATTCACTCTGGCATAGGTCGGGATATGGCATGCCTGACAGGAAACCACATTGGTATGATCATTCATCTTGGAGTTAACCTTGTGGGGTTCGCTGCTGTGGCAGGAGACACAGGTGATTTTCGGCGCCAGGTCGTCATCGAGCAGGCTTTTTCTTTTTTCAACTGCCGGGTTGGTGTAAATGCGGCCGGCAATATTGTGATCGTTGGTGGTGTGGCACCGGGTACAGGTGAAATTTTCACCGTCCAGGCCCATGTGGACATCCAGTTTTCGGTTGGGGTTCACAAGGGAAGTATCCAGATCACCGTGTTTGACACCGTCGCCTCCGCCGCCTACAAAGTGGCAGTCCCCGCAGTTTTTGCGGTTGGGCAGTGTAACACGGGCCACAGCATCTTTGATTTCATCCTGGATATCAGGGATCATCTCGTTTGTTTCCGGATCGCCGTCTTCCTTAAAAGCATTGATGTCGGTGAATGCCTCGATGAAATTAAAGCCCGAGTCATTGTGGCACTTCAGGCAGTTGACCTGTCCGTCGGTTCCTTTTTTATTCCAGCTGGTGTGGCATTTCAGGCAACCCTTGTCTTCCATGGCATTTCCGGATAGACAAAAGTTGTTTAAAGAGTAGCCGGCCTTGCCGTAACGCATATCTTTTTTGTCGCCCGAGGCCAGCCATGTCCAGTGAATGGTTTTATGGAACTGGGTTGCAGCTTCTGAATGACAGGAAATACATGCCGCAGTGATTTCTTCACCATTGGAAAAGCGTTTCTGCAATGCCTCAACCTTTGAGTGATCCGTGGTGGTCCATCGTTTGCTGTTGAGCACGGCCTGCTTTGCAAGCGTTCTGCCAGGCGCTTCATTTTGAACATCTGACTCTTTTGTTGCAAAGGCTGTGGGAACAAAGCCGGCAACAGCCATGAGAATGCAGATGATAAGGCAAATGTTTATTAAAACTCTGGATTTCATCGTGTCTCCATGAAAAATCTTGCTGTTATAAATGGATGGGAGCAAAATGACTTGCTCCCATTACTTGCTACTGGCATTTCGCCGGTGTGGGTGAATCTTTTGCATGGTGATAAAAGTATGAATAGATATCTAAAACATCACCATCCGAGAGGCTTGCCCAGTTTTGCAGGCAGCCGAATTCGTTAAAATTTTTAGATTCAAAAATATCTTTCCACTGGACCATGGTTTTGTCGGCCGGGCTGATTTTAGGGGTTGCCGAATCCACATTACCGGCTGCAGAACAGGCTTTATAAACTTTTCTGTAGGTATATTTGCCTTTGCGTTTGTTGCCGTCCGGGCCTTCTGCTGCAAAGATGCTTCCAAAATTTGCCAGTATGAAAATGGCGGCTGTCAGTGCCATTATGGTTTTTTTCAACATTGATTTATCTCCTTATTTTTACAAACTTATTGGGCTGCTTTTTTAATTTTATAGTCACCATTGCTTTTAAAATCGATTTCAGCTTCCACGTAATAGACATCCTTGAGTGATTCCCTGACATCTTTAACCATGTAGTATGCCTCTCCGCTTCTGGCGCCGGTGGAACAGACAAAGATAACGGGTTTGTCAGATGGCAGGGTCTTGATCTTGGGCTCAAGATTTTCAACCGGGATGTTTACAGCGGTTTTAAAAGAACCCTTAGCAAATTCATCAGCATCCCGGACATCGATCAGCATGATGGATTTCGGATTTTTGGTGATAATGTTTTTAAAGCGTTTAATATCAATGGAGCCTTCCACTTCGCCGGCTTTAACCGCTACTGCATTTGCAGCAGCACCATAGGCTTTTTTCCAGGCAGGGTAACCCGTGGCAAAAACTTTGACGTTGGTGTAGCCCATTTTAATCGCTTTAGCGGCTGCTTTATGGCTCAGCTTGCATTTAAGTCCGCCGCAGTAAATGACCAGCGGAGTGTTGGGATCTCGTGGCAGTTTGCCTTTCAGTTTTTCAAATTCGGAAAACGGCAGGCTCATGGCCGTGGGGATATGGCCTTTATCAAATTTGGTGATTTTGGGGCGCGCATCAATAATAATAGCTTTATTTTCTGCAATTTTCTGGGCGACAAACTCTGCTGTAACAGAGCCGTAATTGCCTTTTTGTTTGAGCCAGCCGGGATATCCTTTCGAAAATACCTTGACGTTGGTATAGCCCATTTTTTCAGCCTTGGTGGCTGATTTATGGCTCAGCTTGCATTTTACGCCGCCGCAATAGTAGATGATCAAGGTGTTTTTATCTTTGGGCAGCATATCTCTCTTTTTATCAAATTCAGAAAACGGAATACTGACAGCTCCCGGGATATGTCCTTTGGTATATTTGACTTTATAAGGTCTGGCATCGATGATCATAACGTTTTGGGCCATGGGAACAGATACATTGGCTGCCACAAATTTAGCGTCAACAAGATCATGGAACATCCAGGATGTGTCTTCGGACTGGGCGGCAGTTGCCGTGAACGTGCATACGGTTAAAAGTAAGAGGCCGGTGGTCAGTGCCGCCAGCAAGGTTCTGGTGAGTCTTGTTTTCATGGGTGATTCTCCTTAATAAAACTGTTGGTTTTTTTAGCGTTAACCCGCGTTTGTTTTTTTATCTCTCCACCCATTGCTTGAGCAATCCCTGTGCCAGTACTATGAAATAAATTCAATTTGACTGTAAGCATCTGAAAACAAAGGGTTGTATTGGTAATTTAAAAAATAATTTTCTATGTTTTTTAATTGGGGGTGTTGCCAAAATGTTAACAGGGCGTTAATATGGAGTTTAACATGTTAATATTGTAAGAGGGAAATATGGATATTGGTGAACATTGGCGGCTCATCATCGATGCGGCCCAGGACGGTATTTTAATCGTTGATGAAACCGGGAAAATCCTGGCGGCGAACGAGACCGCTCAACTGATTACCGGTTATTCGGAAGATCAGTTGAAAAATCAATCATGCAGAATGTTAAACTGTACCGGTTGCAAGATTATTGGCGAGGGCAAGGGTAAAAAATGGTGCGGCCTGTTTAATGAAGGCCAGATACGTGAGAAAAAATGTATGATCACAAACAGCCTTAACCGCACCATTCCCATCGTAAAAAGTGCCACTGTCCTGTTTAATGGGAAAAATGAAATCGTCGGTGCTGTGGAAACCCTGAAAGACATTTCCGAAAATATAAATTATAAAAATGAACTGGCCTCCATAAAGCGGATGTACCACATTGATGACGGGTTTCACGGTATTATCGGCAGAACACCGGTGATGCAGAACCTTTATGAGCACGTGGAAAGTGTGGCCCCTCTGGATACGCCGGTCATGATTTTAGGAGAAAGCGGGACCGGCAAGGAGATGGTGGCAAAGGCATTGCATGAAACCGGCAATAGAAAATCCCATCCCTTTATCAAGGTAAACTGTGCGGCCTTGAGTGAAAATATCCTGGAAAGTGAGTTGTTCGGCCATGTTAAAGGGGCCTATACCGGTGCTGACAGTGATCGTATCGGACGGTTCGAAGCCGCCCACAAGGGAACAATTTTTTTAGATGAAATCGGGGATATTCCGTTATCGGTCCAGGTGAAGCTGTTAAGGGTTTTAGAAGAGAAGATGATACAGCGGGTGGGGACCAACACCTCCATCCCCATTGACGTTAGAATCATAACGGCAACCAATAAAGATCTTGAAAAATTGATTGCCGCAGGGAAGTTCAGGGAGGATCTGTTTTTCAGAATCAATGTCTTCCCCATTATCTGCCCGCCTTTGCGGCAGCGCAAAGATGATGTTACCCTGCTTATTCAGCATTTCATTACTGTCCAGGCCCAAAAAACAGGGAAAAATATCCTGGGGTTTACCCCGGAAGCCATGCGTCTGATGGTGGCCTATCCCTGGCCCGGCAACATCAGGGAGCTTCGTAACAGTGTTGAGTACGCATTTGTCCTGGCCCGGGGTAAAAGTATCCGTCCCGAACATCTGCCTGAAAAGATTTCACGCGCAACCGGGAAGATTGATGGTCCACAGCCTGTTTTTGCGCAGGACACAACCATCATTGCCGGCGCTTCTGAAAAACAGGATTTGATTGAAGCGCTCCGCAAGACAGACGGCAACCAGACACAGGCGGCGCAGATTTTAGGAGTCAGCCGGATCACCGTATGGAAGCGCATCAAAAAATACGGAATTAAACTAAGTTAATTGATCATAGAGGCAAAAAGCCACTCCCTTTGCTTTTATTGAATCAGGTGCTCGACCGCAATTAACAATTATCCATTCGTAATTATCAATTGTTTTCCTACAGGCTTATGGTAGCCGCATCACAGGCAATATCAATCAGTTCACCTGCCGTGGCCAGTCTACAGGATTCTGCAAGATCCGCTTCCTCGATAAACCGGGCCTTGGCGCATGGAGTGCATACGAGAATAGGGATTTCATGGGCCTGCAAGTGGGCCAGAGAGTCATCCGCAGAATCACCCGTGGCAGCTTTCAGGTTTTCCGCAATGCCGTTTCTTGCCAGAAAAACACCGTCATCCAGTAGAAAGACGGTTACATTTTTACCTTTTTTTTGGGCAATGGCTGCCAGGAACAGGCCGCGGGTGGCACGATTCGGGTTGTCGGTACCGCAGGCAATGGTGATCAATACATTGTCAGTCACTGTTTTCTCCTTATTTTGTCGTGGACATGATTTTTCGGTAATGAAATAAATTCTCTTTGGGTTGTATTAAAATAATAGTGGGCCTGTAAAGCCACAAAGTGGTATATTGCTTTTTTTGTGTCCCCGTGATGGGGGCAAACTTCGGGATGTGTTAACGTCGGTGTTAATGATCTGTTAATGTGAAATTAAAAGGGAAACCCGATTTTAGCCGGACAATTAAAAATTAATAGGTGTTGGAATTTAGCGTTATTCAATGGTTTAACGCTTTTGTACTTTTTTAAATGTATGAAAATGGATTGTTGGCATGGTCATTGCTCATATAGAAATTTATACTTGGAAAATTTAAGAATTTGTATCAGCAATGGTTGTGGCCTCCAAATGCGGAGACGTGAGAAATGAAAAAAGAAAATGTTCTGGTTGCAGTGTTGATTTGTTTAGCCCTTGCAGGCGTGGTGGGGTATCAGTATCTTGGGAAAAAGCAGATTCTAACGCCTCCCGATGCCGGTGTTAAAGGCCCCAAAGTAGATGGGGGTGCAGACAGCACTAAAATTGACTGGTTGGATATGGAAAAAGGGCTTGCAGCGGCCAAAGAACAAAACAAACATGTCTTTTTGTACTTTCATGCGGACTGGTGCACCTATTGCAAAAAATTGAAAGCAACCACATTTAAAGACAAGGCGGTATTGAACTTTTTGGAACAACATTTTGTCAGCATCTCCGTTGATACGGATAAACACAGACAGCTTGCCTCAACATGGCGGGTGACCGGTCTGCCGACAATATGGTTTCTTAAACCGGATGGTTCAAAGATAAGCAATATCCCCGGTTACGTCACAGCAAAACAGATGGTCAAATTCTTAGATTATATCCATACAAAAAATTATGAGCAGATAAGTTTCAATGAATTTATCAAGACATTGTAGGAGGAAAAATTATGTCTGATATAACCCGGCGGGCTTTTTTAAAAGGCTCCCTCACGGCTGCAGGCAGTGTTGCAGCTACATCCGGCGTTGCCAGGGCCGCCACTTCCCTGGCCCGTGAAAAAAAAGAACCTTTGGTGACATTGCTGGATATCAGTAAATGCATCGGGTGTGAGGAATGTGTTTATGCCTGCCAGCAGGTCAATGAACAAAAATACCCGGAACCGGAAAAACCGTTTCCAAAAATGATCCCGCCCCGGGTTCCGGTGGAAGACTGGTCGGACCGGCGGGATGTCACAGATCGGCTGACACCGTATAACTGGCTCTATATTCAGCAGGCAAGCGCGACAAAGGATGGGGAAACTATTGATCTGTCTATTCCCAGAAGGTGTATGCATTGTGAGAATCCTCCCTGTGTCAAGTTGTGTCCCTGGGGAGCGGCTAAGCAGGAAGAAAACGGTTTGTCCAGGATCGATTCGGATATCTGTCTTGGCGGGTCAAAGTGTAAAAAGGCCTGTCCGTGGGATATCCCCCAGCGTCAGACAGGGGTCGGCCTCTATCTGGATTTAATGCCGGCAATGGCGGGTAACGGGGTGATGTACAAATGCGACCGCTGTTATAACCGGCTTGAAAAAGGGGAGGTCCCGGCATGTATCGAGGTCTGCCCTGAAAGTGTCCAGACCATTGGTCCGAAAAGTGAAATTATAAAAAAGGCCCACGCCCTGGCCAAAGAGATGAACGGGTACATCTACGGAGAAAAGGAAAATGGCGGCACCAATACCATTTATGTCTCCCCGGTACCATTTGAAAACCTGAACCGGTCTGTTGAAACGGGAAAGGGAAAACCACATTTTCAAAAGGTCAAAGATATGATGGCAACGGGCAGCAACATGGCCCGGGCAATGCTGCTGGCACCGGTGGCCGGAATCGCTGCGGCCTTTGGGAAATTTTACATGAGTACCAGTTCAAAGACAGGGGAGGACCGATAATGGCTGAAAATAATAACCTAAAACGTCTGTACTGGGCGTGCCTGTTTTTTATAGCACTGTCGGGTTTTGCACAGATGCCCATATTTAAAAGATACTATATTGCAGACATCCCGGGACTGGGGTGGCTGGCCAAATTTTACATCACCCATATCATTCATTATTTGTCGGCAATCGTTTTGATAGCGCTTGTTTTTTACCTTTTAACGGATTTTTTCATCCGTAAAGTTTCTTTGTCGCACATTACCAAAACCGGATATATAAAGCTTGGATCACTGTTCGGCCTGATCGTTTCAGGCGGTCTGATGGCCTATAAAAATCTGCCGGGCGTCTATTTTAATCACGCCTTGATCTCAATCCTTGATTTGACCCATCTGGGATTGTGTATGCTGCTTTTGTTTACAGGGCTTTACAGTGTTGTAAAAAAGAAAAGCTGGGTGGAAATGTAATAGAGGAGTCCGGAAACCGGAGACTGTAAAAGGCAGGGTCCTCCGGTTTCCGGACTCCTGTCTCCATGGCTAAATCATCTGTATTCTTAAATTAATGGCATTGACGGATTAGACGCAGGCCATGTGCAAAAGGGGTGTTCAATCAGATTTGAATTAAAGTATCGCGGATCATGGGTCACCTCTCGGCCGATCCAGTCCGGTTTTTGAAATTTTTGATCAATGTGCGCAAGCTCGATTTCGGCCACGACAAGCCCTTTATTGTCCCCGGCAAACACGTCAACCTCCCATTCAAATCCCTCATGTGCTATATGAAACCGTGTTTTGTCTATGGTTGCGCCTTTGCAGAAAAGTGCCATCATCTGTCTGGCATCTGCCATTGGGACCGGGTATTCGAACTCCTTCCTTGCCCCGTTGGCTGTGGGGCCTTTTACGGTGAGAAACCCTTTGCTGCCGAAAATACGGACCCTTACAACACCGTTTTTTGATTTTTTAATGTAGCCCTGGCAGATGGGAACCCCATTGGTCATCAAAGGGGAGGGGATGTGAGCCAGCAGGAATTTTTTTTCTGTTTCAATCGCCATGGATCTGCCACTCTAAACGCGAAGTCCGATTTTTGTCATTTTTTCAATCATGACCTCTTTATTAAACGGTTTGATAACATAACCGTCACATTTGCCCACACACGCTTTCACTGTTTCCGTATCTGAATGGGAGGTCACCATCAAGATTTTTGCCCGTTCATCATCTTCCAGCCCCCGTTGGGTCTCAAGTTCCCTGATGCTGGCTAAAACCTTTGTGCCGCTGATATCCGGCATGGAAACATCAAGGGTGATCAAATCATAGAGCTTCCATTCTTCCAACGCAGTTTTGACTGCGCTGACGGCAGCTTTCCCGTTTTTAACGGAATCGACCTTGCCGAACTCCATAATGATCTTTGCCATTTTTTTCCTGCTTACCAATTCATCATCAACAACAAGAATTCTCATATATGCATTCCCTTTTTTGCCCGGTAACTAAAGTTTGTCGAAAATTTAAATGTGCCAGTTTGTGAATGATTTTAGCGATTCCCAAAATAACGCTCCTAAAAGTATAGGGGGTAATGGAATTGCCTAAGAGCAAATCGATAACCATACCAGGCAATTTGTTACCTTAAATGGTAGAAACAGACAATAGGTTTTTGGACCATATTTTTGCGATCTGCTATCACTGAACTTCCTTCACTTTAGCGGATTTGTGATTTTTTTCAACCTGATTTTCATTTTTTTATGGTAAAAAGAGATCGTATGGCTAAACAGCTGGAAGTATCAAAATTTGTCCAATGACCCGTTCTATTGTTTGTTTATCCTGACGGTGGAAGTAAATTGTAGTGGGGAGAGAAAAAACTTAACCAAAGAGTATCCTGCTGCTATATTGATTCTGACATCAACGTATTCGTGAGAGATGGCATTTACACGACCGGGAGAAAAACATGGCACCATTCGATTACGGCCCCATAGTCCTTTTAACCGATTTTGGCGTGACAGACGCTTTTGTCGGTGTCCTGAAAGGGGTGATTGCCAGGATCAATCAGGATTACCCTGTTATTGATTTAAGTCATGGTGTTGCCCCCCAGAGTATACAACAGGGGGCTTTTGTACTGGCCACAGCCTATCGCTATTTTCCGGAAAACAGTATTTTTTGCGTGGTGGTCGACCCGGGGGTGGGATCTGACAGGAAAAAGATATGTATCCGGACAAAGAACTATATTTTTGTGGGACCGGACAACGGCGTTTTGTGGGAGGCGGCGTGCCAAGACGGGATTGTACAGATCATCCAGCTTGACAACGATGCCTATTTTTTAAAACCGGTTTCAGCCACCTTTCACGGACGGGATGTCTTTGCCCCTGTGTGCGCGCATATTTCAAGCGGGCTTGCGGACTTAAGCGTCCTGGGACCTGTGGTGAAACATTGTCAAAAATATAGTTTCCCCGAGGTCAGCCTGAAGGGAAAAACCCATTGTCTGTCAATTCTGAATGTGGACCGGTTCGGCAATATTACCCTGAATCTGAAACAGGCCCGGTTTGACAGTATCGTGAAAAACCGCTCCTTTGTCCTTACCATTCAAGGCCATGAGATCATAAAATTTTATGCCACCTATGCCGCAGCCAAAGAAGATGAACTGTTTTTAATTGGCGCTTCCAACTCGTATGTGGAGATCTGTATGAAAAATGCCAGCGCTCACGCCCTGATTCGTCCGATACTATCAGATGTCGTGACGCTTGAGATCCGGCAATGAGTGCTTTGCAAACATGAAGAGCATAAGGGTAAAAACTTGAAAAGTTCCATCAATTGTGTTAGGCGCAGAATGGCACCCAAAAGTCACAAGGCGTGATTGGACGATACAACTTAAGAGGGGAAAAAATGAAAATCGGTATAATCGGCGGATCCGGACTGGATGATCCGAAAATTCTAAAAGATGCCCAAGAACTTGAAATGACCACTGACTATGGTGATCCTTCTTCCACACTGACAGCCGGCCGTATTGACGGCCAGGAAACCGTGATCCTTGCCCGCCATGGCCGCCGGCACCAGTACAGCCCGACGCAGGTCAACAACAGGGCCAATATTAAAGCACTGGAAAAGGCAGGCGTCACCCATATCATCGCCACAACCGCCTGCGGCAGTCTGAAAACTAAGATCGACCGGGGGCATCTGGTGGTTCTGGATCAGTTCATTGATTTTACCCGGTTCAGGAAGAACACCTTTGCCGATTCTTTTGAAAACGGAACGGTTCATACGGCCATGGCCCATCCATTTGATGAGAACCTTCGGCAGCAGATTTATAAAAGTGGTCTTAACCTGGGGCTTGAAATGCATGAGACAGGATGCGTTGTTACCATTGAAGGGCCGCGGTTTTCAACCGTAGCAGAGTCCAAGATGTTCCGGGTCTGGGGCGCTGATGTCATTAATATGTCCATCGCGCCGGAAGCCATGCTCGCCAATGAAGCCGGGATTCCATATGCAGCGGTTGCCATGTCAACTGATTACGATTGCTGGAAGGAAGATGAGGACCCGGTGACCTGGGATGAGATTCTGGCCGTTTTTAACCGGAACGCGGGCAATGTGAAGCAGTTGCTGGTCAATGTTGTTGAAAATCTAAAAGAGTAGTGATTAAAGAATTTATAGTTAAATTATCGTGAACAGATGACAAAGGATGGTGTAATGGATCTAAAAAAGACAATCAGAAGTATCCCCGGATGGCCCATAGAAGGTGTTATTTTCAGAGACTTAACAACATTGATGCAGGACCCTGATGCGTTTCGGGAATCATGCGATGTCCTTTATGAGCGATACAAGGATATGGATATCGATCAGATTGTCGGCATTGATGCCAGGGGGTTTGTATTTGGGGCGGTGCTGGCTTATAAACTCGGCATTGGATTTGTACCGGTCCGGAAAAAGGGCAAGCTGCCATACAACACCATCCAGGAAACATACAGCCTGGAATATGGCACCGATACCCTTGAAATTCATGAAGATGCGGTTGCCGAAGGGGACAAAGTGGTCATCGTGGATGACTTGATTGCCACGGGTGGAACGGTTGGCGCTACGGTAAAACTGGTTAAAAAACTGGGCGCACAGATTATAGAGTGTGCATTTGTTGTGGAACTTCCGGATTTGAACGGACGGCAGCAGATTGAAGGCTGCGAGGTCTTTTCAATTACCCAGTTTGAGGGAGAATAATAAAAAACTTTTTGTTTTATACTGTGATAAGGAATAATACCAAAATAACTTGATCTAAATTGTTTTCAAAACCCTTAAAAGATTCGCTGTTTACGGGTTTTTAAAAACAAAACTTCACGTAAGGCAATGCACAGCTTTGCCCCCAAGTAGTTTTGGAGCCGATCTTAAGATGAAAGCGGCAGGAAACGGGATAAACCGATTTCCTGCCGTTTTTTTTATGTACAATCATTACTGCCGGACCCGGTTGAACCGGGCATAGGAGCCTGAAAATATATTGAGGATCTTGTACTGCAGCGTCAGGGTCTTTTTTTGATTCGGCAAAAGAGGGATCTTAAATTTCAGGGTTTTATGATCCAGCCGTTCATACTCCATGGAGATGGATACCGGCTGCCAGTGTCCGTTTATAGTCTCCAGAACGGACAGGGTAACAGGTTTGTCTTTCAGGTTCTGGGCAATCACATTTACGGTTCGGCTTTCATCATAAACCTGTATCTTTCCTTTCTTATTACGTTTTATATTGCTGCGGTTTGAATCCATTACCCTGCGGATGACGACAATATCCCGGCTGTCCCCGATATGCAACCGGGCCTTGTCTCCCACCGGCGTAAAGCCACAGATGTCTTCCCCTAAAAAGATCGTGCTCTGTTTTCCATCGTCCTGGAATATCCTGACCTTGCCTTCAAGAAGGGGGCGCTGTCCAAGTTTTGACCCGCTGGTATTGGAAAGTTCATATGCCGCTGGAATACCGGGTGCGGTCCGGGCATGTCTGGGATCATGGGGCATTTTTTCGGCATCCCAGGTATAGATCTTTGTAATCGGGATGTCCGGCTGCTGCCAGATCCGTATCTTCTTGGTTTCCAAATGATCGATGGCGGTTGAAAACGGTTTGCCGCTGTTGATGGATACGGCGGCTGAATCAAAGTTTTCTCCTGAAAAGTTTCTCAACACCATGAATGATTTTAAAAGCATAGTTTTCTCATCCAGACCGGTGATCGCCTGATAGGCCATTATCCCGTCGATGTTGGCCAGAAGATAGCTGATCACAACTTTTTCTTCAAAATCCCCGGGACTGTAGATTTTCCAGACAAGAGCCGATTCTCCGGGAGGGTAGGAAACACTCAATATAGAGATCTCATCTGCATGCTGCAACGGTACAAATTGAATACTGTCCGGATCGATCATGACGTTCTGCCATGAGAAATCGATGTTATTTAACCCCTTTTTAAGGGTCAGTGTGCGTTTCTCCTGGACAAGGGCTGATCCCCGGCTGTCTAACTTAATGGCTGTGTCCTGCCGCAGCGGCAGGGCCACAAGCGAGGTCCTGGCCCAGGCCGGGCTGCAAAACAAGATGCCCAAAAGGATATATCCCAGGACAGTGGATCGAAGGGTTATGGCTGCCATCTTCTGTCTCCTCTCTTGCTGGTTATAGTAAAATCGATTACTTGAACTGTGTGCGGTGCAAGCGATAGGGTTAATTTCAGGGTATCCTTATCAACTTTTTCAAACCGGTCCGGATGTGAGATGCTGTCAAGCTTGAAGTTCGAAGAATCCATATTGTGCGTATATTCTGCAAGGGCAGGGCTTTGGGAGAAATTAGAAAAGGTGATTCTATATGTTTTTGTCTCATCAAAGCCGCTGACCATGCCTTTATCATTAAAAATGATATTTGATTTTTCAAATGCGGTGACAATAGGTTCAATTTTAATGTCTTGGGTTTTTCCCAGGTTGAGTTCAACCTGCTTTCCCACTGGGATATATTTGGTGGTATCCCTGCCGATATAATTAAGAGCCCCTTTTTGCCCGGGTGTTTGAAATACATTAACCCGGCCGCCGGGAAGAGGAGTTATTCCCAGATTATTTTTTTTATCGTTTTTGATACTTAAGAACCTGATGGTGTTACCTCCATAGCGGCGAGCTTCAAAGCGGAAGATACTTTTGATTTTTACATCCCGTGCCTTAAATGAAAGCAGCCGTTTGGACCATCCCGTCTGAATGGTTTCCTGCCCCTCAATGGTATACAAAAAATATTCGGACAGACTCTGTTTTTGTATCTTTTTGGGGGCAGCCGGGGCAGCGGTGGTCATCATTTTCATGACCGGTGCGGCCTCCAGTGTCCTGACAGCATCGTTAAAAACGCCCTTGCGCTTGCCATAGGGATCTATGAGGACCGGCATGCCAAAAGGGTGTTTGCGTTGGGCAAGTGTGGCTATCCGGTCTAAAATATTGACCTTGCCCACCACCAGCCGAGTCTGGGCATTGGTATAGTCTTCTCCGGAAAAATTGCTGACATTGACATGGTTGGTAATGGTACAGGTTTGAAGATCCGGGGAGAGGATAACGGTGTAAAAAGAAGCCCAGGACAATCCTGAGGTGAAATAGGTGATCTGAACCGGCACAATGCAGGGCCTGGGGGCGGTAATGTGCCAGATACCCATATCCTTTGAACCGGGCGGATAGGAGATCTCAACAATTTCAAGTCCCGGGATGTTTTTCTTGATTTCAAGCGACAGGGAGGTGGGGTCGATCTTTGTATTGGCCCAGGAAAATTTCAGAAAGTTCATCCCTTTAATGAAACGTAAGGTCCGGGTATCCCGGACCAGGGTAAGATCTGCTTTTTTGTAAATGGTGGTTTGTACGGACTGCCGGTCAGTCAGCGTTGCAAAATCAATCTTTGCCGCCGCTGTTCCGGCACCCCCGATCACCAGCACAATAATGAAAATCAGGATATGGCATAAATGTTTATGATTCATGGAAGATCCTTTGTTAGAGTGATTATACCAGATGGCATAACTGTTTTTGGGTTAATAGTTCGTCTCGATAATGGTCCCTGATACGGGGCCCGGATTTATTAAAAGTATCATATTAATGAAAAAAGAAAAGAAGAAAATAAATGCATTTGATTGCTGTCAGCGGGTTTGATAAAGTGCTTGAAAATTATAAATTTTGGTTTTTGGCCATTAGCGGTCAGCCACAATCCGAAAGTTTAAAAAAGTTTGCCCAACTGCTAACCGCTGAGTGCCAACCGCTGAGTGCCAACCGCTGAGTGCCAACCGCTGAGTGCCAACCGCTGACTGCTAAAAGCTAACCGTTAAGGGGACACCATTGTTCAATCTGTTTAAAAGCAATAAGATGGAAAACCTGATGGCCGTTTTTGCGGCTGTTCTGGAGCAGGACCCGAAAGATCCCATGGAGAGCGAATGGATCGGCGTGCAGTCCAGGGGAATGAAGCAGTGGATATCCGCCCGGATGGCGGACCAGTTTGGAATCAGTGCCAATACCCGGTTTCTTTTCCCAAAACAGATTGTGGACCATATCCTTTTTCGTGCCCAGACCCCATCATCAGATACCGTGGGGCCGGATGCGTCCCTGTTCTTCTGGTCGATTCTGGATCAGTTGATGGCCGGGGATTTGGATAAGTCCCTGCTGCCTGTACAAAATTATATCAAAGATGATGATTCCGGTAAAAAGAGGTTCCATCTGGCCAGGCGAATTGCAACCCTGTTTGATGATTACATGGTCTACCGGCCACAGTTGCTTCTTAAATGGCAGGACCAGGCCGACCGGTTCCATTATGACGACCCCCATATGCGATGGCAGGCGCAGCTGTGGAACCGTGTGGTTCAAGGACAAAAAAAACATCACCTGGCATGGCAGGCGCACCACTATTTAACACAGGCCGGCCACACAAACCTGGACACAAATCTTGTTCCCGGGCGATTGTCCTTTTTTGGTATATCGGCCCTGCCGCCTGTTTTTTTGCAGGTTTTTGAGAAGTTATCCGATATTGTGGATATCCATCTGTTTTTACTGGCACCATCCCCCTTGTTTTTTTTCGACATCAAATCTAAAACCCAGACCCTTAGATCGGCGGTTCAAAACAGCAGAGAACCCGAGTCCCTGTTTTTAGACCAGGAAACCAATCCCCTGCTGGCATCACTGGGAAAGGCAGGCCAGGACTTTTTCTCTCAAATAGAAAGTTTCAACTATCATGAGCCCGGGCCGGATCTGTTCAGTGATCCTGCCGAGAGTACAAGGACAATGCTGACAATCATGCAGTCGGATATCATGAACCTGGTGTTACGCAAATCCGGCGGGCAGCATGAACCTGTGCCTTTGGCACCACAGGATCGTTCAATCAGTATTCACTCCTGCCATTCCCCCATGCGCGAAGCCCAGGTGCTCAAAGACCTGCTTTTGGATGCCTTTGAAATTAATCCAACACTTTGTCCCCATGATGTCATTGTCATGATGCCGGATATAGAGACCTATGCCCCGTATATCGAGTCGGTTTTTAATCTGGAGCAGACACTGCCCTATTCATTAAGTGACCGGCTTAAGCGGCTGGATTCTTCTTTTTTAGAAGCGTTTTTAATGTTTTTGTCCCTGAGTGGATCGCGCCTGGAGCAAAAACAGGTCCTGGATCTGATATCCAATCCTGCGGTCTTGAAAAAATTCGGGTTTGAGCCTGCGGATATTTTGAATATTGAACAAATGATTGTAGATGCAAATATCCTATGGGGTAAAGACGGCGCTCACCGTCAGGAGATGGGGGTTCCGGGATATGAGCAGAATACCTGGGTGTTTGGGCTGAACCGCCTGTTCATGGGCATGGCCATGCCGGAAGGCCATGATTCACCTGTGGCGGGTGTCATGGGGTGTGATAGTTTCGAAGGCTCGCAGCTCGAGCTGCTGGGCCGGTTTGCAAGGTTCTGCGATGCACTTTTTGGTTGCCTGGATAAATTTTGCAAAGACCGGACCATTGATCAGTGGTGCCGGATCATGGTCCAGGCTGCCGATACATTGCTGGCCCCGGATAAGGATTCCAATGAAGATCCTGTTTTTTTAACCCAGACCATTGATACGATTAAAAAACAGGCGCGGGACGCCGGGTTTGATCAAACCGTCTCATTTGAGGTTATTACCGCTTTGTTAACCCATCAGCTGGATTTAAGTGTTTCCCAGGGAAGTTTTCTGGCAGGGCGGATCACCTTCTGCAATATCATGCCCATGCGCAGTATCCCTTACAAAGTTGTGGTGTTAATGGGAATGGATGAGGCTGCCTTCCCCAGACAGGTATTTGGTGCCGGGTTTGACCTGATAAAGAATAATCCGCAGTTGGGTGATAAAAATGAGCGCCAGGAGGATAGATACCTGTTTTTGGAAACACTTTTATCTGCCCGGGAAAAAGTGATTATCACATATACGGGACAGGATATCCGGGATAATTCTCCCATCCCCTGTGCCGGACCTGTCAGTGAACTCATGGATGCCATGAACGACAGTTTTGAGTTTGAAAAGCCAAATGAATATCATATCGTCCATCCCCTGCATCCTTTTGATGCACGATATTTTGATGCCGGTAGTGATGTTTTTTCCTTTTCAAGGGATAATTGCAGGATTGCGGCATCCATGGGTGAAAAATCAGCTCACACTGCTGCATTCATCCGCGGCAGCAGCGAGAACAGCTTGAACCCGCATACAGGCCAGGTCGGTATGGAGGAATTCATCCGGTTTTTCAGGCACCCGGTTGAATGGATGCTGAAACAACACATGGGCATCCGTCTGATGGATAATCAGATATCAGATAGCCTAAGAGAACCCTTTTCTCTGTCCGGGTTTGAACAGTATAAGCTTGGCAGCCGCCTGGTTGAAAAAGAGTTGGATTCCCCCGGGCGGCATGATGTGTACCCCGCTTTAAAGGCCATGGGCACGCTTCCATTTGGAAAAAAAGGAAAACATGAATATGAGAGGCTTCAAAGCCTGGCAGCACCGGTAATGGAAGCGGGCAGGTCTCTATTGTCGGGCGCGCTGCTGCCGCCGGCGTCAGGTCATGTAACGATATCCCAAATAATGATCACCGCCCAATTCAATGATATCCGGGAAAACGGATCAACACAGGTGTCATTCGGGAAATTAAACGGCAGCCGGCTTTTATCCGCCTGGATCCGCCATCTATGCGCCAATGCGATCCTCCCCCAAGACTATCCCAAAATGTCCCGAATCATCGGACGGCACCCGGACGGAAAAGAGGGGACCCTTCTCATTGAGTTTGATGCCCTGGATGATAGGGCAGAAGAATATCTTGAGTCCCTGATAAAAATATATCGCGCCGGGATGATGGAGCCGGTCTGTTTTTTCTGTGAGACCGGGTATGCCTTTGCAAAGGTCCTTGCAAAAAAAAGTTTTACTATAGATCAAAATATTTTAAAGGATGCCGCGGCCAGGGCGGGCCGGTACTGGGCCGGTGACCGGTATCTGCCCGGAGAAAAACAAAATCGTTATGTCACGCTGTGTTATCGTGAGAAGGACCCGTTTGACACTCTTGAATCCCTGGAAGAATCCGGGTTCATCGATCATGTCATTACCATTTTTAAACCACTGTTCCAGCATATGAGGATGATAAAAAAATGAAACCGCTTGATCCTGTGGCCATTGAGCTTGAAAAGAGCTCCCTGATCGAAGCCAGTGCCGGAACGGGCAAGACATATACCATCACCTCTCTGGTGCTGAGGCTTCTTGCCAAAGGATATCCCATTGAATCCGTCCTGGTGGTGACCTTTACCGAGGCTGCGGCGGCTGAGCTGAAACTTCGCATCAGGACACGGCTGCACAATACTCTCAAAGAACTTCAAAACCACAGTGATGAGTCCGAAGACGTGCTTGTGTCATTGTTCCGGTCAGCACCCGATATCAAGGTGATTGAAAACCGCCTTGCCCTGGCCCTGTCATGCTTTGATCAGGCCGCTGTGATGACCATCCATTCGTTTTGCTACAAAGTGCTCAAAGAGTTCTCATTCGAGAGCCAGACCTTTTTTGATATTGAACTGGTTCCGGACCGGTCCCTGTTTTTAAACCAGGCTGCCTATGATTTTTTTATGGATCGCGTCAGTGACCAGGACCCTTTGTTCCTTTCTTATCTGGCAACCCAGCAGGCAACGCCGGAAAATTTTATTGTCTCATTTTCAAAAGCACTTTCCAGACCGGATATACGGGTTTTGCCGGCACCTGTTGCATTTGAAGATGTTTTTGATGAGTATCGCAAAATTGCACAGCAAATTGAACAGATCCTTAACACTGACATGGATGGCGTCATCCAGTTGATTGCCGACAATAAAGGGATCGATAAAAGAAGCTATTCAAAAAAGAATGTCCCGGCCTGGCTTGGGGCAACAAAGGACAAGCTGGCCGCCCAGGGGGGCAATACCCTGTTTAATATGACTGAAAAAGGCGATGCCCTGTATAAGTTCACCACACAGAGGCTTAAAAGCAAATTAAAGGCAGGCTTTGATCTGCCGGTGCATCCTCTTTTTGATTGCTGTGAACAGCTGCTGGGGGTTACAAAAATATTTGCAGATAACCTGATTGCCCTGAAGCAGGATTTTATCCAATTTTTAAGAAATGAATTTAAAAAGATCAAACTCACACGGGGCATCTGTTTTTTTGATGATCTTGTCAATGATCTGTCCGATGTCCTGCACGGTCCGCTGGGAAAACAATTGATTGCTGCTGTGAGGCAGAATTATACTGCCTGTCTGATTGATGAATTTCAGGATACAGACCCCCGGCAATATGATATTTTTTCACGGCTGTTTGCCAGGCCCAAAACACCTTTTTTCATGATTGGAGATCCCAAACAGGCCATTTATGCATTTCGGGGAGGGGATATCTTTGCCTATTTAAAGGCAGTTTCCCAAAGTGAACAGCAGTTTACACTTGATAAAAATTATCGTTCCGCACCTCTGCTGGTGGAGGGTGTTAACAGGGTTTTTCAAGCGCAGCCGGCACCGTTTGTTTATAAGGATATCACGTTTTCCCCCGTATCCTATCCGGATGGGGCCGTCAACCGGTTTAGGGTCAAGGACAAAGAGCTGCCGGCTTTGCAAATTGGATTTATTCGCCGCGATACCCTGGTGCTGGACCGTCAGGGTTTTATTCCCAAAAAGAGTGCGCAAACACTGATACCTGAAGTGGTGGCAGCCGACATCCAGTGCCTGCTGACATCCGGCAAGGGCCTGAAATCGGGGGGGGACACCGCCCCGGATCGGGTCAGGCCCAGTGATATTGCGGTGCTGGTAAGGACCAATGTGCAGGCCGGGCAGATCAAAGAGGCTCTGTCTGATCTGAATATTCCATCCTATCAATCCAAAACAGGGTCGGTTTTTGACGCCACACAGGCGGTTGAACTCAATGATATTTTAAAAGCGGTCTATGAACCGGAAAGCACATCTCTTCTGAAAGCGGCCCTGTGCACCTCTGTGTTTGGTTTTACCTCACAGCAGCTGTTGCGTCTGGATACAGATGAGGACACCTATTTTTTCTGGCATGATTTTTTTGGTAACTGCAAAACAATCTGGGAGCAGAGAGGTTTTGTCTCCATGATCATGACACTGCTTCACTCTGAACACGGGTTTTTAAAAGGAAACTGGGCACTGGATGAACGCGCCCTGACCAATTTTTATCATTTGATCGAGTTGATTTCCCAGGCCGGGACACAGTTTTTGTTTTCAGCATTCCATTTAATGAAGTGGTATGAAGCCCAGCTTTGTGAATCGCTTAGAGATGAGTTTGCCGACGAGCTGAGGCTTGAAAGCGACAAGCATGCCGTGGCCATTGTCACGATTCATAAAAGTAAGGGGCTGGAATATCCGGTGGTCTACCTGCCGTACCTGTGGGAAGGTCAAAGGGCGGGCGGTAAAAAGGATATCGTGTTCCATGACCCGGCGTGTGATGATCAACTGACCCTGGACCTGGGGTCCAAGGGAGTGGATCATGCGGCTGCCTGCCATGAAAAAGAGGATCTGGCAGAGCAGCGGCGACTTCTTTATGTTGCCCTGACACGGGCATCCGGCATGTGCAGAATTGTCTGGGGAGCCTTTGCCTCTGCTGCATCATCCAGTCTGGGAGCCCTGCTGCATCCCGGGGGCTGCAAAGAGGATGCAGTCATGCTTCAGGATCTGGAATCGTTGGCCCAAAGCGCCCCTTCAAGCATTGTTGTTGATACCATAGATACACAGATGAGCGGCCAAACCTACATGACAGAATCCGATCAAGGCAAGGATTTTTCCAGCCGGAATCTGTCACGGGATATTCGACCGGCGTGGAAAATGTCCAGTTTTTCCGCCATTGTCCATGGGGCGGGGGGAGAAGAACCCCTGGTGCATGCATCAGATCCGGCCGACGGGCAGACAGATATCATTGGCCTTGAAACCTTTCCCAAAGGGCCGACTGCGGGTGATTTTTTTCATGCCGTGTTTGAAAACAGTGATTTTTCAGGCCCGGATGATGCCATTGACAGGCAGGTCGCGCACCAGCTTGGCCGATACGGGTTTACGGATCCTTCGCTGAAATCCATGGCGCAGCAAAACATCCGGCAGGTGTTAAAGACACCGCTTGAAAATGGGACGTCTTCCCTGATGCTTAAAAAAATCAGGCCTGACATGCGGTTGAATGAGATGGCGTTTACGCTCAAGGTCGCATCATTGAGCCGGCATCTTCTTTGTGATGTCCTCAAAAAGGGCAGCCCGGTATTGTCTGATACCGGCTATATCGACCGCATCTCACTGCTGGACACGGCAACCATTGACGGTTTCCTAAAAGGGTTCATCGACATGGTATTCCGGTATAAGGGACAATATTTTATTGCCGACTATAAATCCAACTACCTTGGCAGCACTTATGATGCCTATTCTCAGGCAAATATGAAGACCGCCATGGCAGGGCACCACTATTACCTGCAATATCATATTTACCTTCTGGCACTGCATCGATATCTGTCCCAAAGGATGCCGGACTACGATTATGACACCCATATCGGCGGGGTGTATTATTTTTTTATCCGCGGTATGCACAAGGATTACGGATCTCGGTTCGGTGTGTTCTTTGATCGCCCGCCCGGGCAATCAATCTGTGATTTGTCAGAGCGGATATAGACAAATGCATGCCTTTTAAGGGTGCTTTTGTTGAATTGCCGTCAAAGTTATAGTAAACTTATTCGTATTAATCCATAAATTTAGGGTATCTTTAATAATTAAAATTTTGTTTTGAGTTCAAGGCGCAGGATAAATTTAACCGGAGGAACATATTTTTAGGAATCACTTTAGATATGGCCTTTAATGAACTTCCGCTTAAGTTATAGTAGACTGAATCCTACCAATCCTTAAATTAAATGATCGTCACGCAAAAGGAGAAACGCATGGGAACCGACTTGCAGGACAAGTATATAACCGGTGTTTTGTGGCAGGACTTTCAACATGGTCAGCTGATTGACCTGTTTGAGAAGATCAAACTGGCAAGGGAACAAAAAAAAGATAAAAACCTTTACCGGTATGCAATTGCCTTTCTGGCCATGTATGTGAATCACCATTTCAAGCTCGAAGAGCAGTATATGAAAAAGTATGCGTACCCGGATGCCGGCGACCATATTCGGGAGCACAAAGAGTTTGTCAAAGAATTAAAGGCGTTCCGTGATGAAAAAAACAGGCATTCCGATAAAAATGCTGAAGAATTGCTGACCCGGATTGAGGAGTGGATTTTAAGCCATATTCTGGATGTGGACAAGCACCTGGCTGAATATATCCTGGACCATGAAAAAGAGAACGGGGTATAATGATGACTGAAAATGACAAACTGGGAAAGAAATATCATACAGGCGTGGTCTGGCAGGATTGCCAGCATGAAGAGTGGCTGGAACTGATGGTACGTCTTCGAAAAATAGATTCCGGGCAAAGAGATTCTAAGCTGTTTCACCAGATTTATTCTTTTCTGGTCATGTATGCGGCAAGCCATTTCAATCTTGAAAAAGCCTACATGGAGACCTATGACTATCCCGAAAAACGGTTCCACCTGGAAGAACACCGCTTGTATATTCTAAGACTAAAGGACTTTCGGGAAAAATATCAGGATTATGGTGATAAGACTATTTCCAATATGATCGAGAGTATGAACGAATGGTTTTTATCCCATATCATGGAAAATGATAAAAAACTGGGACAATTTATACTGGATTATGAAGCGGGGCGGGCCCAATAGTCCCCGGCAACGGGCTGAAAAGAAAATTACCGACGGTTTCTTTTATAAAAGTATATGACCACCAGCAGGGTGGCTTTTCTATCCCCGATACTCTTTCCGGCATGGGGAACGCATGAATCAAAATAGACATGATCTCCTTTCTCAAGTGTGTAAGTCTTATCGCCATAAATAAATTCACAAATACCGTCCATGACATACATGAACTCTTCTCCCTCATGGGAGTACATCTTTGTGATTTCCCAGGGGGAGTAGATAATGAAGGGCTCCATGTTTTTGCCGGGCTTATCAGCGGCAAGCACCTGGTAATCATATCCGGAAAGCTGGGATGTGGCTTTAATAATCCGGGCGTCACGGTTTTTATGATAACTGATGCGGATATCATCCAGCGGTTCAACATTCTTTTCAAATATCTGTGTGACTTCAATGCCCAATGCCCCGGCAATTTTGTTTAAGGTGGAATAGGGCGGGGCCTTCTGTGACCGTTCCACCTTGGAAAGATATCCTTTGGTCAGCCCCGTTTTGACGGCCAGTTTTTCAAGGGTTAGATGGTTTTGTTTTCGAAGCTTTTTAATATTTGCGCATATCAGTTTTTCATCCATAAAATGCCTTTGAATTATTTTCCGTAAACAATACCGGGCAGCCAGGTCACAAGCTGTGGCCAGGCGGCAATAATACCCAGTCCGATAATCTGTAGGATAACGAAGGGGATGATTCCTTTATAAAGATGTGTGGTTTTCACTTCGGGTGGACAAACCCCTTTTAAATAGAACAGTGATGGTCCAAAAGGCGGGGTCATAAATGAGGTTTGCAGATTCACGGCAAACATGACGCCGAACCAGAGAGGATCATATCCGTAATCCACAACAATGGGGGCAATGATCGGGATGTGGATATAGGTGATTTCAATAAAGTCCAGAAAGAAGCCCAGAATAAAAATAAAGATCATGACCATGGTCACAAGCTGCCACCCTTGAAGATTAAGGCTGTCTATAAATTCGCGCAGCAGGTCGTCTCCGCCAAGTCCCCGGAACACCAGGGCAAAGCAGGTGGCTCCCATAATAATGATAAATACCATGCAGGTCATTTTTATAGTGCCTTTGGAGACGTCTTGCAGCAGTCTGAAAGACAGTTTTCTGTTCATTGCCGTAAGGATGATCGCTCCCACCGCCCCCATGGCCCCGGACTCAGTGGGGGTGGCAATGCCGGCGAAAATAGTTCCCAGCACGGCCAGGATCAGAAAAAGGGGCGGTAAAAGAGCCCGGCATATTTTCAGGATAAAGGCCCTGTCAAAATGGGCCATCTGTTCATGGGCGGGTGGGATGTGATTGGTGCTGATAAAACTGGAAACATAAATGAACAGACAGTAAAGCACCACAAGGATCAGGCCCGGGATTACCGCCCCGATGAACATATCTCCGATGGGCACCTCCATAACGGGTCCCAACAGCAGAAGCACGATGCTGGGCGGGATAATCTGACCCAGGGTCCCGGACGCCGCCACCGTTCCCGAGGCAAATGATTTGGAATAGTTGTGCTTGAGCATGGTGGGCAGTGACATAAGCCCCATGGTCACAACAGTAGCGCCGACAATACCGGTGGACGCCCCTAAAAGGGCGCCGACAACCACCACCGAGATGGCCAAACCGCCCCGGACATTGCGGAAAAGTTCCTCCATGGTCTCTAAAAGTTCTTTGGCAAGACCGGAGCGCTCCAGGGCCAGACCCATAAAGACAAAGAGGGGAACAGCCATGAGCATGGTGTTGCCCATAATGCCCCACATCCTAAGGGGCAGAAGATCGAAAAAAATCGGGGGCAGGCCGATCAGTCCAAACAAAAAGGATGTTCCCATCATGGTAAATGTGACGGGGAATCCCAGCATCAATGCAATAGTGAGCGCCAGAAACAGCCAGGCAGCCAGATAGTCGGCAAACCATAAGGGTAAAAATTCTAATAGCATCTATTCATTTCCTGTAAAAGTCGAACATCTGATCAGGTGCTGTTACGTTCGGAATCTCTGCTTTCAATGGGAGCGCCCATGATGGTTAAAACACTTTTTAAAAACATCAGAACGCCTTGTATCAAAATAAGAAAATATCCCACCGGCAGCGCCGCCTTGATGAGATAGCGGGCCGGCAGCCCTCCCGGATCTATTGAACGTTCACCAACCTTGTACGCATCCATCACCCAGGGAATGGTAGTTGTCAGCACCAGATAGCAGGATGGAATCAGAAACAAGAGAACACCGAAGAGGTTGATCCAGGCCTGGGTTCTTTTGGTCACCATGGAATAAAAAATATCCACCCGGACATGCCCGTCGTGGAGCAGGGTAAAACCGGCACCCACCAAAAAGATGAAAGCAAAAATATGCCATTCAAGTTCAGCCATGAAAACAAAACTGGTATTGAAAACATACCGCATGACAACGTTGGAAAAGATGACTCCTATGAACAGGAGGACAGCAAAACTTACAATGACACTGCCCACCCATTCATTGAGTCTGTCACAAAAATGAATTATTTTTTTTAAACCATCCATCAAGTTACGCCATTGTATCCCAGTAAACCTTCTCACTCATATCGCCCCAGGCTTTGGTTTTTTTCTGGAACGCTTTGTAGTCCTGGTGCACCTTTTGCGCAAAGGGATCTTTTGCAGCTTCTTCTTCGACAACCTCTTTTGAGATCTCTTTGAGTTTCGCCACAATATCGGCAGGATAAACCTTGACCTCAACACCATGTTCCTTTACCAGCGTGTTTAAAGCGGTAGAGCTCTGTGCGTCAAATTTGGCCAGGGTTCTGATGTTGATATCGGCTGCGGCAACATCCAGGATTTTTTGAATATGTAAAGGAAGGGCGTTATATGCTTCTTTGTTAAAGAACATGTCCAGCACGGGGCCCGGTTCATGCCATCCTGGTGTGTAGTAGTATTTGGCTATCTTGTAAAGGCCCAAAAGAATATCATGCACGGGCCCTACAAACTCAGCCGCATCCACTACCCCCCTTTCAAGGGAAGGAAAGATTTCAGCCGGCGGGACAAAGACGGTGGTGACACCGACTTTTTGCATGACACGGCCTGCAATGGATCCGATCCGCATCTTCAATCCCTTGAAATCTTCCAGGGAATTGATCTTTTTACGATACCAGCCACCCATCTGCATGCCGGAGTTTCCGATGATAGCCGGTACCAGATTGAACTGGTCATAGAGTTCTCTCATCAGCGTCAGTCCGTTGCCTTCATAGAACCAGGCATTGATGCTCTGGGCATTCATGCCGAATGGGATGGAACCGAACCAGTTAAAAGCTGTTGATTTGCCGGCCCAGAAATAGGGAGAGCCAGTTCCCATCTGTACGGTTCCCTTGGATACGGCATCAAAGGCACCCGGAGGCGGAACCAGTTCACCGCCGCCGTACAATTTGATTTCAAGCTGGCCGTCTGTCATGATTTTCACAGTTTCACAATACTCTTTTACCATGTCAAACATGATTTTTACTTTGGGATTCCAGAAAGTGGTGGCCTGCCATTTGATTTTCTTAGGTGAGGCAATGACTGCCGGGGCACCTACTGATAAGGATGCAGCAGCCGCAGCTGTGGTGATACCTGCTTTTTTTAAAAACGTCCGTCTTTCCATGATTCCTCCTTTAATTAAAGGTATTGGTTATAAAAATATTGAAACGTCCTTATGCTCAAATTTTACAGATTCGCCGGTTACGGCTCTGCTGCAACCGGCAGGATATTCTCGGCAAACGGGATGATATATCCTTTCCCGGATAGACCATTTACAAATTGTTCTATATCGGCACAATATTCAAACCCTAAGGTCTGAACGGTTTTGACCGGCAGATCCGATAAAAGTGTTATCTTGAAACGTTTCAGGATATCCAGAACGCGGAAGGCCACATATGACGGCATATTAAATTTTTTAACCAGCCGGTGGCCTATTTTTTCAGGGCAGCCTTTAAATTGGTATAACACGTCAGCAAAGGTCTGGTTTCCCACGCCTTGTGAACAACCGGCGATAAATACGATGGTTCCTTTTTCTTTAACAACATTGATCGCGTTGAACAGGGCTTTGGTGGACTGATAGAGCTGGGTATCACTGCGGTGCCCGCCGGTGGATATCACGGCAAAATCGGCTTTCTTATCCACTGATACGCAGCAGGCCTGATCAAGCTTTGAGCAGGCAGTAGAAAACGTGAGATCAAGGTCGCCTGCATCGGCGTAAAAAAGTTTTCCGGATCCATTTGCCGCCACTGCTGCGTAAGTACAGGTTTTGTCCTTTAAAAATAATTTTGAGGCCTCTTCCATATCTTCATTGACCGGGTTCCCCGCAAGCATCCCCTGGGCGACCATAGGATGGGCAGACCCGTCATTTTGAATGGTCAGAGAATGATTTTGCTGTATGGAGTCAAAACCGGCTGTTCCCGGCAGGATATATTTTCGGCCCCCACCGTAACCGGCCGCCATATGGTGAAGTACCCCGCCGAAAATGATGATATGATCGCTGTCACAAGCTTCTTTGGTGATGTACAGATCTGTTTTGCGGGATGTGGTCCCAAGATATGTCAAACGCTCCCTGTTGCTGTTTGCGGAATTTAAAATTCGAATATTTTGTGCACAATAGTCTCCGGCAAGCCCGGCAAAGGTCTGAGGTGAAAGATCCGCGTGTGTTCCCAGGGCAATAATGATGGTGATATTGCTTTTTGACACACCGAGATGTTCCAGGGTTTTCACGATAACTGGGACAAACAGATCCCCCCTGGCCCAAGCCCTCGTATTATCCGGGATGATGACGGCTGTTTTTTTATCTGCAATGTCTTCGGGGGCATGGCTTTTGACCCCCTGTTCAATAATGTCTCCCAGTGTTTCATGATCTGTGGCGGGGATATCGGCGCCTTGAACCACGGATATGATTTTTTCATCCGGGATGCGGATGGCAAGCGTCTCCATTCCTTTATTCAAAGATATTTTCATGATGGCCTCAATGCCGAGTGGATCATGGTTAAAGGATGGGCCACAGTGATTTTGTCTTTGTTTTTAAGATTGCCGCCAAGATTTATGCGGCACACCGGACAGTCGGTCAGCCATACGGTTGCCCCAACAGCCTTTACGTTATCCACCTTTGTCTCCATCATTTTTTTGGCCACCTTTGGGTATTCATAAAAAAAAGTCCCGCCGCCGCCGCAGCATTCTTCCATATCCGCTGTTTTTTTGTATGTAACGCAGGGCAGCGTTTGAATCAGCTTTTCAGCCGAAAGGTGAATACCCAGTCTGTTCTTGGAATGACACGGGGCGTGGTAAGTGACCACAGGGCGTTCATTGCATGTGTTGTTCAGATCCAGGTACTGCCTGTTTTGTTCGATAAAAGTTAAAACATCAATGGTCTTATTTGCAATTTTTTTCGCATCGGATGATAGCGTGCCATGGTTCTCAAACAGGCTTGGATAGATGTGCGTCAATGCCTCGCCGCATGTGGAGCAATCCACGAGGATCGCATCCGCCTCAATATCCCTGAAAACCCGTATATTGGCCTTGATATTTTTTTTTGCCGGTTTGGCAGCACCATGAAACAATAACGGGATACCGCAGCAGGTCTGATCTTTTGGGATGATAATCCGAAAACCCATTTTTTTTAGAATACCAATGGCGGCAAAACCGGTGTCATCGAACAGGTAATTGGTGGCACATCCGGTGAAATAGACAACGGTTCCTCTTAGCTTTGCCTCCGGTTCAATGATCTGCTCACAGGCGTTTCGAAAGGGTCTCCGGTTCAGTTCGGGCATCCGGTTTGCTGAAATATTTCCCAGCTTTAAAGACCTGGCTATTTTATCCGGCAGCAGCTTTTGGCCGGTCCGGGCCATGCCGGTCCCCAACCGTAGCCGGTGTTCTTTGGACAGCATATATATCATGCCCCGGATGGACATGGATTCCCCGATATCCTCCTTCATCTGTTCACGCATTTTCATGAAGGCTGTGTAGTGATCAATCCCGGACGGGCAGTTAGCAGCACAGGCACCGCACATCAGACATTTTGAAACAATTTCTTTCAAATACGGTGATGAGTGAATTGACTTCTCCTTATGGGCTTTGATCAACTGCATTTTTGCCCGCGGAGAGGTCTGCTCTTCCTTCACCTGTTGGTAAACCGGGCAGACATTCAGACACAGCCCGCATTTGCCACAGTTTGGCGCTGCTTTTTTTGTCATACAAATTTCCCGGGGTTTAAGATATTATCCGGATCAACGGCTTTTTTAATGGTTTTCATGAAATCAATGCTGTCTTTGTTCATCACAAGGGGTAGAAATTCCGATTTGGCAAGCCCGATACCATGCTCCCCGGATAGGGTGCCGTCAAATTTTACCGCGGCCTCAAATATTTCTGCAAATGCTTTTTCCACCCGCTGCCATTCATCCTTATCAGCCTTGTTTGTGGGGATCATCGGATGCATGTTGCCGTCACCGGCATGGGCGAGAACCCCGACTTTTAACTGGTATTTGTCCGTAATCTGAATTATTTTTCGAATCATATCCGGTACCCGGCTGACCGGAACCGTTACATCTTCGGACATGATATCCGGGGCCATTTTTGCAAAAACACCATATGCGGACCGTCTGGCAGCCCACAGCGTTTCCCGCTGGCTTTGGGATTCAGCTTCCTGTATATCCACGGCGCCATTGGCCTTTACTTTTTCAATGATCTGCTGGATTTCCTTGTCGCAGGCCTCTTTTACCCCATCCACCTCAATGAGCAGCGAGCCCTGGGCATTTTTGTCCAGTCCCAGATTGGCCGTATCCTCAATGGCGGTCAGGGTCATCTGATCCATCAACTCCATGGCAGCCGGCAGGATGCCGGACCCGATAATATCGGTGACGGCCCTGGCAGTATTGTCAAGGTCGTCAAACATAACCATCAACGTTTTTACAGCTTCCGGGACGGGCCGCACCTTGAGTATAGCTTCGGTAACGATCCCTAAGGTGCCCTCGGATCCGCAGAAAAGGGAGGCCAGCTTATAGCCGGTAACATCTTTTACGTTCCTGCTGCCGAAGCGGATAATTTTACCCGATGCCAGCACAACTTCAAGGCCGAGGATGTAGTCAAGGGTCACCCCGTATTTCAGGCACCGCGGGCCACCGGCATTCTGGGCAATGTTCCCGCCGATAGTGGCCGTATTCATGGATCCGGGATCCGGGGGATAGAAAAAATCATAGGGTGCCAGCGCTTTTTGTACATCAGCATTGACAACGCCGGGCTGGACAATAATGTAGCGGTCCCGAACATTGATATCCAGAATTTTGTCCATCTTTGAAAAGCACAGCACAATGCCGTTTTGAGCCGGAATCGGGGCACCGCAGACACTGGTTCCGGCACCGCGGGCGGTGATTGGGATTTTTAATCTGGAAGCAAGCGTTAATATTGCGGATACTTCATCTTTTGAAACAGGGAAAATCACCGCATCCGGAAGGCTCTCTTCAACAAAGGCGTCGTAAGCGTAACAGGCAAGTACTTCGGGCTGGTCTAAATATCTGTCAGGTTCAATGATTTCAAGAAATTGATGTTTTACTATGTCATCCAGCATATCCATATCCTTTAAAAGGAGGGTTTGTTGTTTGGTAATAAACCATTCGGTTGCTGATCTTTAGTGGCTGCAAGACTTCAGGCAAAAAGAATTTCACTTTAATAAAAACAGGACCGCGTAAATAAAAACTCGATGAATCAGCCTGAATCATCAATAAGATATAAGTTTACTATTTGTCAACTTTTTTATCATTTTTCTTAAAAACGGTTTAAGAAGGTTCGATATAGGAAACAAATTCGTTAATTTGAAACGAAATTGCAGGGGGCATGAAAAAACCGGTACTGCACAAAAAAAACTATAATTTCAGCCTGGAAACCGGTACAATAAGCGTGTTCAACAATTATCCGGTACACGATAAAAAAAGGAAGATTTCATGGCTTTGATTCTTAATATACTCTGGTTTGTTTTTGGTGGTGGTTTTTTAGCCTGGCTGCTCTGGATTTTGTTGGGGTGCCTGCTGTTTATCACCATTGCCGGTATCCCGTTTGCGTATGCCGCTTTCAGAATTGCGGGGTTTGCCGCGTTTCCGTTTGGAAAGCAATTGGTTGATGCCAGGCAGATGGGGGAGACACGAGTGCCCGGTACCGCCCTTGGAAACTTTTTATGGATTGTTCTTGCCGGGATCTGGTTGGCAATTTCGCACATCGTTGCCGGTGTCAGCCTCTGCCTGACAATCATCGGTATCCCGTTCGGGTTTGCCCATTTCAGGCTGGCCGGGGTCTGCTTTGCACCTTTGGGTAAAAAGGGCGTACCCATCTAATCTGCCCATAAGGGTTAAACAACAAAGATGACGGCAACCGGGGCGGTTTCATGATGAAACACAGCCACCTTCCTTAATTCCTCACCCAGGTATTCCCCCTCAGTGGGCCCCCCAATATTCCCACGACTTTAAAGTGACTAAAACTTACATCCGCAACCAGAGAGGTGACGGGTGAAAATTAACCACGGAAAAGCGTGGCAGCCGGATGGAGGTTTGTGCTAAGGTAAAAAGTCAAAGAAACAGGGTAATGTTTTGGTATGAATTGAAAAATAAGGAGAAATAAGCCGTGAAAGATGAAATTACCGCGATTCAAACGCTCATGGATACCTTGATCGAATTTTGTGTCAGCTACGGATTCCAGGTTTTTGGGGCCATTGTCATTCTTATTTTGGGTGTGGCTGCCGGCGGCTGGGCAGCCAAATTGCTGCAGGGCCTCTTGGAGAGAAAACAGATTGATATTACCCTGTCAAAATTTTTAGCAGGCGTCGTGAAAGTAATGATTATCACTTTTACGGTGATCATTGCGCTTGGCAAGTTTGGAATTACCATTGCCCCGTTTATTGCAGCTTTAGGTGCTGCAGCATTTGGCGCCAGTTTTGCATTGCAGGGACCGCTGTCAAACTATGGTGCGGGCCTTGTGATTATCATAACCCGTCCGTTTGTGGTCGGCAATACGGTGGATGTGGCCGGTGTCAGCGGCATTGTCGAGGAGATTAAACTTGCCTGTACCATCCTGATAGATGAGGAAGGTGAACAGATCACCATCCCCAATAAGAAAATTATCGGTGAAATCCTTCATAACTCCCGTGAAAACAAGATTGTCATCGGGTGTATCGGAATCAGCTATGCCAGCAGTCCTGAAAAGGCTATTTCAATTATATCCGAAGTGCTTGCCGGCAATGAAAACGTCGCAGGGGAAAAGGATCCGATTGTGGGCATCAAAGGGTTTGGTGACTCGTCTGTGGACATCGCCTTCAGATACTGGGTGCCCACGCAAAAATATTATCATACCGCCTACAGGATAAACCTGGATGTGTTTAATGCCCTCAAGGAGAACAGCATCGATATTCCATTCCCGCAGCGGGAGGTGAAAATACTTTCTAAAGCCTGATGGCGTAACTTCGACCCTGCAGCCGACATTACCATAATATAAGGCTTGTTCTGTTGCAATTTGAGGTCAGCATGTTTATCTTGTAACCTGATTGAATGATTATTAAATAAAAGGTGTTAAACAGATGGGTAAAAAACAAGAACAAGAAAATAATATGGTAGAAAAACAGACCCTGATCGGAGCGATTGTCATCTCCCTGGTTATCGGGTTTTTCGGAGGGGCTTATTACTCCTCTGCAAAGCTTGGCACAGGACCCGCAGCACCGGCAGGGATGGCAAATCAGGCAAGCGGGCAGGATGATGTTTCAGCGGAGATTGGGGCCAAAATACTACAGTTGGAGCAATATTTGAAAGAAAATCCCAGGGACGAAAAGGCCTGGGCCCAGCTTGGGAATATGTTTTTTGACAGTGATCAGTTTGTCAATGCCATTGATGCCTATAAAAAATCTCTTGAGATAAATCCGAAACAGATCGGTGTGGTGACTGACATGGGTGTCATGTACAGGAGAAACAAACAGCCTCAAAAAGCAATTGAGGCTTTTGACAAAGCCATTGCAATGGATCCGAGTTTTGAAACAGCCCGGTTTAACAAGGGGATTGTCCTGCTTCATGATTTGAATGATATGGCCGGCGGCTTAAAAGCCTGGGAAGATCTGGTGGAAGCCAACCCGCTTGCCATGGCCCCCAACGGGGAATCCGTGGATGCCATCATCCAGCGGATGAAAAATCAGAAAACCAAATAAGCCGCGGCATTGTAGACAAATCGTGGCAAACTTGTTCAGCTCAAAAAATAGTGGTTTGGATTTTGGCCGGTTCCGGCTTGAGATAAAGCAAAAAAAAATCAAACATATCTATTTCAGGGTCTATCCGTTAGACCAAAGGATTGTTGTATCCGCTCCCAGTCAATTGTCTTCCAGGGAGCTTGAACAGGCAATCCTTTCTAAAAGACAATGGCTTTTAAAACAGATCAACAGGCCGGTACGTCAAAAAGAATCAACAAGGTATCTTGCCCACGATATTGCCTGGTTCAAAGGAAAGCCTTATCCAATAAGGCTTTATAAAACAAAATCCCGTGCCCCAAGCGTAATGCCGGCGCATGATCATATAGGGCTCTACCTGAAAGAACCCAAAGGGAACGATCAAATTGCAGCCATTCTCGAGAACTGGCTTAGAACGCAATTGTATCGAGACATCGGTGTGCTGGTGGAAAAATGGGCGCCGATAATGGGCGTAAATGTATCCGAATACCGGATCCGGAAAATGAGAACCCGGTGGGGAAGCTGCAATATCAGGGCGCACCGGATCTGGCTGAATTTTGCCCTGATCCATCTGCCCGTGCAGTATCTTGAATATGTGGTGGTCCATGAAATGGTTCATCTGCTTGAAAGAAAACACAACCATCGGTTTGAAAAATTCATGGACCGCTTTGTTCCCAACTGGCGGCAGCTTAAGCAGCAGATGGCGAGGTTTTCGATGTAACACCGGACATCCTACCTCTATTTAAAGATTGATTTTAAAGTATAATTCCTTATACTTGGAGTATGAACCCCTCCCTGTGATCTCTTGAACCGCAAATATTTTGATGAATACCACCATGGGGATAAACCCGGAATTTTTGGGAGATCGATTATGAGTTTCAGGATTAATACCAATATCGGCAGCCTTTTGGCCAATTACCAGATGAAAAAAGGACAGGCAGATCTGTCTGCCTCCCTTCACAAACTGTCAACGGGACAACGGATTAACAAGGCATCGGACGATGCCGCAGGCATGGTGATCGCTGATAAGCTGTCTTCCCAGTCGGATGGGTATTCCCAGGCCATTAAAAATGCTTCAGATGCCATATCCATCACCCAGATTGCCGATGGCGCCCTGGGGCAGGCCACTGAACTTGTACAGGGAATCCGGGTCAAGGCCATCCAGGCCGCCGGGATCGCCCAGTCCCCCAGCAGCCGTCGGGCCATTCAGGCCGAAATTGATCAATCTCTTGCCACCTTGAAAGATATCGCCGGAACCACCTCTTTCAACGGGCAGAAACTTTTGTCCGGTACCTTTACAGACAGGTCTTTCCAGATCGGTGCCGCCTCCGGCGAAACCCTTGAAATATCGCTGGGATCGATGGATCCCTCACAGATTTCCGATGACACCCTGGGGTCGTTGTCGGATATTGATGTGACCACTGCGGAAGGTGCTCAGGTCGCCATTGAGCTGTCCGATGTGGCGCTGGATTACATATCGCAGCAGCGTGCCCAGGTCGGTTCCAGCCAGAATCAGCTGGAATCCACCATCAACAATCTGTCCTATGCCAGGATCAATACAATGGCTGCTGAATCTGAAATCAGGGATCTTGATTATGCAGAGGAATCCACCAATCTGAACCGGCTCAAAGCGTTAGCCAAAGCCCGTGCCTTTGCCCAGGCACAGGCCAATACAACTGCCAGCAGTATCGTTGATATTTTTGAATAACCCTCCTTTTTTATAAAAACAAGTATCAGGAAACACTGGGTTGCCTGCCGGTTGCGTTATCCGGTGGTGGTACCCGGCGGTGGTCCCCGGCGGTGGTCCCCGGCGGTGGTCCCCGTGAAAACCCCGGCGTTGAATTTGCCTGTCAGACCTGATAAGAAAAGATCATGTTTGATGTCATTGTCATAGGCGCCGGTCCTGCCGGAACTGCTGCTGCGTTTGACCTTTTAAGCGCCGGTGTTGGTGTGCTCATCCTGGATAAAACCCATTTCCCCAGAAAAAAAGCATGTGCCGGCGGCATTACCCCCAAGGGGATGAATCTGTTTAAATATGATGTCTCTTCTGTCATAAAGCAGACCTGCCATAGTGTCAAAATTACAAAAAAAAATGGTGCATCATTCGATATCGAGAATAGACTTCCGCTCTGCTATATGACCCGCCGGGAGGAGCTGGATAATTTTTCACTTGCCAAAGTTATTGAAATGGGCGGATGCTTTAAAGTGGCCAAAAAGATTCACAATATCCAACAGTCTGCCGGCGCTGTTCAGATCCGGACAGATGTCGGATCGTTTACCGCATCCTTTGTGATCGGGGCCGATGGTGCCAACAGCCGGGTGCGCAGATTAACCGGCCACCATAAGTTCTGGCAGCATCAGGTTGCCCTTGAGGCCGATGTCTATGTGGCAGATCCGGATCGATTTAAAATGGAATTTGATTTTTCCGGCATTTCCAATGGCTACCAGTGGATATTCCCCAAAGATGACCACGTCAATATCGGGTTGTATGGCACAGGCCATGATACGGCATTCAAGGCAAAGCAACTGGCCGATTATGCCTTAAAAAGGACGGGGATAGGGGACTTGAAAGCCGTTAAGGGGTATCCCATCTGCACGGGGGGGTATCGTTACCGGCCGGGGCAGGACAGAATTTTATTGGCAGGGGATGCGGCAGGGATGGCAGAACGGCTTTTGGGGGAGGGCATCTATTTTGCCCTTAAAAGCGGGCAGCTTGCTGCCGGGGCAATCCTGGGCTCGCTCAAGGATGATTCTGTTTGTGCTGCGTATCAATACGCCAGAGAGCTGGCCGGAGTTAAAAAAGACCTTCAAATTTATGATCTAAGCGCCCACCTGTTATATAAAATTCCCCGCCTGTCTTTAAGCCTGTTGTCCATAAAGGCATTGCAACAGCCGTTTGCCCGCGGGTATGCTCAAGGCAAGACCATTTCCCGGATTCTTCTGCCCAACTGAATCCACAGCTTTTGTATCGTATTTCTGTGATTTGCCATGAAATTATGATTGATGAATTGGGGGGGAAGTGAAAAACCCCTGGCAGCCAATAAGAATCAGCGGCCAGGGGTTTTTGTTGTGTAAAATATATCCGGGGCTACAGGATGATATCCAGGATTCTGCGTAGTGGTTCTGCAGCGCCCCATAAAAGCTGATCACCCACTGAGAAAGCGGTCAGGTATTTGTCGCCCAGATTCATTTTCCGGACACGGCCCACAGGAACGGTTAAGGTTCCGGTGACAGCTGCCGGCGTCAGATCTGTATTAGTGGGTTGTTTTTCATTGGGAACAAGTTTTACCCAGTCATTGTTTTGCGCCAGCATGGATTCAATTTCATCCAGCGGCAGATCATTTTTCAATTTGATGGTAAATGCCTGGCTGTGGCACCGCATGGCACCGATCCTCACGCATTGGCCGTCAATGGGGATGGGATTGTCTGACCGGCCAATGATTTTGTTAGTCTCAACAAATCCTTTCCACTCTTCACGGGTCTGGCCATTGTCCATGGCCCGGTCGATCCAGGGTATCAGGCTGGCAGCCAGCGGTACGGCCCAGTTGGCAACCGGCATGGCATCAGACCGCATGGTGTCGATCACATTTTTATCCAGATCAAGGATGGCAGATGCCGGATTGTCCAGAATCGGTGCCGCTGTCTGGCCAATGGTTCTCATCTGGCTGACCAGCTCTTCCATGTTTTTAGCACCGGCGCCGGACGCTGCCTGGTAGGTCATGGATGTCAGCCATTCGATCTGGTTGTTTTCAAACAGGCCGCCCAGTGCCATGAGCATCAGGGAGACGGTGCAGTTGCCGCCAATATAATTTTTAATGCCGTCTGACAGGGCATTGTCAATAACGGTCCGGTTAACAGGGTCTAAAACAATAATGCTTTGATCATCCATCCTCAAGGTTGATGCCGCATCAATCCAGTAACCATCCCAGTTTTGTTCAGCCAGTTTGGGGCGAACGGCCTCGGTATATGAGCCGCCCTGACATGAGATGATGATATCCATATTCAAAAGGCTGTCAATGTCATGGGCATCCACCAGCGGTGGTGTGTCAATTCCAACGTCAGGCGCTTTCTGGCCTGCCTGGGAGGTGGTGAAAAAAAGCGGGGTAAACCGTTTAAAATCTCCTTCCTCCAACATTCTTTCCATGAGCACTGATCCAACCATGCCACGCCATCCGACAATTCCGACTTTCTTCATCGTCCTCTCCTTTCTCAAATTTTCAGGGTCACGACCTGTAAAAAATGATAATTTTGCAAAGCAATATTAAGGGTTAAAGATTTATTCTTACTCCTTTTTTTACGAAGATGCCAGTTTTTTAATTAAAAAGGCGAAAATCCTCATAGTGCTGTCAATTGGGGCTTTGGAAAATATTTTTTTGTTCTGTCAGGAATTATGCAAAAAGGCCTTGATTAAAAACGAACGTTCGTGCTATTTTTGTTTTTATGAAAAAAGGGGATGAAACAAAGGCAAAAATTTTAGACATCGGTTTTGAACTGGCATCAAAACTGGGGCTTGAGTGTCTGACCATCGGCACGATGGCCAAAATGGCCAATATGTCTAAAAGCGGTCTGTTCAGCCATTTTCAATCCAAAGAAAATCTTCAATTGAAAGTAATGGACCATGCCGGTGAGATTTTCAACCAGGATGTCATTATCCCGGCATTGATGACACCGGCGGGTATTTCCAGGGTGAAAAAGGTGATGGAGAACTGGGTGGACTGGACACAGCATCTGTCCGGCGGATGCATGTTTGTTGCGGCCGCAGCCGAGTATTCAGACAGACCCGGTCCGGTCCGGGACAGTATCCGGGAACAGCACGATAAATGGATCGACTGTCTTCGCAGGATCGTTGAATCAGCCGTTAGAGTGGGGGATTTTAAGCCTGATACCGATTGTGACCAGGTGGCCTTTGAATTATACTCACTTATCCTTGGATTTTTTTTGTATCATAACTCCCTTGATTGTGCGGGAACCAAAAAGATGATGTTCCAGTCATTGGACAGACTCATCGCATCGTATCGACTCAATCCTTAAAAATTTATAAATGAGGTGCAGCCATGGCAATCAGCTATAAAAACACATCACTTAAAAGCACGAACGTTCGTTTTAAAAACCGGATCTTACCACAGATCAGCCGTTTTCTGTTTACCACCGCCTGGGCAGTTTCAAGCAGTTTAACAAAAAAAGCGATCATGCGTATGTTTTTCAGGCCTGTCTCATATGAGATATCAAAGGACCAGGAGAAACTTCTCAGCCAGGCAGAGAAATTCCGGTTCAAATCCGGTGGGAAACAAATTTGCGCCTATAAATGGGGACAGGGACCGGCGGTTTTGTTTGTGCATGGATGGGCAGGACAGGGGATTCAGTTTCACCGCTATATCGAAAGACTTGTATCCGGCGGATACTCGGTCATTGCCTTTGATCATGCAGGCCACGGAAACTCCCAGGGAAAAACCGCCAATTATTTTAAATTTTCAAATGCCGTATATGATCTGTGTGAACACCTGTCAGCTTTGGATATCGGTATCCATGCCATAGTTGCCCATTCTCTGGGCGCCTCGGCCACCATCAATACCCTGTGGCGGACAAAGAAAAGACCGGTCACCGTTTTTATCGCGCCGGCACTTCATCTTATTGAAATGCTTGATCAGACCTTTGAACGGTACGGACTGCCCGATTACATTTTTAAAAGCATTATTGATGACATCGGCCACCAGACCAACCATACCTTTTCCAAAGAAAATCCCATTGATCTGTTAAAAACACTGACCCATGATATCATGATTCTCCATGATGCCAAGGACCGCGCAGTTGCCTATGAAGACTCGTGGAATGCCAGTGTGATACAGAACAATATCAGCCTGGTTCCCACAAAGGGCCTGGGGCATATCCGGATATTGGAAGATGACGCCCTGATCGATCTTGTGGTTAAAAAGATTGCCAAAAAAGGTCAGATAATACCGTTGCAGCCAGAAGAAAACAACACTGTATCGGCGGCCCCCTGCACGTGCTGATGATAATTGAAACACTGTTTTAAAAAGTGGCGTAGGAGATAAGGATCGGCTCCAAAATTAATTAGGGGCAAAGCTGCGCATTGCCTACTTGAACCTTTGTTTTAAAATCCCCGGTCTTATAATGGGAAAACAATTTTGATCAAGTTATTTTGGTGCGATTGCTAACAGGATTATTTTTTGTTGCTGATGATAACACCGCCGATGATGATCATGGCGGCAAATATTTGTTTGGTATTGAGGGTTTCGCCCAGAAACAGCCACCCTAAAGCCACGGCAGTCACCGGTATCAGGTTGATGAAAATGGATGCCCGGGAAGCATCGATCTTGCTGATTCCCCAATTGTACAACCCAAAGGCAAGAAACGAGACACAGACCCCCAGGTAAATTAAAATCAGGATGATTTTCCAGGTAAAAAAAGTCAGGTCTGTCTGAAAAACAGATACAGCGCCCGGCAGAAAAAAAATAAGCCCCGCAGTGATCTGCATGATGGTCAATGACCAGGTGTCATATCGCGAGCTCAGTTTTTTCACCAGGATCATGTTGCCGCAGGCACTTGCCATGGCCAGAAGCTCAAGGAAGTTTCCCAGAAAAGGTCTGGCAGCACTGCTTGTCTGGCTCTGGAACACCGTAAGCATCACCACACCGGTGATGGACAAAACAAGGCCGGCGATGGTCCTGTTGCTGATTGATTCCGATAGAAACACCCAGGCTGCCACGGCCACCATGAGCGGCAGGCAGGCAGAAATGATTCCGGCCTGGGAGGATGTGGTGAATGTCAGGGCATTGCTTTCAAATAGAAAATAGAGACAGGGCTGGAACAATACCATGGGTAACAGGATTTTCCAGTCACCTTTTTGATAGTTTTTGGGCCAGAATTTTCTTGATATCGGGATAATGAACACGAACGCTATAAAAATCCTGCAAAACATCACGGCAAACGGCGGCAGTTCTGTTAAAAGATACCGCACCGCAGAAAATGAGCTTCCCCATAAAAATACCGCCGCCAGAATGGAAAGGATCGGTAATATGTTTTGCAGTCGTAAAAACATTGACCCGCTATATTAGAATACGCCGCATAAATCAAGACCAATATGTGGTAAAGGCTCCCTGAAGGTGGTCGGAAAAGTACCTGATCCGGGATATTTTACAAAAGGAATTTGTGTTATAGCAGTTCTCACATTTACCTTCCGAATGAAAAAAGTATGTGCCGTTCCGGATAGGGTAAAAGTTTTCACTCATGTATGCCGGAGCATCTTTCAGCCTCGAAAATCGTCCATGATTTTCTCCGAGGGAAATCCCTTCTCCTGCGGCGTCCTGCCGCCCGCAGAGATTTAATCCGTGAAAACCTTCACCCCATCCACTCTATTTTCCATACTGTATTCCCGTGCAAAAGGAACATGTTTTTGAGAACAGCTATAAACACCAAAGCCGGACATAAAAAAAGCGGCCAATTTTATCGGCCGCTTTCCGGGGGATTGTTTTTTTTGGAACTTCTGGGTGCGCTCTATCGGCGGGCATACTGACTGGGAGTGGCCCCTGTATACTGACGAAATTTATTTGTAAAATGGCTCTGGTCTGCGAAACCTGTTTCAAGTGCAACCTGGCTGAAGGCTACCCCGGCCCGGATCAGTTTTTTAGCGGCCTCTATACGCCGCTGAATTCTGAACTGGTGTGGGGAAACACCTGCATAGCGCTTAAACTGGCGGATAAAGTGAAATCGGGAAAGCCCGACTTTTTTTGCAACATATTCCAGGGATATCCCGATATCGAGATCTTGGGAGAGGTATTGTTTCGCAAGATCAATACTTTCATTCTCGCATCCCAGGGGTGAAACGGTCTGTTTGATATCACAGGCATTTCGCATCAGGCGGCTGAAAAATTCATTGAGCAGCACCTCTTTTTTAAGGCTGTCACTCTGCCTTTCATAGGCATGAAGCAGATTTAAAAAATGCCGGGCAATGGACCGGTTTTTGACAACCATTCTCTTGAATTCCGGAACAATCCCAGGTCTTTCAAAAATGTCCCCGGCAAAATCTGCCATGGTATCTATATCCGTATAGAGCATCCAGTAGGAAATGGGGTTGTCGCCCACAGGGTGACCGGAATGAACCTGACCGGGGTTGAGTGTGACAATTTCGCCCTGGCTGACTGTGGAATCCGGGCTGTCTTCACCAAGGCAGTAGCTGGCACCCGAAGTGATCAGGCTTAAGGCAAAAATAGAATCATGGGCATGTTTCGGGAAAACGTGGCGTGTGGCATCGACTTTTGAAATCTCAATCCCCTGGATGGCCGGGTCTGCGAAAAATTGTATGCTTTTTGTGTTTTTCATGGTGACCACTCTATTTGTAATTCTTTTGAATCCGTTAGAATACCTTAAACCATATCCATGTTAAGTCAATGTTTTCAAATTGTAAAAAAGTGTAAAATATGGCAGGCTGTCGGGCATGTTGCCCTTTACCCGAAAAGTGATAAATATTATCAGCGCCATCCCACCCGGAAAGGTGATGACATACGGTGGGATAGCCGCTCTGGCAGGCAAACCCAACGGTGCGCGCCAGGTATCAAGACTCCTTCACACCATGTCACGTAAACATGATCTGCCCTGGCACCGGGTGATCAATGCCAAAGGCGAAATCTCCCTGAAACCCTCCAATGGGTATGAACTGCAGAAGGCCCTGCTTGAATCCGAGGGGGTTTCATTTTCGTTGCAGTCAAAGGTGGATCTGAAAACCTGTCTCTGGGTTCCGGATGGTTGTTTTAAAATATTTCATGAGGTGTCCGGGTGATCTCTTTTGGCCTATATCTATGCCTGGTTTTGTTTGATCGCCGCAATGAGGCGGTCCATCTTGGGGCCGTCCTTTTTCCACATCCTGCAGGAATCCACCAGAAAGCCGGATTCGCTTAACGCCTCAATATTATCAGGTAGTGGGGAGTTCTCTTTCCTTTTCCAGGTCAGCCAGCCATGGACTATCTCCTGGCCCATTACCGTGATCAGGTGGCAAAGGTGGGTGCATCCTTTGTTGCCCCCCATTATTTTTCGAAGCGCGGTGGAGAATCCCGATTTAATTTGAAGTCCTTTTAATTGGGCTGTCACATCCAGGGTGGTTCTGCATTCTGACATGGGAACGTGAAGCATCGTGGCCTGCGCTGTTTTAATGTGCAGGGGATCCGGGGCGATCAGCAGTTTGACATCCATGTGATGAATCACCCCCGGGCCTTTGATCTCTCCGGTGACATCAAAGACCGGTACATACCGCTCGTCTTTTAATATACCGTGAATAACGATCATCTCTTTTTCATGGGGATAGGTGGCAAGATGGATATTTCGCGTATGTATCTGCTGTTTGTTTTCTACAATATTATCTAAAAAACTCATTGGTATCTTTTTCCCATAGTTTTAGGATCTGCGGATTGTTTCTTAAAAAAGCCGTCTTTGTAGTATCATCAACCCGGTTTAATGGACAGGAAAGATTAACGCATTTTGTGCAGTTTTTTTGACTCAGTGTGATGAAAAACAGTGCAACAAGGGCCATATACAGGGCAAACGTCCCCATACTGTTAAATAAAAAGATGAACACGGCCGGAAAGCCCCAGACAATTGCAAAGCCGGCTAAAAGGATTGTTTTTTCGATATTATTCATGGGGACGGGCCGGTATTTCCATAACTTGGGCATCCCGTAATTGGCCCAGCAGGTTAAGAAAAAACCGGATTTTTCATAATGGGGACAATGGGCGCATAATACCCTGATTTCAATAACCCCGAAAAAAAGTCCGATAATGGCCAGCCAGATGTAAAAGGCGCCGGTGCTGGTGGTATTCAGGGCTATGCCGCCAACGATGAACGAGGGCAGGCAGATCAGGTAACGTCCCGCAAGCTGTGACATATCAAAGGTGCAGTTCGTTTTGTCCCGGATATCACATCCGTTACAGCTGCTCTTGCTGCAAGTGTTGATTCTTGAATCTGTCATTTTTTATACGGCCTTCGGTTTCATGGTAAATGGTATCCAGATTTTCTTTTTGGGTGAAAACTCCTGTGACGGATCAGTCAATTTTACAGATTTTATCATTGCCCGGTGATGCCCATTCATGCAGAAGATCCTCAAGATATGTTTCCATATTTTCTTCGCTCACAGTTGACGGGATAAAGATATCATGGGAAACCCGTTTTTTCCCGTCACTACCCAGCATAAACACAGTCCATGTCCCGTGGGCTTTTATGATTTCAATCTCTCTTTTGTATACATTGTATTTCATGGCATCACAGCGGCGTATGTCGTGTTAATTACTCTTTAATTTCACCTTTAATTGTATTGGCACCATATCCCAGGTGGGTCAGCAGGGCATTGGCAATTCTTCTTTCAGATGCGGCTGTATTATAGTCGTGACTCTGGGTCAACCCGTTTGCAATGTGGCGGATCAGATCGGCCAGTAATTCTCCCCACGCTTCCCGTTCATCAATATCAAAATTGGATGCCTCTTCCCACATCCCCAATAACATGGACACATGTATATCCTTGTTTCCGATCCAGACCCGGATCATCTCCATGGCATTGGGATCATCTTTTATTCCTTCAGGTAATTGTAACTCTTTCATATGATTTTTCCTTTAGTATCTGTGAGACTGAATACCTGCGCCCTGGACAACAGAGAAGGGCGCAGGCCAGCTTTTATTTATCATTCAATGATCTTATACCGTTTTCTTGCCTTGGCCTTGGGCATACCATTGAAATGCCACCACTCAAAGCTCAAGGGGATGAATCCGGCTTTAACCATAACATCTGCCAGCAGCTTTTGGTTCTTTTTCTGTCTGGATGAAAGCTTGACCCCCAGTTTTTTCTTGGCCACCATCCAGTAAAGCGCCACCGTGCTTTTACGAAAAGGGTTTAACCCCATATCCAGCTCTTTTGTGTTTTTATCCACAATGGTGATGTCCACAGCGATCCCAAAGTTATGCATGGAGCCTTTTGTCGGGTTGGCAACATATCGTTCAAACTTGGTGCCTTTCATTTTATCATACATTTTTTGGGATACACTGCGCGGCCGGGCCGCATCAAGGATCTGCAAAGAATAGTCAGGGTGGCCGGCTTTTAAAATGCGCTGTGCCTTGGCAATCCTGATGGCAACCTCTTTTCTCAAATAGGCCTTTTGAAGATTGCCATAATAGTTTTCCCGGAAGTAATTTTTTTTGGGATCTGAATTCACCAGGTCTACCAGGATACTGTTGTCAATGGTGTTCACATCAACAAGGCCGGCCTTGATAAATCTGGATTCCACCTCATTGGCATGCGCAACACTTCCAATGATAAGAATTACAAGAATATGGATAAATGTTCTGGTATTTGCTAACCGCATCTTATTTTTACCCTTTAATTATCGCATTCATGTGTTATGATCATTAGTCCTTTCATTTTTTATGGGCCAAAAAAGCAAACGGCCTGTTCATATCAATCTGGTGAAATTATGGTATTAAAGCCTTGGAAATGTCTGTGGCAATATCCCGGCTCAGTTTATCCAGGGCCTCATTATGGGCAGCCACATAAGCCGCCATGCTGTCATCTTTGGTGGGAATTCTAAAAGATGAACGCCTTGTCAGCACCGGTGTGTCATCGCGGGTATTTACCAGCCACCACATTGCCTGAAGCGTTACCGATTCACCCGGTGTGCCGTCAAATCTCCTTACATCTACATACAGCTGGTAGGCAGGTGAAAAAGGGTGCTCCCAGGGATAGGTCTTGATATTTATGGTACTCAGTTCTGTGGACAGGTTCTCGGCCAGAACCAGGGTAAACTGGGTCTCAAGGGCATCTGCCCATCTGTGAAACTCATTGACGGCCAGATTATTATCCCCCTGCCGGCTGACGATCTGGGGGCGGTCCAGTATCCCCGGCAGCGTTACCGGCCCCACGCCAAGATCCAGACCCGGGACCGAATACCTGGCATCCGTGCTCGAGGCATTCAGCACATAGTAGACAGAGGGCTGACTTGAGCCCCCGATACACCCGTACATCATCAAAAGCCCCATACATATCCCCAAAAACTGCAGGCGTCTATTCATTATTCTTCCCCTTTCCCTGAAGAAGTGATTCAGGATGGCGTTCCAGATGATCCGCAAGTGCTCTGATGCTCTGGGCCGCCTTGGCAAATTCCTTTAACGTCTTTCTCAACTCAAAGATAACAGCAGCGTCGGGTGCTGTTGTTTTTTTGATACTGTCAAGGGTTTCCACGGTTTTCCCCGATACCCGGGTCACGGCTTTTGGCAGCTGCTCTTCAAGCTTTTTCACAAGGCTTTGGATATCTGCCAGGCTTTGATTAAGATGGGTGATCGCCGATGCGACCTGGTCCGAAGAGACAATCGTGTTAACACTGTTACTTGTTTTCTCAATGCTCTTGATGGTGTTGAGTGCGGCATCCCCGATATCATCCAGCGGCAGCTTCTCTATCTTCTTTAAAAAGGCATTCAGGTTGCGTGACAGTTGATCCATGGAAGACGGAATGGTGGGGATCTCGGGCATCCCTTGGGTTTCCTGAAACGCCACCGGCTCTGCGTGGGGGAAAAAGTCCAGGGCAACGAACAGTTTTCCGGAAACAATGCTGCTGAAGTTCAGCTGGGCCCGCAGCCCCATTTTCACCAACACCTCAATGATGTTTTCGGGCACTTTTTTATCGTCCATCAGTCTGGCAGTCCGTTCCGGCTCAATGGCTATTTTTACGAGAATGATAACCTTATCGGTGCCCCAGTCGACATCAATTGAAATGTCCACCACCTCGCCAATGACAAATCCCCTGAACTCGACAGGTGCCCCGATATCAAGGCCTCTGATGGACTGATCGAATTTTAGGAGATAATAATTTCGTTTAACATCGGTTTTGGCCATCGCCTCTTCATAGGAGTTAAATAACCGGAACACGGTTTCCTCGCCTGCGGCCTCATTATTGTCTTGATTCTCGGGATTTGCAAAGACCAGGCCGCCGATAAGAAACGACACAAAAGAGGGGGTGTTAATCCGCACCCCGTCAGCACTTAAGTCCACATCCAGGCCGCCGGAAAACCAGAACCGGGTGGTTTTGAACACCCGCCTGTCATGGGGAGATTCTATAAATACCCGGATATCCACGATATCTTCATGCTCGGCCAGTTCATACCCCACGACCTGGCCGACCTTGATGCCCTGGAAATAAACAGGGGATCCCGATTCAAGCGATCCGATTTTTGATGTCCGTAAACGGAAGTGACGTCCGGGTTTGCCGGACATGACCACCGGCGGAACTTCCAGCCCTTTAAACTCAAATTGCGGCTTGCCTTTGGTGCCGGGATCCATGGCAATATAGCTGCCGGAGAAAAGGGTCCCAAGTCCGCTGACCGAACCGCCGGAAATCCGGGGTTCAACAACCCAGAACCGGGCTTTTTCCGTTAGATAGGGCTTGGCTTCCTTCCCAAGATTTGCCGTTACCACCACACCTGTGAGATCCTGGCTTACTAGGATCGTGTCGACTTCACCGATATCCACATCTTTATACCTGATTTTTGTTTTCCCGGCCACAAGCCCTGACGCAGACTCAAACGTTATGGTTACCACCGGGCCTTTTTCCCAGGCAGCTTTAAATACCAGAACGGCTGCAATAACTGCCGCTGCAATGGGAACCACCCACACCAGGGAAAAACCCCTCTTTTCACGGATAACGGCACTGGGCATGCTGCCTGGCAAACCATGTTCCGGTCTGTCACTATCAGTCATAAGACTCCTCCATTGCGTCCCAGATCAGACGCGGATCAAAACTTTCAGCCGCAAACATGGTAATGACCACCACAGCGGCAAAAAAAATAGCCCCGGGTCCAGCCTGGATTGAGGCCAGATGTCCCATTTTAACCATGGCCACCAGGATGGTCACCACATAGACATCCACCATGGACCACCTTCCTACCGCCTCTGTGATGCGGTACAGCCGGGTCCGGTCCTCAGGCCGGGAGGAGGATTGCATCCTCACCGAGATCAGAAGATAGATCATGACAACTATTTTCATGAGCGGCACCACAACACTGGCAACAAAAATAATCAGGGCAATATGCCAGGATCCTGAAAACATAAAGTAGATCACACCGCTCATGATCGTGTCATACTGCTCCTGCCCAAGGGCCGTTAACCGGGTGATGGGCAGTATGTTTGCCGGGATATACAGAATGGTTGCGGCAATGATCAATGCCCATGTCCTTTTAAGACTGTTCTGCTTTCTAAAGTGGAGTTCTGACCCGCACCTGGGGCAGACGGCGCCATGGGCACCTTCAGGGTACAGGCAGACCATACTGCAGGTATGGCAGGCGATCATTTGCGTATCTTTTGGCAGGATCTTTGGCAGCCGTCCCTGCCCGGGCGGCAGTCTGTGCCAGATATGATCGGGATTCAGTCCGGCCATGGCTGCGGTGAGCAGGCAGATTAATGCCATAAACGCCAGGGCTGCCAGGCCGGGAATAATGGTGGCCATTTTTAATAATTTGACCATTGAGATGAGTATGCCCACCATATAGACTTCCAGCATGCCCCAGGGCTTTATATGCCCCATGATCCTGTATACCGCAGCAGCCTTCCAGGGAATTGCCCCAAGCTTCATGGGCAGCAGCAGGTAAATCATCCCGGAGATCTGTAAAAAAGGAAAGAGCATGACCGTGCACAATACCAGGATCGCAAGCGCAGGCATTCCCTGGCCGAATAACTCCAGAATACCGGTGATCATAGTTGTCTTTTGTTCAATGCCTTCGATTCGCATGATCAGGAAGGGGTAGGCAGTGGCAATAATAAAGAGGATAAAACAGGTCAGGGCCAGGGCCAGGGTTTTGCCCAGGGTATCCGTCTCCCATTTTACCAGCTTTGCGTTGCACCGATCGCAGTGCGCAGTGGTCCCCGGCTGCATTTCAGGCCTGAACAAAATCCGGTCACAATCGTGGCAGACAATGGGAGACATTGAGTTTTCCTAAATATTTTTTTGCATTCATGTTTTAAGTTCTGGAATGGTAATATAGCCCCCTTAGAAAATCAACCAAAGCCGTTTTTTCCTAAAAATTTATAGTGGCTGTTGATTATAGAACGGTGAAGCTCACGGACGACCGAGCTAAGGGAGGGGACGTGGGTAGGGCGGATCCGCCTTACGCGGTCCGGTGCAAGCGGGTTATGAATCGGCTTTAAGATTATTATGCTATTGAGTTGTGAAAGCCTTATCTATTTCATCAATGATATAATCAAGTGTTCTTCTGACTGGAATTTTTATAAGCCATCCTGTTCCAAGAAATCGAGGCATGAAGTTAGATATCCATTTGATTTGTGAACTATCTCCTTGGGGGGTGATAGCAATTGTACCAGTGTATTTTTTAAAGGCGATGTTTGATAAAATTTCATACGATAAGGTTCTATTTGATGGATCAACATCTGCTAAGCGCTCTAAAAAACGATTTTTCCTTACGGTAATATTTCTTAATGTGCCAACACCATTATTTTTACTGTCACCTTTTTCTATAACATCAACGTTAAATGATGGAGCAGCGGCTATTGTGAAATCACTTATCGTATCCCAGATTTTATCCGCTGGGGCACAAATTTCTTTTTCAATCGTAATATTAATCAATTGATTATCTCCATATCGGCAGATTCATGAGGGTTGCGGTAGCGCCGGGTTATAAAGCGATTTAAAAGCTATTGACATTTTAAGGTACGAAATGTACAAATTGTATATAAGAAACAAAAGATAGGAGAAGAAAAATGACCACAAAAATATCGACAGCAGATGCAAGAAAAAATTTGGCTGATATCGTTAACAAAGTTGCTTATGGCAACGAATCTATTATTTTGACCCGACGAGGTCAGGATGTAGCGGCTTTGGTCTCTATTGAAGAACTTGAGTTGCTCCAGCAGATTGAAGACTATATTGATATTGAAGATGCTAAAAAGGCTCTTCAAGGGTCGTGTGAAAACATACCTGCCGATGAAGTTTGGAAACAATTGGGACTTTAACCTATGAAATATTCTGTTGAGTTTA
>CAZLTD010000004.1:0-13563 GCA_964562385.1 uncultured Desulfobacula sp.
CTGATTCGTAGTCAGATACTCTATCCAGCTGAGCTACGGGCGCGCATTGCAATCGGAACTATATATCAAGGTTTGGTGTGGTTTTCAAGAAATATTACACCCACAACTGAGAAACTTTTAATATGGTTTCTTTTTTCTTGGAAAAAAGTTTGTATTTAATTTGATTTTGTATAAAAAGGTTTATATAAGTATAGGTTGTATGAATGATGATCAATACTATATGGCCCTTGCCATCAAGGAGGCAAAAAAGGCTGAAAAAATAGATGAAGTGCCTGTTGGCGCAGTTATCTTAAATGGAAGCAATGACATTATCGGCACTGGATATAACCAGCCTATTTCATCAAGTGATCCAACAAGTCACGCCGAGATAAACGCCATAAGAGCTGCTTCAAGAGTATTGAACAACTATAGACTGGTGAACACTACGTTATACGTGACCATCGAACCCTGTATCATGTGTATGGGGGCTATTATTCATGCCAGGATAAGACGTGTTGTGTTTGGCGCAGCTGATAAAAAATGGGGGGCTGCAAATTCTCTTTATACTATGGGAGATGACAACAGGCTGAACCATAAGGTTGAAATTGTATCCGGTGTCCTGGAAACTGAAACAAAAAAGATAATTAAGGATTTTTTCAAAAATAAAAGGAGTTAACACTTTGGGAAATACAGTAGTAGTCGGAACACAATGGGGAGATGAAGGAAAGGGAAAAATAGTTGACTTGCTCAGCGAACATGCCGATTATGTCGTCCGATTTCAAGGCGGCAACAATGCCGGCCATACCATGGTCGTCAATGGCAAAGAAATAATCAGCCATCTTATCCCATCCGGCATTATTCAGCAGAAAAAATGTTTTATAGGAAATGGTGTGGTCGTAGACCCCTTTGTCCTGCTTGAAGAAATTGATTATCTGGTATCCAATAAAATAGATACATCTCCTGATCTGTTGACGATCAGCAACCGGGCTCATTTAATTATGCCGTATCACAGGCTGATTGACAGTGCCAGGGAGGCTAAAAAAGGTGACCAGAAAATTGGAACCACCGGTCGTGGGATAGGGCCATGCTATGAAGATAAGGCCACCCGCAGAGGTATCCGTTTTTGCGATTTGCTCGACTTTGAACTGTTTAAGGAAAAAGTACGGGCTATCGTTGAAGAGAAGAACTTCTACCTTAAAAATTATTTCAAGGCCGATACCATTGACCCTGAACTGATTATTTCTGAATTCGAAAAAATTAAGGATCGGTTGACCCCCTATATAGATGATGTCTCTGTTATCCTTTTTGACGGGATTCAAAATAAAAAAACAATATTGTTCGAAGGTGCCCAGGGTACTCACCTTGATATTGAGCATGGTACCTATCCGTTTGTTACATCTTCGTCGGTTGTAGCTGGAAATGCTGCCAATGGATCCGGTGTCGGACCGGGCAATCTTGACGAGATTATAGGTATTGTCAAGGCATATACCACCCGTGTGGGGGCCGGACCTTTTCCAACGGAATTGTTTGATGATATTGGTGATAAAATACAGAGGACCGGTTCTGAATTCGGTGCCACAACCGGCAGGAAAAGACGCTGTGGATGGCTTGATATGGTCGTATTGAGGAACGCCGCCCGGTTGAACAGCCTGACAGGACTGGCCGTTACCAAACTTGATGTACTTGATGATCTTGATGAAATTAAAATTTGTACAGGGTATGAGTATAATGGGAAGCAGATTTCAGACTTTCCACCTGAGATTAAAATTTTACAGGATTGCACGCCGGTTTACGAATCTCATCCGGGTTGGAAACAGGACACAACAAAGGCTGTTAAATTTGATGATCTGCCAGAGAACGCCAAAAAATACCTGGCCCGTATGGAAGAACTGTCCGGTGTGAAAATCAAAATTGTTTCTGTTGGCCCCGGTCGAGAAGCAACAATTATAAAAGAGAGCATTTTCAAATAGACATTTGTGTCTTTTTTGTGTATAACCCTTTCTTGCAGTCGGGATGTGGCTCAGCCTGGTAGAGCACCTCGTTCGGGACGAGGGGGTCGGAGGTTCAAATCCTCTCATCCCGACCAGCAAATCTCTCGAAATCATTCGATTTTCATTGAAAATACGCTTCAAAAATGGTGGTGCGGTTCTGGCGCACTGAAATCGTTCATAATTATATTTAAATCCTTGACAAACAAGCCATTTCTTAACATTTATAGAGGACTCGTTAATCAGGTCTTATTACCTGTATAGCGAAGTTTAATGAAATTTAATATTGGATTTACTTTAATGCCTGAATTAGGGAGCAGTTATATTTATGGAAGTTCTTAAAAAAATTTCCCAAGTTATCGATGGATTTAGTGATAAGGTCGGCAGTCTTGTCGGCTGGCTGACCACATTAATGGTTTTGATTGTTTTTTATGATACCGTGATGCGGTATGCATGGAACAAGGGAAATGTAGCACTTCAGGAACTGGAGTGGCATCTGTTTGCGATTGTTTTTCTAATTGGGGCCGCATACACATTAAAAGAGGGCGGTCATGTAAGGGTGGACATCCTTTTTATCAAGTTCAGTGATAAGACCAAAGCATGGGTTGATTTTTTAGGGACACTGGTCTTTTTGATTCCCTTTTCCATTATGGTGATTCTGTCCACAAAGGGCTTTATTGAGAATTCCTGGGCAGTCAAAGAGGTCTCACCTGACCCGGGCGGGTTACCGGCAAGATATATCTTAAAATCAATGATACCGCTCGGGTTTACCCTGGTAATCATTCAGGGTTTTTCTCAAATGATAAAGAGTCTGGTGGTGATTTTGGGCCATGGAACAAAGGGGATTGAAAAATAATGGAATTTATCAATGAGTTTATGCCCCTGATCATGTTCGCTGCGGTTTTCGCGCTATTATTGCTGGGGTACCCGGTTGCATTTACCATTGGCGGTGTCTCCCTGTTTTTTGGCCTATACGGATTCGGTCCCGGTTTTTTTGAACTGCTGCCATTAAGAATTTTTGGGACAATGGAAAATTTTGCATTGATGGCGGTTCCATTGTTTATCTACATGGGTGTAATGCTGGAAAAATCAGGCTTGGCTGAAGAGCTTTTAGAAGCCATGGCTCTTGTGTTTGGGAAAATACGAGGGGGGCTGGCCGTGTCTGTGGTTTTTGTCGGAGCCCTTTTAGGAGCTTCCACCGGTATTGTCGGCGCTACAGTGGTTACCATGGGGCTTTTGTCCGTGCCGACCATGTTGCGGACAGGGTACAACAAAAGCCTGACCACCGGAACCGTTGCCGCATCCGGTACACTGGGGCAGATCATTCCACCAAGTATTGTACTGGTCCTGTTGGGCGATATCATGAATGTTTCCATTGGTGATCTTTTTGTGGGTGCGATCATCCCGGGTTGCATCCTTGTGCTTTTATATATGATTTATATTTTGTTTATTGCCCACATCAAACCGGAATGGGCGCCTCCCATCAGCCAGGAAGTGTTTGATTCCTATACCCGGATGCAATTGTTTCTTAAGATAATTAAAGCCCTTGTACCGCCTTTGGCGCTGATGGTTGCCGTATTGGGATCCATATTCGCCGGGGTTGCATCGCCAACGGAGGCTGCTTCCGTGGGTGCTGTCGGTGCCACGCTTTTAACTGCCATACATGGCCGGTTGAGCCTTAAAATAGTTAAAGATGTCATGGATATGACCACCAAGCTTACCTGCATGGTTTTTATCATACTGGTCGGGGCGACTACGCTTGGTCTTGTTTTCAGAGGATTAGGCGGGGATGAGCTTGTCAGAGAGCTGATCGCTGCACTTCCATTTGGTAAATGGGGTGTCCTGTTCATCGTAATGTCCATAATTTTTATTGCCGGGTTTTTTCTGGATTTTATAGAGATTACTTTTATCCATGTGCCCGTACTGGCGCCGATCATGGTCAGTATGGGAGTGGATCCGCTTTGGCTGGCCGTCCTGATAGCCGTAAATCTTCAGACCTCTTTTTTAACGCCACCGTTCGGGTTCTCACTGTTTTATCTCAAAGGAGTGACCCCACCGGAAATCGAAACCGTAGATATATATAAAGGCATTATTCCTTTTGTTATTATACAGATCATCGGCATTTGCGTTATCTGCCTGGTACCGGAAGCGGTCACCTGGCTGATCGAAGTAATGGGTTGATGGACAGCCTGCGGTCAGAAACTTGGATATAATGTGAATCGCCGGAAAGGCGTTTGAATCTAATGAAAAAAGGCAGGACGCAAAATGCGTCCTGCCTTTTTTTTGATAGATTAGGTGTTTACTCTATTAGAGATATTTCAATTTCTGATAGGGTTCTTCCGTCAGCTTATTCCATTCGTAAATGTTTTTCTGGAATTCAAGGAAGGAGTCGTATGCTTTTTTGCTCATCGGATCTCCTGCAGCCACTTCTTCCAGTACTTCTTTGGCCAGTTTTTTCAGCTCTTTGAGAACCTCTTCCGGGAATTGTTTCAGCTCTACGTTGTGCTCATTGATCAATGTTTTTAAGGCATCATTGTTTTTGGCTTCAAACTCTGAGAGCATCCACATATTGCTCCTATACGTTGCCGCTTCAACAATGGCTTTCAGATCATCCGGCAACGAGTTCCAGGCGTCAAGGTTGACCATGGCTTCAAGTGCGGTACCGCATTCATGCCATCCGGGTGCATAATAGTATTTGGCTGCTTTATAAAAGCCCATTTTCAAATCATGGAAGGGGCCGACCCATTCCGTGGCATCAATAACGCCGCGATCCAGGTTGGTGTAAATTTCGCCACCGGCGACCAGAACCGCATTACCACCGGCTTTGGCCAGAACTTTTCCGCCCAGGCCCGGGATTCTCATTTTAAGGCCTTTGAAGTCATCCATGGTCTTGATTTCTTTGTTGAACCATCCGCCCATCTGAACACCGGTATTGCCGGCAACAAATGGTTTCAGATTAAATTTAGCATAGACCTCTTCCCATATCTCCATACCGCCGCCGGAATAGAGCCAGGCATTGATGGACTGCGCATTAAATCCAAAGGGAACAGCGGCAAAAAACTGTGTTGCAGGTGATTTGCCTGCCCAGTAGTAGGCAGCCCCATGTCCCATTTCAGCAGTGCCCTGGCTGACAGCATCAAAAACGCCAAGACCCGGAACTAGCTCTCCGGCACCATACACTTTTATTTTCAGGCGTCCGCCACTCATCTCATCAATCCATTTGGCGAGATTATCAGCACCTTCACCCAGCATGGGGAAATGAGGCGGCCAGGTAGTTACCATTTTCCATTCAATGGTTTCCTGTTTTTTTTCTTCAACAGGGGCTGGTGCCTGTGCCTGTTGCTCGCCTTTGCATGAGCTTAATACACCTGCAAGGCCGGCAGTACCGATTGCAGCAGCTCCCATTCCAACATTCTTGATAAACTTACGCCTGTTGTTGTCTTTTTCCATGCAAATTCTCCTTTTAATGGTAATTAAGCACTACATCCTTATTTAGATTGTCTGGCAATTGAACGCCAGTCTTTTAAAAAGCATCTGTTTACGCCCCGGATCATTGATTGCTCATTGAGAGTTTTATGCGCAGTTTGCCTTTTAAGTCAAGGGATATCAACACAGATTGTTCAAGTTTATACAAAAAAATGAAGCCGGATAATAAAAATAATGAGATTCATTTAAGATTAAGGTGTGAAAAAAGAAATTTTTGCTTTTTTTGATAGAACACCCTGGTCATACAAAGAGTCAAAAAAGATGCCCATGGCTTTTGTTTTTTGTGCATCAAGATCGCAATGAAGTAACTCGAAGTATTGACGGATAACATTATGATCGAGCCCCAGTTTTGCCTGCCCGGCGGCAATGATTTCATCAATGTGAGCAAGTCCCTGGGATCTGGAGGTTAAAAATAGTTGGTGTATGTTTTTTACCTGGGCCGGGTGTTTTTGAGCAAAAGAGCGCCTGACCGCCCATACCGCAAAAACAAAGGGAAGTTGTGTCATCTCATACCAGAGTTGGCCTAGATCAATGCAGTATTCAAACCGGGCATGCCACGGTTGTGTCAGCGCAGTGTCGCCTATAACGAGAGCAGCATCAGCGATATCACATATTTTTTTGCTGTTATTCACGGGATGGATTTCATACACCGGGTTTATTTTTTTTTGACTGAATATCATCTTTAAAAATGATGCCGCAGACGCGGATTCCGGTGAAAAAACAATCTTTTTCCCGTCAAGTTCTTCCAATGGGTGTTTGCTGGCCAGAATAACGGATAATACCGGTCCCTGACAGGAAATGGACAGATCCGGTAATAACAGCAGATCTTCGTAGTTCATGGCGTAGAAAGCCGCCGATATAGGGCTGATTTCTATATCTTCGGACATGATTTTTTTATTAAGGGCGGACGGAACATCCGGTATCATTTCAATGGTACCCGGTAAAAGACCTCTGTCCAGACCATAATATACCGGCGAGGCATTAATATAGCTTATTTTCCCGATACGTATTTTGGGGTTAGTCATTGGTAATTAATCTCTCAAGAATGCTGTTTTTGTTTGCCGAGTCGATCATCATATAAATAAAGTCAGCCTTTTTGCCTTTGTCCAGTGTTCCTGTAACTTTATCCAGACCCAGCGATTTTGCGCCATTAACAGTGCCCATGGAAAATATATCTGCTGCGTTCAATAAAGGATAGTGGTGTGCTGTAAACCGCATTTCATCCAGGATGTCTAGTGAATCGCAGCTTGCAAGACTGTCGGTGCCAAGGGCGGCAGGTATGCCATGATTTAATATGGCATCGATATCAGGCAGTTTTTTATGCAGATTAAAATTGCTTCTGGGGCATAAAACAACCTTTGTTTGTGTGTCGGCAATGATGCCAAGGTCTGAACTTGAAACATTGATCAAATGAATTGCCATGGTGGACGGGCCCAAAAGGCCAAGATCATTTATATAGGAAACCGGAGTTTTGGATCCGATATCCCATGAGGCAAAGTTAATTCCCCGTGATGTCAAAAAATCAGCCCAATCCCCTTTTTTATCTCTTATAAAAATGGTTTCATCATCAGACTCTGCCACATGAATGGAAAATGGCAGTCCGTGCAACCGGGTTTTTTCTTTCAACGTTTTTAACAATTGAGGAGATGATGTGTGCGGTGCGTGTCCGGCAAGTGAGCAGGACAGAGGCGATCCTTTTTCAATATCAAAACTGTCCTGGCTTTCTCCCAGATATTCATGAAAACAGACACCGTTGATTTTGATATCTTTTAATATTGTCTGCCCCAACCCAAGGGTGGAAATGTCACCGATTGTCTTGTTGCCCAGTTTTAACAGGTTTTCAGCAGAAATCCGGGCTGCCTGAACCAGCTGTGCCTGTGTAAGGGCTGCCCGCTTTGTCAAAAGGGTTTGAACCCATGATTTAAATCCCTGGGCAAACGGTACCATGCCGTTGAGCGCAGACAACTCCAGGTGCAGATGGGCATTTACAAGGCAGGGTATTAATGCGCCAGGGCCGTGATCAATATGCTCTTGTTTCGGGACTCCTTGAAAGACTCCTTTTATCAGGCCATTTTCACATTCTATATACCCGTTCTCAACGATGGTAAATGGATCTATAATGATAAAACCGGCCCTGTGAATCTCATGGTTTTTGTGGCTGTATATCGGGTAAGAGTGCTGGGTCATGATCAGATTAAGTTGTAATAGCAATCACGCTGACGGGGTTCGAACCCTGCTGCGCTGATAAGCCGGATTAACTCTTCTTTCGGCAGCATGAAATCAACGCCTGCCGATGCAACCACATTTTCCTCAATCATAGTGCTGCCCATATCATTGGCACCGAAAAAAAGTGCTGTCTGGGCAATCTTGTCACCCTGGGTTACCCAGGATGCCTGGATATTGTCAATATTGTCAAGATAGATACGGCTGACAGCCAGCACCCGCAGATACTCGATACTGCTTTTTTTCGGCACACTTATCTTCGTGTTGTCCGGTTGAAAGGTCCAGGGGATAAAGGCTGTAAATCCACGGGTTTCATCCTGAAGCTGTCTGATTTTATCAAGGTGCTCCATGATATGAACATCTTTTTCAAAGTGCCCGAACATCATGGTGGCGCTGGACCGCATTCCCTGCAAATGGGCCTGGCGCATAACATCCAGCCAGGTATCAGATAAACATTTGTTTGGGGAGGCCTTCTGCCGGATATCATCGCACAGGATTTCAGCGCCGCCTCCGGGTATTGAGGCAAGTCCTGCCTGTTTCAGGGCAGCAATGGTTTCAGGAATGGAAAGGGATGATTTTTTGGCTATGAAATCAATTTCAGGCGGTGAAAAACCGTGGATATGAATGTCAAAACTGTTTTTGATAAACTGCAGCATCTCAATGTAAAATGAGAGTTCCAGATCCGGATGCATTCCTCCCTGTAGGAGAATCTGGGTGCCGCCCAGTTCAATGGTTTCCTCAATTTTTCGGGCCAACTCATCGTTTGAGATCACATATCCGTCGTCCTGAGAGGGGGATTTATAAAAAGCACAGAATTTGCACCCGGATACACAGATGTTGGTATAGTTTATATTTCGATCAACCACATAGGTGACCCGTTTGTCAGGGTTAAAATAAAATCGTTTCTCATTTGCCAGGCCGGCAAGGGTTAAAAGATCTGCCCGTCTAAGCAGAGCAAGGCCTTCTTTTTTGTCCAGCCGCTGATGGTTTTTTATTTTTAACAATATTGGATTCAGATCGTTCATATTTTTATGCATCAATTTCGTTGTAAAATGAATCCCGCTGAACAGGTATAAATCCTGCCTGGGTAATCATCTGTTCCATTTTATTTTTCGTCAGCCCTTTTGCCGAGGTTGCCCCTGCCGTATGGGTGATCCTCTCTTCAATGATGGTGCCGTCAAGATCATCGGCTCCGAAATTCAGTGCCACCTGGGCCAGTTTTTCACCAATCATTACCCAGTAAGCTTTGATATGGTCAAAATTATCAAGGAGAAGGCGGGCGGCCACAATATTCTTCAGGTCATCCATAGCCGTTGTTGACGGCAGGTGGGACAGCTTTGTATTTTCAGAGTGAAATGCCAGGGGAATAAACGCTGAAAAACCACCGGTTTCATCCTGAAGCTGTCGAAGCGCCAAAAGATGTTCAACCCTTTCCTCAATGGTCTCAATATGCCCGTAAAGCATGGTGGCATTGGTGGTGATCCCTGCTTTGTGAACAGCCTTGACAATCTCAAGCCACCGCTTGTGACCAATTTTTTTGGGGAACAGGTTTTCATGAACACGGGAGTTTAATACTTCTGCCCCGCCACCGGGCATCATTTCAAGTCCGGCATCCTTTAAACGAAGTATTGTCTGCTCAATCGAAAGCCCTGCCAGGTTGGACAGGTAATCGATTTCAACACAGGTGAATGCTTTTATGGTGGCCTTGGGGCGAACTCTTTTAACGGTTGTTAAAAGATCAATAAAGTAGTCAAAAGACAGGTTCTCGTTGAGCCCGCCCACGATATGCAGTTCCGTGACAGGTTCATCACTGCGTTCTAAAAGCCGTTTCTCAATCTCCTCCACGGACCATGCATAGGCGCCTTTCTGGCCGTCATCTTTTGCATAGGCGCAGAACTCGCACCGGTTTTTACAGACATTGGTGTAATTTAAATGCTGATTATAAATATAAAAGGCTTTTCGGCCGTGCTTTTGGTTTCGAACATGGTGTGCAATACGTCCCACACCAATTAAATCGCAAGTTTCGTAAATATAAATCCCGTCTTTTTTTGAAAGACGGGAATTGTTTAATACTTTTTCGTATATGGCTTCAAGCCGCTTGTCTAAAAATGGTAATTCCATCAACGTCTCTTTCTTCTTCGGACAACCCTTTTCTTCTTCTTTTTTTTCTTACCGGTTGGCGCTTTGGCAAGGTTTTGTTTTGGATCATTCAGGTTGTTCTGGGTAAATGAACAGGCTGCTCTCGGACATTTTAGTCCTTTTCCCCCATTGGATGTATCGCTTTCTGTTAAAAAGGAATTTTTACACAATGGGCATTCAAAATGATACGGTTTATCCCATGACACAAAGCGGCATTCATTTTGGGTACACGAATAATAATCTTTGCCCTTTTCGGTTGTCTTTGAAACAATTTCACCCTCTTTGCACAAAGGGCAGGGCATGGTCAGTTCACTTTCAAATGCGGCAATCTGAGACTCAATATCGTCGTCTGCCTGGCTCTTGTTTTTTAGTTCTTCTTCAAGCTGCTTTTGCCGGGCATCTTCTTCCCTTTTTGACTTTTCCTCTTCTTCGAGTTTCAGTTTTTCCTCAAGGGCTTTTAATTGAGCTTCCTTTTGGGCCATCAACTTTTCCCGGGCTTCCAGTTCAGTGGCTTTTTCCTTGGCAAGTGCCGCCTCTTTTTGGGCGTCCTGTAATAAACGCTCTTTTTGTTCCAGGGCCTCAAGCTGCTTGGCTGCCTCTTTGGCAGCTTCCTGGGCTTCCCTGATCTTTTCATCTTTGTCAGCAAGCTCACTGGCTAACTCAGCGGCTTTTCTGGCATCTTCTTCTGCTTTTTTGATCTCTGCCTTCTGCGCTGCGATCTCTTCTTTGGTTGGGCCTTTGTCAAAAACATCTTTGATCTTCAATGTTCCTGCGGAGCCGGCAGTACGCTTTTTCCGTTTCTTAATCAGCTTTGACAAACGGTTTAAATTGTCTTTTTTCAGTTTTCTTGAAATTCCACTGGACTGAGTGGTCGTGGCAACATTTCCTGAGACCATCTGGCTGGCCTTTTCCTGTGCGCTCTCTTTTGATACGGAAACACCACGGCTTTTCAAGGTTGACTTGAAGCTGTCCTGGGCGAGTGTCAGGGTCTTTCTTCCGGAATTCACCTCATCATTCATCTGAAGGACAAATGCCACAAGATTCATCCCCTGCATTCCGGGAAACATGTTGTCCAGGAACCCAACCATCATGAATGCAGGCATTTCAGCTTGAAGTTCTTCGTTAGGATCAATGCTGATATACCCTTTTCTTATAACCGATTCCAAGGTTTTTTGAAGCGCCGCATCTTTTTCCAGCCCGATATCGGTTAATTCACTCATGAAAGATTGCCTGGTGTATCTTTCCGGAGGGGAATCTGCATATTGCTTGATTTCCCGTTCCCGTTCAATAATCAACGTGATGCATGAGATACTGGCAAGGTTAAAGGACATCATTGCCGTGTTTGAATCGACATCCAGCAACGCGGTAATTTCCTGTGCCAGGATTTCATCCAGTTGATCTCTGATATATGATGGTGATAGCTGTTCGCCCTTTGTGGCGTCCGCATTCATTCTTTATCTCCCTGGTTAATTTCGGAAATCATATCAGCAATGTTTGAAGCCATTTGTGCCACTTTGTCTGCCTGCTTTGGTTTTTCACCAGCCGGTAACAAAGGGTCTCCATCAGCGGTAAATGAATCATCTTCGTCCTTGAAATCATCCCTTACCGTGGAAATGTCAAGACACTCACCCTGTCTGTTGAAAACAACAGACAGGGGAACCTTGATTTCAAAATCAAATTTATAGGCGATTTGATTATCATGAACGACAAGATCTCCGTCTTTATATTCGATCTCTTCCTGCAGGGTAAATTTATGCTTTTCAAGAAGCATTTTTTCAATGGCTTCCCAGTCCAGTTCGGCATTGATTGTGTCAATGAAATCTTTTTCGTTTTCCTCTATGGTTTCCGGATTGGTCAGTTTCATAATGCACCTCATTTATTGAATGAAATTATGTATTTCTTTGGAAAAGTTCAAATAGGCAGATGCAGCAGGGCTTTTAATGTTATGTAGTGCCAGTGGCAGGTTGATATCCGAGGCTGCCATGACGTTTTCATCCTCAGGAATAAAGGTCTCAAATACCATCTGTTCTATGTCCTGTAAATTTTGCCTCTCTAAAAATGCCTGGATCTGGTCAAGGCTCTGGCAGCGGTTAAAAAGGAAACCGGCAATTTTAAGTGGCACCTGATGTGTCGTCCTGATATATTTGACCATTTTTAACAAACATTGAAAATCATCCAGGCAATTGTGCTTGACAGTCATGCATACCAGAAGCCACTGGGCAGCTGCCAGGGCTGAGATACTTAAAAAACCATAGGACGAAGGCGCGTCTATGATGATGTAATCATATTGATCTTCAATCTCTTTTAAAAGAAGGTGAAGCATTTTTTCATTGCCACTAGTTTTAGCAAGTTTGAGAGCCACCTGGAAGAGGTTGAATCCTGCCGGTATCATGTCCAGGTAGTTAACCTGGGTTTTGATGACGGCATCTTCAATGTTGGCCCTTCCGGTCAAAACTGTGGAAATATCATTGGTGTAGTCAAGTTCCTTGATGCCGCACCATAGGGTTGCAAAACCCTGTGGGTCAAAATCAATAAGAAGTGTTCTTTTTTCAAGCAAAGACAGAGATGTCGCAAGGTTTACAGCGGTTACGCTTTTCCCTGTTCCACCTTTCTGACCTGCTATTGTGATAATTTTACTCATAACCATATATCTTTAGCATAATTGCCAGAAAATTCAATCATATAGTTTCCATGCGCATTGAAAGGCGGCCGCTCCCCCTTTTTCACGGTTTAAATTACTGACAAATCTTAAGGCAAGTTGAATTATTGTCTTGAATATATCATAATGCGAGGCGATACCAAACTAAAAACAGGAGAAAAATGCCTGTGGCAAACATTTCCATTTCTTTAAAGGGCATTGATCAGGCGATTGAGAACCTGAATTATCGTTCCGGATCTGTTAAACAGCGGACCCTTTTATCCATTCGGTCATTTTATCAGTCTGAAGAGTCCATCAAGGAGCTATCCCATATTCCTGTAGACCAACTCATCCAATCAATTTGGGATGTCGGGGACAATGAGAGAAAAATAAAGGCTAAAAGAAGAAATTTCTCAAGTGTTAAATCTTCAATAAACACGGATTTGGAAAAACTTTCTAAAAAAGGACTGAACTCAGAAAATATAGTCATAGCGGAATCCAATTTGTTTGATATGTCCGAAGAGGCAAAAAACAATCTTTTAAATTCATTTACAGATGCTGTGAAAACCGGAGATATCGATCTTGACCAGGCCACGGTTCTTTTAAAAACAGTTACTGATTTTTTAGATAATTTTGAAATGAGCGAAGATCAGGCCGCAGCAGATAGTATGGTTGAGCAGATAAAGAAGATTTTAAACAGGATAACCGAAGACGCGTCAGCCCAAGAAGATCCCGAAGGTGAGGCGGGATTGAGAAGGATGAAACATGGCACAGAGCCCTTTGATGGTGATGGTGTGTCTGACCAGGATAATGAAGTGCTCAAAGATGGTCACGACCCACATGAAGAAGAAGCTGGATTGGATGAGACAGAATTTGATCAGGACGAGGCGTTTGAAGAACTTGACGCCGAAGACCTGGAAGAAGACGACCTTGAGGAAGTAGAGCTGGATGAAGATGAAGAGTTGGAAGAGCTTGAGGATGTTGAGGTTGAAGATGAACTTCCCGAAGATGAGATAGATGAAATAGAGCTTGATGAGGACGAGGCGTTTGAAGAGCTTGACGCCGAAGACCTGGAAGAAGACGACCTTGAGGAAGTAGAGCTGGATGAAG
>CAZLTD010000004.1:13663-86475 GCA_964562385.1 uncultured Desulfobacula sp.
CTGGAAGAAGACGACCTTGAGGAAGTAGAGCTGGATGAAGATGAAGAGTTGGAAGGGCTTGAGGATGTTGAGGTTGAAGATGAACTTCCCGAAGACGAGATAGATGAAATAGAGCTTGACGAGGATGAGGAGTTTGAAGAACTTGATGCAGACGATCTGGAAGATGACGAGCTTGAAGAGATAGAACTGGATGAAGACGAGTTTTCTGAAGAAATATTAGAAGATGTTGAGCGGGATGTGTTTGATGATGATGCCGATGTGATTGATCTGGATGAAGATGAGGATCTCGAAGAGATAGATGAGCTTGATGAAGAAGAACTCAAGGCACTTGAAGAATTTAGAGAACAACGGCAATTGGCTGAACAATTCGACAAGGTGCTGGGAGACAGAGAAAAAAAATATAACCGGTATGTTAAGGTTCCAAAGGGTCTGTATACCGTCGGGACCAAAAAGAGCATTAAATCAAGCCTTGAGCTTCAGCAGTTTGAGATGCCGAAAGTGTATATCGCAGCTTATCCTGTGACCAATTCCTTATTTGAAATATTTATTGAAGAAACAGGTTACAAAACTGCGGCGGAAAAGTCCGGATATGGTCGTGTTTTCAGTGCCCGGTTTAAAAAAGACGGGCAGCAGTCTTCCTGGTCAAAGGGGGCCGGATCGGTTGATGTGGAAGGTGCCTGCTGGTATCAGCCCATGGGCCCCGGTTCAAACCTTCACGGGAAACGCAATCATCCGGTTGTCCAGGTCAGTGTGCAGGATGCCATGGCCTTTGCATCCTGGATCGGCCGGCGGATTCCAACAGAGGCCGAATGGGAAGCGGCAGCCAGAACTGACCTGGGATATAAGTACCCATGGGGCAACCGGTTTGACCCCGATGCATGCAATATCGAAAAAAGTGGTGTCTGTGATACCTGTCCGGTGGATGACTTTGATACATTTGCAAATGACTTCAGTATATCCGACATGCTGGGTAATGTCATGGAATGGACGTCTGATATGGAATATCCGCCCATAAAAGGGCCGCAGAAAAATAAATACTGCATCGCCAAAGGCGGAGCCTGGAATGCCAGGGATGATCTTACCATCAGTTCAAGATCCCTGTACCGGACCGGGTTTACGTCAAATACCATTGGGTTCCGCTGTATCTCTGAAATTTTTTTATAGCCTATGGACGATTTAATACAACAATATCTTGATTTTTTAATCATTGAAAAAGGACTGTCCCAAAACAGTGTGGATTCGTATACTGCGGATCTTGCGCAATTTGCCAATTTTCTTGAGAAACATAAGATTGACCGGCTGGCGTTTGTTGATGCGGCTGTGATTCTGGGCTGGATGGTTGATCTGGCCAAAAAGGGATTATCGGCAAAATCACGGGCAAGACACTTGATCAGTGTGCGCGGGCTATTTAAATACCTGATAACTGAAAAGAAACTGAAAAAAAATCCGGTCAAGGATATAGACATTCCAAAGACAGGGTTGTCGCTGCCCAAGATAATGAGCGTCAAAGAGATTTCAACGCTGCTGGAGATACCTGACTCCAGAAAGCCAAGGGGGCTGAGGGATGCGGCGATGATGGAGATAATGTACGGTGCCGGTTTAAGGGTGTCTGAATTGATACAGCTTCGTCTTCAGGATGTTAATTTTGATGTTAATTTTGTCAGGGTAATGGGAAAAGGGTCAAAAGAGCGTCTTGTGCCCATCGGCACCCAAGCCCGGAATAAAACCCTGGACTGGCTCAATGACGGCAGAAACGTTTTGCTGAAAAGTGTGCCGTCTGTGTACCTGTTTGTTGCAAGGGCAGGAAAGCCCATGACACGGCAGTCATTTTGGAAAATTATTAAAAAGTACGCAATCTTAGCTGACATATCAAAGAATATTTCGCCCCATACCTTGCGGCATTCGTTTGCAACCCACCTGCTTGAAGGCGGGGCGGATTTGAGATCTGTTCAGACAATGCTCGGACATTCAGACATTTCAACAACACAGATTTATACACACATCTCAAAGGAATACCTGATGCGGATGCATCAGAAATATCATCCGCGAAGCGAATAGGAATTGATTTTCGTTTTCGTTAACGCTATTATTAAGGCTGATTTTTCGAAAATAATCGCGAACACAGCACGTTACACAAATTTAAAATCTATTACACAACATCAATATGACGTTCCATCATCAACGGCGATTTGGATTTCATGTGTTAATTCAGGAATTAAAAATCTGTACAATGTATCGAGCAGCCTTATGCATTGTCTGTTTTTTGATCGTCCTTGCCGGATTTCCAGAAAGTGCTCAGGCAGTTGAGACCACTGAATCCTTTCGAATTGTCCCTGAAATCTATCGGATGCATATCGGGGATATCCAAAATAAGAATGAGGCATTAAATCTGGATATCAACTCTGAGGCATTCGTCACATTTAAAAGAGCCCCGCTGCCTGATAATCTTAAAGATAGTGCTCTGTTGACGTTGGTAACACAATTTGAAGTTCCGGCGCCTTTGAAAAACAGACCCTTGGTCATGTTTGTTCCGGCAAGTTCCTATCCCATGGAGATCATGCTGAATGGATACCTGATCTTCGCCAGTGGTGTCATGGAGTCTAAAAAAAATATCGGCAAGTATTTTGGCGAGCGGGAATTTATTGCCGCCAAAATATTAAACCCACAGGGATCAAACAGACTGGTGATCAGAATAGTCCCGCGGAAATCACGGATTGAACAGCCCCGGATTATGTTTGGTGAGTATATTGACATGACGGCAAAGACCGTTAAGTACACGATCTATCACTATTGTCTGTTGTTTGGATTTTCTTTATTGAGCCTGTTCTTTTTTTTCATGTTTATCCTGCTCTGGATGGGCGGCGGATTTAAAAATTTTTCCCAGTTCTATTTTGCGATTACCTGTCTGTTTTTTGGGGGCGGGTATCTGTTTATGGTGGTTTCCAATGCGTCAACAGATGCATTGATTCTGTGGAAGTTGTCCCGTTTTTGTTTTACCTCCTCCACAGTTTCCATCAGTCTGTTTGTGCTTGATTTTGTGGGAATCAAGAAAATCACGCAACGCTCAAAGATAAACCTGGCCGGGTTATGTATGATTGCACTTTTTGCCATCCTGTTTTTCAGCCAGGAAAGCAAGTATGACGTAAGACAGATGTTCCAACTTACGTCCCGGTTTGTAATCGGGCCGGCTCTTGTGATCATCCCTATCGTTTTGATTATCGAGTATGTAAAAAGAAAACGGATCGACTGTTTGATCGTTTTTATTGCGTTTTGCATAACCGCCCTGACAGCCACAAGGGATTTAATCCACAACCAGCAATTCCGGGATATGGATATCTGGTGGCTGCCTTTCGGATATATGGCACTTGAAATCGGTATTATTTTTGTCATGGTCCTGGAGCAAAAAAATCTGTTCAGGACCATTGCATCGCAAAAAAGAAAAGTCGAGGGCATCAATACCGACTTAATTTTTGCCAAAGAGAAAGCCGAAGAAGCCAATATCGCTAAAAGCCGGTTTTTAGCCAACATGAGCCATGAAATACGGACGCCCATGAACGGCATTCTTGGTATGAATCGCCTTCTGCTTGATACCGACCTGGATCATGAACAAAAAGAGTATTGTTTAACGGTTAAATCCAGTGCAGAAGGATTGTTGACCGTCATTAACGATATTTTCGATTATTCCAAAGTTGAGGCCGGGAAGCTCGATCTTGAATCCCTTGATTTTAATATCCAGACGATGCTTAACGAATTTGTGACAGCCATGGGATTCAGGGCTAAAGAGAAAAATTTAAACCTTGAGTTTAAACTGGACCCCCTGATTCCCGGGTTTGTCAAAGGGGATCCGGGGCGTCTGCGCCAGGTTTTGATCAATTTAACGGAAAATGCCATTAAATTTACGCATCAGGGATCTGTCACTATTGAAGCAAAACTTGACAAAGAACTGGATGCCCGCCTGGTTATCGGGTTTTGTGTGACAGATACAGGGATCGGTATTTCAAAAGATAAGCAGCATTTATTGTTCGACTATTTTTCACAGGTTGACACTTCTGATACGCGTAAATACGGTGGAATGGGCCTTGGTCTTGCCATCAGTCAGCAGATTGTTGAACTGATGGGCGGCCATATTTCAATTGCCAGTGATGTGGGACAAGGATCAATTGTAAAATTCACCGCTACATTTGAAAAGTCCGATAAAAAAATTGATTTTAAAGAAGATATTGACATCAGGGGATTGAAAATCCTCTATATTGATGAGGACAAGATGCTCAGGGAGATGATGGTCAAAGCGTTGAATAACTGGAAGATAGAGTGCTGGACCGCTGTGGCGGGATCACAGGGCCTTGATCTTCTCAAGGAGGCCGGCACATCAGACCGGCCTTTTGATGTTGCCATATTGGATGACCATCTACCGGATATGGACAGTGTCTCCCTGACCCGGGAGATCCGGACTGATGAGCGTATCCCTGACCTGTCACTGGTGATGGCGGCATCCCGGGGGAAACGCGGCGATGCGAAAAAATACAGGGAAAGTGGATTTTCGGCTTATTTCTGCAAACCGATACGCGAGTCAGACCTTTACAACTGCCTGGTTGAGATCATCGGCCGGGATAATAAAAGTTTCCTTCCCAGTGAGCTGATCACCCGCCACAGCCTTAGTGAGGCAAAAAACAGCAAGTTCTTAATCCTTCTGGTTGAAGACAATCAAATCAATCAAAAGGTTGCCGTCGGTATGCTGGCCAGACTCGGTTTCAGGACAGATATCGCTTCCAACGGTTACCGGGCCATTAAAGTTTTGGAAAACACCTGCTATGACCTGGTGTTTATGGACTGCCAGATGCCTGAAATGGATGGATATGAGGCCACAAAAATTGTCCGGGATACACAATCCAGTGTCATTGATCACAATGTGCCGATTATCGCCATGACTGCCAGCGCAATGCAGGGCGATAGGGAAAAATGTCTGGCCGCCGGGATGAATGGATATATTTCAAAACCGGTCAGTCCGGAAGCCATCTATGATGTGCTGAAAAAGTGGCTCCTTGATAAAAAAGACAGGAAGACATCCAACCTCTATGTTTTAGTTGTGGATGACAACCCCATTAACCGGAAGGTTGTTGCCGGAATTTGCAAGCGTCTCAACTGGCAGTCGGACTCAGCCAATGACGGGCTTCAGGCCGTTAAGTGTCTGGAAGAAAAAGCGTATGATCTGGTACTGATGGACTGCCAGATGCCGGGAATGGATGGATATGAAGCAACCAAGGTCATTCGGTCTCAATCATCTGAAGTGAGGGATCATGATATCCCGATTATTGCTGTCACCGCCAATGTCAGTGAGGAGAATAAAGACAAATGTCTGGGTTTAGGGATGGATGAGTTCATCCCTAAACCCATTAAGCTGCCTGTTTTAAAAGAGCTGGCCCAAAAAGTTTTAAAAGACAGGACAGGCAGTTAATACCATCACGGCCTCAGACCGCAACCATTGCCGGTATTACCGAAGCTTGCGCCCAGGTTTCAATTTTTTTGAAATCTCTGAAATCACCCTCAGGGATTTGCCTTTTCTTCATTTTCGATTTCATCACCATTCTGACGACCAGATTGAGTTTGTCATAGTTTAAGACACCGGCAAATGCCTGGCTCGTCTTTGGTATAACTTGCGGCACTGCTTTTAAAACCGGGTCAAAGTAACTGTTGGCAATGGCATTGGCTTGCGGGGTATTATAATAAAGGGCAAGGCAGGTTAGAAAATAGGCAACCGGTATTTGTGAGAGGCTGTCCTGGTGTCGCTTTACAAAATTAATGGCTTCCGGGTGCCATGCGGCACTCCTGACCGCACTGCCGATAATCGCCCCGTCATAGCCGGAAATATTTCTGATACTGCTGATTTTTTGAACATCAACTTTCAGTTCCTGTGAGCAAAGGGTTTGCGCAATTTTATCAGCCACCTGGGATGTTGTGCCGCACAGACTTTCATAGGCAACCAGTATTCGTTTGCCCTGGGCACCGCAACTGGATTCCACAAATTCCGGCTGCTCGCTGTTTGCAAGGGCCGTTGACACCGGGTAAAGATTATAGGACAGCATGCTTGCTCCCAGTAATCCGCCCATGGTTATCGAGCCTTTTTTTACAAATTGTCTTCTGGTGATAGTAGCCATTGTATCTACCTTTCATCGTAGGAATGATATTTTTTATGGTTTTTAAATTTGTCTTTAATTTTCTGTGTGATGACCTGTTGCTGGCTTTCATTTAAGGATGCATAAAATGTGTTAAACAAGGATAGGTTTTTATCCATCATGCCGGCCATTGAGCCAATTTGATCCTGGACGGTTTCTGTGAGCACCCGCAGGTCCGGATTTGGTTTTTCAAGTTCCCGGTGGGTGTTCTCTTTCATTTGTAAACGTGCCTGCAACCCCTTTTTCAGCGTTTTTGTCAACGATGTTTTCAAAGCGCTATAATGCTGCTGCTGTGATTTATTGAGTTCAAGCTTGTCAGCGGCCTTGTCCATTCTCCATAAAACGAAACTGCCTATTTCTTTGTGCATAAAAGGGGGCATTCCCCTGTGATGAAATCCGTGGCCTCTAAAACCCGGGCCAAACGAACAGGCATCTCCTGACATGACAAAAGCAAATCCGGACACGGTAAGGATGGCAATCAAAATTGTGGCACTCACAATGATTTTTTTCTTTTCACTCATGATTTATCTCCTTGGTAGGGTTTAAAGTTAACGCTCCTTTTTTGGAGGATAGATCAAGCATAACCCCGATATGTAAATGAAATTTTTCCGGTTTGTAAAAAAGTGTAAATATTGTTTACAAAAAAAACAGGCGGGGTATATTCAAAAAAAGAGGATATAGGAATGAAACATAAAGTTTTAATTATTGACGATGATATCAAATTGATTGAATTGCTTCGTGATTATCTGCAGGGGCATCAGTTTGAAGTGGGCCACCAGCTTCATGGGCTCAAAATTCAGCAGAAAATTGAACAGGAAAAACCTGATTTGATCATTCTCGATTATATGATGCCAGGCAAAGACGGCCTTGAGGTGTTAAGAGAAATACGGAGCCGGTACTTTATCCCGGTGATCATGCTGACGGCAAAGGGAGAAGAAACCGACCGGATTGTCGGGCTTGAACTGGGAGCAGATGATTATCTGGGCAAACCTTTTAATCCCAGAGAGCTTCTGGCAAGAATGAAAGCTGTACTTCGCCGCGGTGCTGCCAAAACTGAAGATGAAAATGCCAGAGAAGATATCCTGGTGCAGTCAGGAGGCATTGAATTGAATACGGCCGCGCATACCATTACCGTGGATGACACGGTAATGGATCTTTCCACCACGGAATTCAATATTTTGCGGGTACTGATGAAACATCCCAATAAAGCGCTGAGCCGCGATCAAATCATGAGTATGGCCCAGGGAAAGGATTTTATGGCATTTGACAGGAGCATTGATATCCATATCAGCAAATTGAGGGCCAAAATAGAAACCGATCCTTCTCAGCCCCGGCGGATCAAAACTATCTGGGGAACCGGTTATATGTTTGTAGAGCTGTCATGAAGCCCAGAAAATTATATATAAAAATTCTTCTGGCTTTTCTTGGCGTCCTTTTTGTCACTGAAATTTTAATTCTGGCACTGTTTATCAGCACCGCCGGCCGTTCATTCAAAAACCATTTTGATGAACAGTCACTTGCGAAATTATTTATTTTCAGGGAAACCGTGCAGGAGAAAATCAATAATGAGCCAGGGTTGCCCCTTGAGCAAAACAGTGGGTTCAAAGAGTTTTTAATCACTTTTTCCCAGTTGTTTGATCTGAAAATCTGGGTAACACAATCTGATGATTCCATCGTGTTTAAAACCTTTTCATCCCGGATTGATCTATCCCCGATTGATATATCAAAGGATCGGCATTCATGGGGCAGACATTCACGACAGACAGTTGTCCGGGATAATATCCGGCTGTATCATCTATCAAGACGGCATCTCTCGTATTATGCCGTTATTGCGATTAAAAATATGGACAATCCTTATACCCTGCATCTGTACCTGGACAACAAACGTGTTAAAAAACCAGAGGCGATCTTTTTTATCGGACTGTTAACAATAGGTGGTGTTATTGCCTTGCTGGTTATCCCGTTGACAAGGCTGATTACCAAACGGATTGCCCAGTTAAATGAATCTGCACTGGAATTTGCCAACGGTAATTTAAAATGCCGGACAAATATTAAAGGAAAAGACGAGATTGCTAAATTAGGGAAATCCTTTAATTTTATGGCAGATAAACTTGAAAAAATGATTCAGGGGAACAAAGAGATGATGGCGAATCTTTCCCATGAATTGAGAAGTCCGCTTGCACGGATCCGGATTTCAAAGGAGTTGATCAGGGAACGTGTTGAATCGGCATCAACCACGGATATTGATCGATATGCCGATCACATAGACCAGGATATTGACACGCTTGATACGCTGATCGACCAGATATTAAAGTTGTCCAAAATGGATTTTCAGGAAGAATCAGATTCAAAGGAACACATTTTACTGGCGCCTTTTTTCAAGGAGATTGAAAAAAAATTTGGGCCGGCCCTGTCACACAAAAACCTTATATTAAAAAAAAGGTTTGAACCCCAGATTGGTCTTTACACAGATCCGGGGTGCCTTGATACCATATTTTCCAACCTGCTTGACAATGCGGTGAAATATACGCCGGAACACGGCCACATCACTGTCACGGCGAAAAACAAAGATGCGGATAGTATCCTGTTTTCTATTGCCAACCCCCACCCCAAATTGTCGGACAAAGAACTTGACCGGTTGTTTAAACCTTTTTTTCGGGGAGACAGCAGCCAGGCCCAGGGATCGGGCCTGGGCCTGACGATCATCGAAAAGCTGATGAAGAAATGTAATGCAAACATTGTTGCTAAAAGCGATAACAAGGGTTTAGCCTTCGAACTTGAATTTAAAATCGAATAACTTTGTTAGCTGTTGATTCTTAAAAACCAAGTGTGATATTTGGATAGGGTTGTAATAACTAAAATCTGCAAAGATAAATCTTATAGCTGTGTGGGTTACCCTGGTACTCTTTTTTAGATTTGCAGCAACAAAATATAACAATCATGTTTTTATCTTTTGATAAGACTGCCATAAAAAAATGAGAGAAATGGATGCCTCAATGTCGAATAAATTTAGTGATGACGATGCCGTAAAAAAAACAATCATGCAGGTTACCCGGCCTGCGTATGTAATAGAAGAACAAGACAACCTATCTTTTGTGGAACAGCTGAAGAATCAAAAGATGCGTGCATTCGTACCCGGACTCGGGCCTGACGCACTGGGGGATGACCGGTTCAAAAAACGCCACGCTTTAAAATACCCTTACGTTGCCGGTGCCATGGCCAATGGTATTACCTCGGCCGACATGGTAAAGGCAATGGCTCAAAACGGTATGATCGGATTTTTAGGGGCAGGGGGCCTTTCCATTGAGCAGATTAAATCCAATATTATATCACTGCAAAAGGATTTGAAAGACAAGCCTTTTGGGTTCAATCTGATTCATTCCCTGGGTGACCCGGACCATGAAATGGCAACGGTTGAGTTGTATTTAAAATACGGCGTCTCTACCATCAGCGCTGCGGCATTCATGCGGATGACCCCGGCACTGGTATATTACAGGGTTAAGGGCATTCATGAGGATTCAAAGGGCAGGGTCGTTATTCCCAACAAGGTGATCGCCAAGGTGTCCAGAATTGAAGTTGCCCGGCAGTTTTTCTCTCCGCCGCCGGAAAAAATAATTCATTACCTGGTTGAAAGAAATCTGATTTCCGATCAGGAGGCCCGGTTGTCAAAAACAATTCCCATGGCCCATGACCTGACAGCAGAAGCCGATTCAGGGGGACACACCGATAATCGGCCGGCGCTGGCATTGCTGCCCACCATGATTTCGCTCAAAGATCAGTTCATGGCAAAGTATAAGTATGATGAACCGCTCTGTGTGGGGTTGGGGGGCGGGATTGCCACCCCGCAGTCAGCGGCTGCAGCGTTTTCCATGGGAGCCGGGTATATTCTAACAGGTTCCATTAACCAGTCCTGTGTGGAGGCTGGAATTTGTGAAGATGTGAAAAAACTTTTGTGCAGCGCAGAACAGGCCGATGTTGCCATGGCGCCTGCCGCGGATATGTTTGAGATCGGCGCAAGAGTACAGGTCTTAAAACGAGGCACTCTGTTTCCGGTGCGTGCTGAAAAATTGTACAAGTTTTACCAGACCTATAACAGTTTTGAACAGATTGATGAGAAATCAAAAAAGGAAATTGAAGAAAAATATTTACAGACAGGATTTGACCAGGCCTGGCAGTCGACCAAAGATTTTTTCCAGAAAATAGGGAAAACAAATGAGATCGAAAAAGCCGAGAAAGATCCCCGGCATAAAATGGCGCTGGTGTTTCGATCATATCTCGGTCAATCATCCAAGTGGGCGATCCAAGGTGTTCCCAAGCGTAAAATGGATTATCAGATCTGGTGCGGTCCGGCCATTGGTGCATTCAACCAGTGGGTAAAAGGGACATTTCTTGAGGAGTATCAAAACCGCCATGTTGAGGAAGTGGCCATAAATATCCTTTTTGGCGCCTGTGTATGTATTCGTGCCTCAATACTCGCCTTTCAGGGGATAGATCTGCCCCAGAGCGTCTCCAGCCATAAGCCATTGAAAAAAGAAGAAATTTTGACCTGTCTGTAAGTCTTCGGCTATGTAAAACTTTTGTCAAAACCGTTGGTATTCGCTGATTTGCGGTCTTTAAATCTGTATATTGAGCTGTAATTTTAACTGTTTAATATGATTCAAAGGCCATGACGCACACAGCTTCGACAGCGAATAATACAGCAATTGCCATTATCGGTATGGGATGTGTTTTCCCCAAATCCAGCCATCTTAAAGAGTTCTGGCATCTTATTTTCAACGGAATTGATGCCATTGGTCCCATACCCGAAGAAACCCATTGGAAATTAAAGGACTATTTTGACCAGGACCCGGGCAGGCCGGATCATACCTATTGCAAAAGAGGGGGATTTCTGCCCACGGTTCAATTCGATCCCTTAAGTTACGGTATTCCACCGAATAATCTTGAAGCCACTGATACTTCCCAGCTTTTGGGTCTTGAAGTTGCCAAAAACGCACTGGAAGACGCCGGGTATCCGATAGACCATTCGTTTTTAAAAAACCATAAGGTTAATGTGGTTCTGGGCGTTACCGGTACCCAGGAGCTTGTAATCCCTCTGGGTGCACGGCTTGGCCATCCCATCTGGAAAAAAGCGCTCAAGGATTCCGGGATTAGAAAAGAAAAACAGGAAGAGGTTCTTGACAGAATACAGGGCGATTACGTTCAATGGCAGGAGAACTCTTTCCCCGGGTTGCTGGGCAATGTTATTGCCGGCAGAATTGCCAATCGGTTTAACCTGTCCGGTACGAACACCGCGTCAGACGCTGCCTGTGCCAGCTCCTTGTCGGCACTGCATACGGCTGTCATGGAACTTTCTACCGGCAAGTGTGATATGTCGATCACCGGGGGCGCAGACACGCTCAATGACATCTTCATGCACATGTGCTTTTCAAAAACAGGTGTCCTGTCTCACACCAGTGATGCCCGGCCTTTTTCAAAGGACGCTGACGGAACCGTGCTGGGAGAAGGTATCGGGATGGTGGTGTTAAAGCGTCTTGAGGATGCCAAAAAGGATAAGGATCGCATATATGCCGTGATAAAGTCCATCGGGACCTCTTCTGACGGCAGAACTTCTGCTATTTACGCACCGGATGCCGATGGCCAGTTAAAAGCATTAAACGAAGCTTACAAAGATGCCGGCATTGATCCTGCCACGGTCCAACTTGTGGAAGCACACGGAACCGGAACGCGGGTTGGCGACAAGGTGGAGTTTGATGCCTTGAAAAAGTGTTTCCATCCGGCGTCATCCAAATCTAAGAATGTGTTAAAAAACAGAACCGCCATTGGTACTGTGAAATCCATGATCGGGCACACCAAGGCGGCAGCCGGTGCTGCCGGAATTATTAAGACAGCCCTGGCGCTGCACAACAAGGTGCTGCCCCCTACATTAAAGGCAGCCAAACCGGATCCGGATCTGGATATTGAAAATTCATCATTTTACCTGAATGAACAATCCCGGCCATGGGTAACCGGCACACAAACCCATCCCCGGCGTTCCGGGGTTTCCGCCTTTGGATTTGGCGGCAGTAATTTTCATGCAGTGTTAGAAGAGTACAATACAACAAAAGATCATGTCTCCTGGGATGGGTCTGTCCAGATTTTTGCTTTTTCTGACACAGATCAGCAGGGGCTGATCCAACAGATTAAAAAAAAACAGTCAAACCTATCACAGGTAAACGAAGATAGCCTCGTGAATCAACGGCTTGCCTTTGAGGCCGGAGAATCCAGGAAACGGTTTAAACCGCGGGATCTGTTCCGGCTGGCCTTTGTGCATAAAAAAGATGACGATGTCCTGCACACTTTTGAAAAAGCGGTTCACTGTGCTGAAAACAAAACCGGCAAGAAAAACATCTATTTTTCATGCAAAAAGAAAAAAGGCAAACTCGGATTCCTGTTCCCGGGTCAGGGCAGTCAGTATGTAAATATGGCAAAAGAGCTGCTGTCGGTTTTTCCGGAGGCGCTGGACGCCATTGAAAGTGCGGACCAGATATTTGGTGATCAAAAAAACGGTGATCAAAAAAATCTTCATGACTACATTTTTGCCCCTCCCGTTCATATTCAGCCCCAAAAATTATCAGAAGAGCAATTGCGCAATACAGATATTGCCCAGCCTGCCATCGGCGCCGTCAGTCTCGGTCTCACACGGATCTTAAATCGGTTCGGGGTTCGTCCTGACGTGTCGTGCGGACACAGTTTCGGGGAGTTGTCGGCACTTTTTTCTGCCGGCTGGATAGATGACGCAGCGTTTCTTGAACTCGCCGTTGCCCGTGGCCTTTATATGGCCCAGGCCGGGGAAAAGGACGGGGATGCCGGCAGTATGCTTGCCGTGCAGGCCAAGCTGTCCGTTATCGAAAAATTAATTGAACAGGAAAAACTGGACCTGGTTCTGGCAAACAGGAACAGCCCTTTACAGGGGGTATTGTCCGGGGAAACCAGTGAGATAAAAAAAGCAAGAAAGGTGTGCAGGCAAAAAAAGATCAGGGCAATTCCATTGCCCGTGGCGGCCGCCTTTCACAGCAAACTGGTTAAGGATGCTGCCGTACCCTTTGCCAAAATAGTATCAACCATAAAAATTAATCCTTCAAAAACGGATGTATTGTCAAACACCACTGGCAAACCTTATGACCGGGATGTAGCTGTGGTGAAAGATCTGCTCGGCAATCAGCTGGCAAACCCGGTCTGTTTTGTTGATAATATACGGCATATGGCCAATGAGCAGGTAACAACCTTTGTGGAGGTCGGTCCCAAATCAGTGCTGACCGGTCTTGTTCAATCCATTTTGAAAGAAGAAAAGATTACACCCCTTTCTCTGGATGGTTCATCCGGGAGAAGAACAGGGGTTGAAAATTTAGCCCATGTCTTGACTCAGATCGCGGCTCAGGGTTTTGATATTGATCTGACACAGTGGGAAGATGCCGTCCAAAAACCGGGTGAGAAAAAAATGGCAGTGGCTTTGACCGGTGCGAATTTAAAACCCAAAAACAGATCTTCCCGTCCCAAATCCAAGATAGAGGCGCCGCCATCGGCAACAATACCTGCAGAAACACTAAAGAGCAGAGAAAATAAAAACAGATCAAAAGAAAAAGGATCTGGTATGACCCAGAATAGAAAAAAAGATCAGCCTACCATTGATTATACGTCCTATGAAGCCATGAAGATGGTACAGCAGGGACTTGAAGCCATGCAGCAGTTACAGGCCCAGACAGCCCGGGCACATGAAAAATTTCTTGATACCCAGGCCCAGGCAACCCGGGCGCTCGCCGGTATGATGGATCAAACCCGCAAAATCGCGGTGCCACATGATTTTTCGCATAATGCTACGCCCACTTACCAGCCGCCGGCGCCGCCAATTTATACACCGGAACCTGAGACTGTTAAAGATCAGGTGCCTGTCAAACCGACCCCGCCGGTTGTTGAAGTGGAACCATCTGTCGGGCAATCAGACGTACCGGTTCAGGCCAGAGAACCTGAGTTAAAAGAGACGCCCACACCTGAAGCCAGTCCACAGACACAACTGGTATTGTTTGAAATAGTCAGCCAGCTAACCGGGTTTCCGGTTGAGATGCTGGAGCCTGCCATGGAGATAGAGTCGGATCTTGGCATCGATTCCATTAAAAAAGTTGAAATCATATCGGAACTTGAAAAAAAGATACCGACCTGCCAGGGGCTGACACCTGAAAATATCGGATCGGTAAGAACGTTGGAAGATATCTGCCTGATCATTGACAAGGATGGACAAAGCGCACCTTTAAAAGAACCCGTCAAAGACGAAACTGTTTCCCTGGTAGTACCTAACGAACCTGCCGAGCAAACTGGAAAAGCAGATTCTCACATTGCAGCGGTACTTGTTGAAACCATCAGTGAGCTGACCGGGTTTCCGGTTGAGATGCTGGAACCTTCCATGAACCTTGAATCAGATCTTGGCATTGATTCTATCAAACGTGTGGAGATACTCAGCAAGCTGGAGCAGCAGCTGGATCATATAGACTCGATATCGCCGGATGATATCGGTGCCTTAAAGACCATCGCCGAAATCACTGATTATTTACACCCTGGAGATAAAAAAACCGGGTCAAAAAAAAACGGCAGACACAGCCGACTGAAAAAAAAACTGCCATTGAGCCGGCCACGGTATTAAAGCAGTTAACCCGGCAGACTATTGCATTAAAAGAGTATCCAACCAATCAGATCCGGTTTTATAACGGGGCAAAAATTGAGCTGCCGCCATCCACCTGTGTCTACATTACAAAAGAAAGCTCAGGACTGTCCAGCCGTTTGAAAGAGGAGTTCAATCAGATCGGCATTAACGCTGATTTGATTGATCTTTCCAGTGAAAATATTCCCGATCTTAAAGACGCCTCCGGAATTGTCCTGATACCGGAGGCATTTGCCTTTTCAGATACTGACTATGCCTTAACATTTTTAAAAGCCGCTTTTTTACTGGTTAAAAAGAATGCCGGGTATCTTACGTCCGCAGGCAAAAGCCGTGGCGCATTTTTGTCCGGCATTACGTTTTTAGGCGGCACTTTTGGTTTTTCAGACCATGCATTTACCACCCAGCCCTTTTTAGGGGGGCTGGCAGGCTTTATAAAAACGGCGGCCATCGAGCTCAAGCACGTATTGTGCCGATGTCTTGATATGCCGGACAATCATGAAAAGTGTCTGGAAAATGCAGAGGCCGCAGCATCCCTGCTGATGACCCAGGGAAACGTTGAGATGGGAATAGACGGGGACAGCTGCTATATTCCCACACTTGAAACAGATCCGCTAAAGCCGTGCCTGCCGGTTCTGGGCAATGATGATGTTCTTGTCATAACCGGGGGGGCAAAGGGTGTCACCGCAGCGTGTGCACTTGAACTGGCGCGCCAGTTTTCACCGAAGATCGCTTTGGTCGGCAGGTCAAACCTTCCTCTTGAAGAAGCGGCATGGTCAAGTGGTATCACCGAGCCGGCTGCCTTAAAAAAGGCCATTTTAGGCCATGGATTTGCTGATATGCCGGCAGGGGAAAAAATCACGCCTTCGGATGTTGAACAGATGTATCAGCAGATCATATCCAACCGGCAGATCAAAGAGACCATCGCTCAGATGAACGCCTTTGGGGCCGAGGTTAAATATTTTTGTGCTGATATTCGCAACAGGGCTCAAATAGCGGATGTTTTTAATACCGTTCGTTCTGAATTCGGCCCGGTTACCGGTGTGATTCATGGTGCCGGAGTGCTTGAAGACAAGCTCATTGTTGACAAAAGCGTTGCGCAGTTTACCCGTGTCATAGAGACCAAAGTGAGAGGACTTGAGGCGATATTGTCGGCCACACAAAATGATACGTTAAAACAGCTGGTACTCTTTTCATCCATTGCTGCGCGAACCGGCAACCAGGGCCAGTCTGACTATGCCATCGCCAATGAAATACTCAATAAAACTGCTAAAATTTATGCTTTAAACCATCCGGACTGTAAGGTTTTATCTGTTAACTGGGGCCCCTGGGAAGGGGGGATGGTTGACCCGTCTTTGAAAAAGCAGTTTGAAAAACGGGGAATTGACCTGATCCCGGTTGATGCCGGTGCCCGGCAATTGATAACTGAGATGGGGGGCCCTGATTCCCACGGTCCTGAGATTGTCATCGGGGCTCATCTGCTAGAAACAAAGACAACAAAACCGGTACGGCTTTCCAAAGCAATGGAGATCACTTTTAGTGAGGAAAATCTGCCGGTGCTATCTTCCCACAGAATTGCCACGGAACCTGTGGTGCCATTTGCCATTTTAATGGAATGTCATGCACAGGCGGCCCAGAAAAGCAATCCGGGTCTGGTTCTGGCCGGAATGGATGATATCCGTCTGTTAAAAGGAATCCGGGCCCAGAATCCTGTACCGGTTCACGTGAATATCGGCAGGTGCCGTCCTGAAGCCGGCGGGTTTGAGGCGGCCGGCAGCATTGTTTCTCAAACTGAGAATAACATGCCTTTTGAGCACTCCCGCGGCACCATGCGGCTGGCGGAAAAGCGTCCACAGCCGCCGGTATTGTCCAAAGCCGCTTTTATGGCGCTGAAACCGTATTCCCGGTCACTCAAAGAAGTTTACGACAATATTCTATTTCACGGCCCCGCACTTCAGGGTATCGAATCTGTTAACGGGTACTCTAAGAAAGGTATTGAAATTGTATCAACGCTGGCACCCGCACCTGAAAAATGGATTACAAAGTCTCTGTTTTCGAAGTGGGCCATCGAACCCATGATGATGGATGCTGCATTCCAGGCAGCCATTATCTGGACATATGAAACACGGGGTGCCGTCTGTCTGCCGTCCTACATAGCCAATCTGAGATTGTATGCGTCGTTTGACAGCTTAAAAGGCAGAGTTCGTATCCTTTTTACGGTGAATGAAGAGACAAAGAACAAGATTAAAGGCTATTTTACTTTTCTGGATGAAGAAAATACGGTTGTTGCAAGCATTATGGGGTTTGAAGCAATCACGGATCCGTCCCTGAAGGAAAAGTTTAAAAACAAACCGCTTTTTTCAAAAGATTCAATTCTTGCTTTTGCCCAGGGAAAGCCATCCCGGGCGTTTGGCGACAAATACAAAATATTTGATGACAAAAGACAGATTGCCCGTCTGCCCCGTCCGCCGTATTTTTTTATGGATCGGGTGCTTAAAGCGGATCATCCCCAATGGCAGATGGTACCGGGGGGCTTTATTGAAACCCAATATGATATTCCGGCGGACGAATGGTATTTTAAAGCCAACCGGACAAAAACCATACCATTTTGTATCCTGCTTGAAATAGCCCTTCAGCCCTGCGGCTGGCTGGCAGCCTATGCCGGTTCGGCTCTGCAAAGTGAAGACCGACTGCATTTCAGAAATCTGGGTGGAAACGCCACGCTGCTGCAGCCTGTTGACCGGGACAGCGGAACGCTCAGTGTCAGGTGTCGTATGAAAGAGGTGTCCAAGGCCGGCGGAATGATTATCCAGGATTTTGATATTCAGGTCAGCTGTAAGGGAACACCGGTGTATCAAGGGAAAACAAATTTTGGTTTTTTCACCCACCAGGCACTCTCCAATCAGGTGGGGATACGAAAATCCCGTTTTGCCGACTACACGCTGTCCGAAAAAGAGCTTGATATGGCCGAGCAGTATCTGTTTGAGGATACGGCCCCTGTGACCCCGGATGATGTCAATCACGGACAAAAGGACGGAATGCCGTCAAAGGCACTTCTCATGGTGGATTCCATCGACACACTCAGTATGGATGCCGGTCTCTATAACAAGGGGTATATCAAAGCGCAGAAAAAGGTGGATCCCCGGGAGTGGTTTTTTGATGCCCATTTTTATCAGGATCCGGTCTGTCCCGGATCACTGGGTGTTGAGTCCTTTCTGCAGATGGTACGGTTCTTTTTGCTCAAAAAATATGATATTTCTCCGGACACATATGAACCCGACCTTACCTTGGGGCATGCCCATGAGTGGGTCTACCGGGGGCAGATTATTCCGGCAAATAAAAAGATTGAGGTTCACGCCCATATCAAGGCTGTAAAACAGCAAGGGGATGCATTTATGGCAGAGGCCGACGGCGCCCTTATTGTCGACGGCATCTGTATTTATGAAATGCTGGATTTCTCTGTGGGGTTTAAAAAAATTACCGCTAAAACTCAGCAAGGAAAGAAAAAAGAGCTGCCAGGAAAAAAAGTGTAAGTTTTAGTTCACCTTCCCGACTCATTTCTAAACAACGTTTTTGATATTGAACCGGGAAGATGAAAATGATGAGCTTAATACTGTTTGCCTTTGCTGTCAGTCTGATGTTATCGCCGGATACTTTTGTTATTGTCGGGCGTCTTTTCGGAACTACGGGGGCGCTCGGATTGTTTTTTATCCTGATCGCAGCGGCTTTCTATCTGGGAATGCTGCCCTATCTCAATTCCTTTTTGGAGCATAAGACAACAGCACGCGGCAACAATTGTTCTATCCGGCCGATAACCGCAGTGGCGCATGCCTCTGGTTTGTGGGCTAAACTTATATCGGCTGTTTTTTTAACAACCGGGCTGATGGTATCTGCCGGGTTTGCCTTTAATGAAATTTTTGTTTACTGGTTTCCCAATTTCGGCTTTGCGTTTTTGCTCCTGGCGTCTCTTGCAGCCATGCAATGGCTACCCTCAAAAATAAGGCTCTATTCTCAAGTAGTTTTCTCCATGATCAGCCTTTTGGGCCTTATCGTTCTTACTATAGCCGGTATCACAAAGATGGACACCCTGTCTTTGATCGATTTTTCGAATACTATAAACCCGGCCCGGTTTATGGTGCCCGGTGGATTTGTGTTCTCCTGGCTGATATTTATCGGGCCCGAACTTGGCATGGCTGTGGGGAAGAAAGTGGGTGTTCCCAATACAAAGATCATAAAAGTGGTTGGAATCGCAGTTCTCATTATGGCGGGGGTGTTCGCTTTGTGGGGAAAGGTCCAGCTGGCTGTCCTTGGGCAGGCCCGGCTGCTTGAGACAACGATCCCCCATATTCTCGGTGCAAAGGCCGTACTGGGTGGAACCGGCCGGTTGATCGTCGGACTGATGATTATTATGGGGGCGTGCGCGGTGGTTAATGCACTTTTCTTTATAGTTCAACACCAGGTCAAAGGCCTGGTTGATTTGCGGTTACTTCCCCGGGGATTCGGCCGATCGAAATATATCGTTTTTTTGGTGGCCATGATGTCCTCCCTGTTGATGGCAATGGGCCTTGCCGGGCATCATGAGTTGGAAACATTGATCCGGGGCTGTCTGGGGATTTGGCTTTTTTCCTATGCAATGATTCTGCTGTCCGGTATGAAAAGGCAAAAGGCAGGCGCCTTGAAAATTCAAATGATTGTCTGGGGTATTGTGGCCTTGTCAATCTGGATACTTTTGACAGCCATAGAGAGTAATATCAGGGTATGGATTGTTTTTAACCTGATTAATCTGTCTGTTATTTTAAGCATGGCTGCGGTGTTTATGCAAAAACATCGTGGGCGTGATTTATAATTTAAATTTTTACATAACACCGTAATGAATATGGAGGTATTACCATGAAACATATCGTAAATAAGATGATAGTGTCAGCAGGATTTGTTGTGATTTTGTTTGGCCTAATCGTATCTTCCGGGTGGGCGGCGCAGGTCGGCCTGATGTCAAAGGAACAATTAAAACAGTCATTGGGTGACGGCAGCACCATTATTCTTGATGTGCGTACCGGCCGGGACTGGCACTCTTCCGAATTTAAAATAAAGGGCGCGGTTCGTGCCGCCCCAAAAGATTTTGAGAAGTGGTCCGCAACCCTGGATAACACAAAGAAAATAGTTCTTTATTGCGCCTGACCCAATGAATATACAAGTGCCGGTCTGGCACGAAAACTTCTTGATAAAGGCTATACCGATGTTCATGCGCTGACAGGCGGATGGAAAGCGTGGTTTAGGGCAAAATTTCCGGTGGAGGATATTTGAAAAGAGTCTGTGGGGCCGGATGGATAACAAACAGCGCTGTTTGTTGACGTAATGCTGTTATCTTTTAGAGGTGACCTTTATTTTATGCAAATATGACAAGGTGTTTTAAGCTTTTACCGGAAGTGCATTTAAGGAACAAACCTTGATAAAAAGGCCGATATTGTGTATTGATCAAACCCATGGAAAAAAAAGATGAAAAACAGGGATTTGATTTCTGGAATGACCATTCTCTGGAATTCCTTGAGATGGCAATGAAAAGAGATTATCAGGAAAAAGTTACGTTTTGCGACGGATATGGAAAAAGCGTGCGAAAGGGATGCAGGGATACCATTGAATTTTTTTTGATGGAAAAAGAGGGGAGAATTGATGCCATATCCTATGATTTAAAAGGCTGCCTTTTCTCTCATGCCTGTGCCAATACAATTATCAAGCTTGCAGGCAACCGGTCTGTGGACAAAGCCCTCAATATCACGGCCCAGGATATTGTAGATTTTTTAAAGACCCTTCCTGAAAATGAGATGCATTGTGCGGACCATGCATTGAAAGCATTCCATCTGGCGGTCTCTCAAGTATTAGAGAAAAAATAGGACGTTACCGGGTTATGAATCAGCCAGCCGGCGATCATACATGGATCCGACCCCGTATTCATCCCTGCGCATAAATTTATCTACATTCGGTCCGATCAGCTGCATTTCCGGATTTAATCTCTGGACATCCTGAGCGATTCTCATCTCTTTGGTACACCCGGTACTGTAAGTTGCATCTTTACCAATCCACTCCGGTGGAACTCTTTTATTCATTAAGGCAAAGCTGTCCGCAATATCATCAATGGTCTGGAAGCGCCAGATGTCGATAAAAGAACTCCGTTGCACGATCTCCCACATGTACATAAGATCATCTGCATCCATTCCCGGTTCATAATACAAAGAGGGATTGATCACAAATAGATCCGTGGATTGCTGGGTCAAATGCCTGATAAATATGCTCATGATCTCTTTGGCCACGTCAATTTTCCCGGGGATAGAACCGATAATGCCGCTATAGAACATCACGGTCATGCCTTTTTTCTTTGCCGTCTTCATGTCGCTGATAATGGTGCCGGCTTTGACTTCCAGCTGCTCGTGGGAAAATTTGATAAAGTCAGGATGCCGGGGCTTGTACGATACAGATAACTTTTTTTTATCAAGACATATATTTACAATATTCTGTGTAAACCTGAAATGAGAGTCTATTAATATCTGTTTTTGCACTTTTCCGCGGGAGATAACACAATCGACCTCTTTAAAAATTCTGGAGAATGTGGTTGATGTCAAAAGCAGATTAAGATCTTCACGGGTACTGTCAGATACAACATAGATGTTTTTATCATGCTTTAATAATTTTACCAGGTTGTTCTTGCTGATGGTTTTATCATGGATGAAATGAGCGGTTTCAAGTGCTTTTTTCAAAACCGGATCCGTCCGGGTATCTGCAAGGCAGACCCTGTTGAAAAACGGGGCCTCTTTGACGGCAAAAATCACCACATGTCCAAGCTCGGCCAGAAATTTGGCAATGTTTAAATCCACCACAACTTCCCCGGCTTCATCGGCCAGCCATAGGATTTTCTGCTTTTTTGAGGTGATCAGTTTAAGCAGGTGAGATAACCCATTGCCCTTGATCGGGGTTTTAAACATCTGTTTTATTTTTGCAAGCGCAGGGATTTTCGTGTTTTTGTGTGTCCATAGCCCGGGTTGGGCCATCAGGGTCAGCAATCTTTGAAATTCGAGGACTTTTATTTTTTCACGCAGCTCAAACAACGACAGGTTGCCGGTGTCAAAAAGAGAGCTGTCGATCTGGTTGAGTGCTTTTTTATATGTTTCCGAATTTAAAAATTTGGCAATGTTTTTATTGGCCGTTCGTTTTTTATCGGAATAGGGGTTTTCAATATGTGTTCGTGTTAAAAATATTTTGTACAGACGTTTTTCAAGGCGTGACGGTACTAAAAGCCCAGTCCGGATCTCATCTTCATACTTAATCTTAATCAGTGTTTTTAAAAATTGTCTGTCATAATCAGAATCGATCAATTCATTGGTCATGGATAGTACCCGATCAAGCACGGTTTTATAACACTCTTTAAGATAGGAGGGATATTTACCGGACATGATGGTATCAAACATTTTATCCGAACACGGGTAATACCTTTCATTATCTTCAAGGTAGACCATAAATTCAATTTGCTCCCGGGTTCCGACTTTTGTGGGATAGGCAAACGGGTCAATATGATTTTTTAAGAAAAACGAGGTAAACCAGGCATCAAAATCAGGATCATCTTTATCTGCCATCAATTGACTGACTTTCTTGTTCATGAGCGCTCCTTTGCAGAAAATATTGGTTCAAAAGTATCATTTTGATTTGGCTTTTGCAACAAGGCGGTGCGCTTGACCACCATGGATAAAAGGAATTGGCTTGACACTGAATTTAGGGGGGCGGTATACAGATATAATGGATAAACAAAAGGCACTTCATATTCTTGGTCTTAAAAGACCTGTCTCACTAGAACAGGCTAAACAGGCCTATCGTGAACTGGCAAAAAAATATCATCCGGATATGGCTGGCCATCAGAAGGCCGATGCCGCTCTTTTTGAAACAAAAATGAAAGAGATTAACCTGGCATTTCGATTTATAGTGCCCTTTTTAAAACCTGAGCCTGAAAAGAGTTCTTCTCCAAAAGCCAGCAGGAGAAAAGGTAAAGGTGAATGGCAAAATTTTTATCGCCGGTCAAAACAGCTGTCTGATTTTTTAAGTAAGGTACTAGGACGTATTTTGTCCCCCCCCGGCAGAGAAACCTGAACCTGGTCCTTCCCGCTCAAATGGACCCAAGGCGAATCGGGCGGCCTCAGATCCCCTCTCATTTGATGAGATTCTCAACTCTTTTTCGACAAACAAGGGGGGAAAAAAGAAAAATAATGAAAAAACACGACAGCAGGCGGTCAGGCGGGATCGAACTATCTATAAACGTTACCAGGATTATATACGGTTGCGCAAACGATTGCGATCAGCACCCCGTGCCCAGTCAAAGAGCTCACGGATTGAGCCTGTATCAAAAATTGATCCTGTAACGCCTGTAAATCGTGTGACAAGAAGATGATCGATCTGTAGCTTGTATCGGAACCTGTTTTTGCGATTTGCTATAAATGTCAACGCTCCGTCACAGATCAAGGGAAATAAGACTTTTTCCGGTTTTTAAATCAATCAGACAAATCTGGTTTTTTTCCAATACGCCATAGGTATAAAGACCGTTTCGCGAATGTGCAATGGAGCCGGGATTTATGAAAACAGTCGCATCTTTTTTTTCAAGTGCGGCAAGGTGTGTGTGACCCTGAATGACGATGTCTACCGGATCATCTGAAATAGCACCTTTATGGCCATGGGCCATGAACAACTCTTTGCCACTAAAACCGAAATTAAGTTTGTCCCTATAGCCGGGGAAAAAAGAGAGCGTGTCGCAATTACCATACACATAATAGAAAGGGTGATGAAAATTGGTCAGTTCTGTTTTAATAGTTTCCGGGTCAAAGGCAGGGTTTGAATAGCTGCCGTAGCGCGTATCAAAAAGATCTCCTGCAACGGCAAGAGAATCATTCGGCTTAAGAAGTGCCTTTATGGTCAGCCAGGCATTGTAATTACCATGAATGTCTGCTGTTATAATGAGTTTTGGCATATGATTTTTAATTTTCCCTTGTTAAAAAAAATAAAATTTCATAGTATCTGCTTCAAATCAATAAAATAATATAAAAAAGCGGTATGGAATACAAATTAATCGATAGAATAATAACGCTTGGTTCGCTCATCGGTCATGCCAAACTGGCATATATAGAAGCGGATACGCAGTTGCGGGTGGCTTCCTGGAACCATGGGGCGACACAGCTTTTCGGTTACTCAGAAGATGCTTCCATGGGGCAATTGTTAAGTGATCTGGTTCCTGTCAGTCAACAGGATCTGCTGGATTGCAATAAAACCCAGTTAATCACCTGCGCCCATATCAATATCAAAGATCAAAAACTGGAATGCGAAATCTACTTTACCCCTATAATGAATTTCAAGGGTGGAAAACTGGGTATGGCCGTACTTGCCAAAGATATTTCAGCCCGGTTGAAGGATAAAAAGGATTTAAAACAGCAGGAGCAGTATCTTGCAGAAATTTCGGGATTTGCTCCCATTGGGATTTACCATGTCAATATGGAAGGGAATATCGTTTCTGCCAATCCTGAATATGCCTGGATGATGGGGTATGAATCCGCAGAAGCTATTGCCGAGCAGGTTACCGATTTTGCCACACAGGCTTTTTATGATTCCGACAGAGCTGAGGAGTTCATGTTCGGCGTATATGAAGCCGAAGAGGTGATTCGTTTTCGGTGTCGGCTTAAACGAAAAGATAACTCTTTTGTATGGGCATTGTGCTACGCGAAGGCCACGCAGGATGACGCCGGAAGAATGAGCGGATTTAATGGCTTTTCCATTGATATCAGCGATACCGTTCGTGCCGAGAACCAGTTGAAAAAGGCAAATGAAAGGCTAAAATTGCTTTCTGTGATGGACGGTTTAACCCAGATTCCCAATCGCCGGAAATTTGATGAGTATCTTGATTCAGAGTGGCACAGGCTTTTCCGAACAAAAGAACCCATGTCCGTAGTCCTGTGTGATATCGATTTTTTTAAGCTCTATAATGACAATTACGGCCACCAGGCCGGTGACGACTGCCTGCAGAAAGTGGCACGGGCCATTGCAGATTGTGCTCAGCGATCTATCGATATAGCGGCACGATATGGCGGAGAAGAGTTTGCACTTATCCTGCCGGCTACTGATGCTGAAGGGGCCATGGCTGTTTCTGAAGGGATTCGGAACAGTGTTGAGAATTTAAAACTGGACCATGAAAAATCAACGGTTAATGAGTATGTTACCCTGAGTCTGGGAGTGGCAACGATGATACCCGGCAAAGATAACTCGGCAGAAGCCCTTGTCGCCCTTGCCGACGAGTGCCTGTACCAGGCCAAAGAAAATGGCCGTAATCAGAGCATTGGAAAAGATCAGTCCTGAAATAGTCCGTCAATCCGAAATTTCTTTTTAAAAATCTTCTACGATACAATAGTCTTAAAACATAAGAGCTATCTTTATCCTGCCGAATGTTCCGGCTTATAACTTTGTAACAACCGAATACGCTGAATTACCGGTGGATGAGAGTAATTCAAAAACACATAAAAGGGATGTGGCAAAAGGTTGGAAAGATTATGGGCTGACAGCTTTTTTAGTGCTGTGATCAGCGGTTCCCGGGTTTCAAGTGTTTGAGCGGCAAATTGATCTGCCTGAATCTCGTCCTTTCTGGAGGATATTTGCATAAAAACAGATAAAATTAAATCAATGGGAGTGTAAAGCATCCCAAAAAAAATGAGCCCGGCATAAACAGATGGCTCTTGAACATAAAAAACAGCAAACAGACTCTGGCTGGAAATAAACAGAGACATCAGGTAGAAGATGATGCCCAGCTGGAATATAGTCAGTATCATCCGTTTGATGATATGTTTCTTTTTGTAATGTCCCATCTCATGTGCAAGCACGGCAACAAGTTCCTGGGGGGTCTGCTCTGAAATCAGGGTGTCGAACAGTACAATGCGTTTGTTCTTTCCAAATCCGGCAAAAAATGCATTGGATTTGCTGCTTCTTTTCGAACCGTCCATGACAAAAATATTGGACAGTGAGAAATCAATCGAAGCGGCATAGTCCATAATAGACTCTTCCAGGGGTTTGAATTTGTTGAACAACGGCATGATAACGGTTGGAACAACGTACTGGATAATAAAAAGAAACAGTGTGCTGGCGATCCAGCACAGAATCCATCCCAAATCACCGGCAGCATCTAAAAACCAGAAAATGATCGACAACAGGATCCCTCCGATAAGTATAGACAGGCCGATTGTTTTAAAAAAATCGGAAATAAAGAGAAGGGGCGTTGTTTTATTAAATCCGAATTTTTCTTCAATAACAAAGGTGGAATATATATTAAAGGGCAACGAAATAATCAGTTTTAAACCCATTAAAATACCGACAAATAAAAGCCCTGATAGTATCGGGCCGTACCCAAAGGAACGAACAAGGCTGTCAATATAATTAAAACCGCCTGAAAACCAGAAAATCAAAACCACTGCCAGATCAAAACTGGCAGTGATAAATCCGAATCGCGTATTGGTTTTTAAATATTCCTGGGAGTCTAAATATTTTTGATTGTCGTAATACCCAAGGAACTCCTTGGGGAGTTCCCTATTAAGGCATTTAAGATTTAAATGATCTGCAATGGTATCGATCAGGTAGCTGCCGATCAATGAAACAAGAATGATGGCTAAAATCGTACTTTCCGATAATTGCATGATAGGTGCAAAGTGCCGTTATGAGTTGATCAGATCTCGTAACTTTCCCGAACATTTAAACGTGACAACTCTTCGCGCCGGAAGGGTCATTTCTTCGTCAGTTGCAGGGTTTCTGCCTTTTCTGGCCTTTTTTTCATTTACACAGAATTTTCCGAAACCGCTGATCATGATGTCCTCACCATTTTCAATCGTTTCTTTTATAATTTCGAGAAATTCTTCCATGATTTCATAGGTGGTGGTTCTGGATAAATCTAATTTGTCTTGTATTCTTTCAGCAATAATTGTCTTGGTCAATGCCATATATTCTACTCCTGCAACAAAAATGGTCTCATCAATTAATTTTTTGCTAAGATACTTTATTCCCTGCATATTTGTCAAGTAACTAACTTAAAGGAATTGTAATAAATAAAATCCATGGTTACAAAATTAAAAGCAGTTCAATTCAATGATAAAAATTTTAAATTAGAACACAGCTTATAAAGCCTTGTTTAGAAGTTGGTGCAGGGTTTGAGACAAGGTGCTGATCTCTATCGGTTTTGGAAGGACGGCATCAATCCCGGAAGGGTTGGCATTGCTTGTTTGAGACAGGGTTGAAAACCCGGAGGCAAGAACAATGGGTATCTGGTCGTTGATTTTTTTTATCTCTTCTGCCAGCTTGGTGCCGTACATGTCCGGCATTGTCATATCCGTAATAACCAGATCAAATCTGGTGGGTTTTTCTTTTATCATACTCAAGGCCTCCAGGGCTGATTCGAGTGCTTCGACATGATACCCCAGTTTTTCAAGCATCCTTTTACCGAGATCTACCAGCATGGGTTCGTCATCTATAAAAAGAACGTGAGCGTTGCCTTTGATCAATGGATTGTAGGTCTGCTTTTTAGTTTCTTCCGTGGCTGCGTATTTGGGAAAGTAGAGTGCGAATATGGTCCCCTGACCCGGTTTTGTCCGGGTTGTAATGGCACCGTTAAACCGTGTGACAATACCATGAACAACGGACAGGCCAAGGCCGGTGCCGTCTCCATGTTTTTTGGTTGTAAAATAGGGATTGAATATTTTGTCCAGAGCATCAATATCAATCCCTTTACCCGTGTCTTCAACTGAGATCATGATATAGTCACCAAATGGAAGGTCCAGTTTAAGATCGGCAATCGGTGCATCAACGGCATGAGCAATTTCATTCACAATTATATGGACCTCCCCGCGTCCGTCTTCAATGGCCTGCCGTGCATTGGTGCACAGGTTCATGACAGCCTGATGTATTTGTGAAGGGTCTGCCTGTATACAGCCGGTATCTTTGTAAACCGTTGATCTAATTTTTATTGAAGAGGGAAAAGAAGCGCGGAGCAGTTTTAGGGTCTCATTGACAATCTCGATCGGGTTCGTCAGCCTTTTTGATGAAACATTGTCCCGTTGCCGACTGAAATCAAGAATCTGGAAAATAAGATTTTTGGCACGGTTGCAACCGGTGACAATTTGTTTGGTATAGGACATGCTGGTAGGATTTTCATTGAGTTCAAACTGGAGCAGCTGGGCATATCCCAGGATACCGCCTAGGATATTGTTGAAATCATGAGCAATCCCTCCGGCCAGGGTCCCCATGGCTTCAAGTCGCTGAGCCTGGCGAAGTTCGGCTATCAGCTTGTCCTTTTCTATTTCAGTTCTTTTTAAGCTGGTGATGTCGATATCAGCCCCACGATATCCCTTGAATTTGTCGCCTTTGAAAAATGGTTTGCCACTGACCAGATAATATTGAGGTTCACCCGATTTTGTATTGCGGGTAATTTCAATATTTGAAAATTTAGTTTGTTGCACTATATGCGATTTGATTTGATTAAAGGCGATTGTTTTGGATTCTGCCGTTAAAAAATTTTGAAATGACTTTCCAATGAAATGGGTGGCGGCAAATCCGGTTATGGCTTCCGCTTTTTTTGAGATATATGTGTATATCAGTTTTTCATCAATTTCCCAGAGGATATCCCCTATATTTTCAACAATATCTTCTAAGAGTTTTTCCTTTTCTTTTAAAGATTGTTCTATTTTCCTTTTGGCGGACAGTTCCTGTTTGAGCTTATACTTGTCCCTGAACGTCCGGATGGAGCCCATCACTAATGTTTTGAGACGCTGAGCCGTTACATTGGTTTTCTCAACGTAGTCGTTTATCGTATAGGTTTCAATCATTTCGGCTTCGGGGTAATGGTCAGGGTTGCCCGTTCGTATAATAATCTGAGAAAGCGTGTTGTTGGCCTGTTTTCGGATCCAGTGAATCAGATCCAGCCCAGCTGTTTGAGTTTCGAGAATAATATCAAGCAGGATCAGGGCGATATCTGTATGGTCAGTGAGCATCTTTTTGGCATCTTGGGTTGAATATGCATGCAACAGCAGGAGCGGTTTTCCGTCAAAGTGAAAGTCTTTTAGCACTATTTGAGTGATCTCGTGAATGGACGATTCGTCATCAATCACTAGTATTTTCCATTGGTCTGTCGCAGAGACGGCCCAGTGTGACGGCGGTGTGTCTTTGAAATTGAAAAGTTCCATAAGACGATTTAAACCTGTCGTGATGATTGGTGATTGTTTTGGATTGTTAATTTTTTAATTGTTTGCTATTTTATATGATGCATGACATGCCAAAAAACTTACTATGATTTTAGCATGGATGTCAAATAATTTTAACTATTTAGTTTCTTTTTATGGAGTGAAAAAAATATTGATGATTGACGCATTGACGGCATTGGATGGGCGGTATGCAGGGTTGACCAAGGAACTTACAGGGGTTTTTAGCGAATTTGGTTTAATAAGATACAGGGTTTTTGTTGAAATTGAATGGCTTAAATTTATTTTGACAGATTTAAAACTTGTCGAATTTGATTCTCAAGACTGCGAAAAATTAGATAAAATCGTATCGGGGTTTGACCTTGACGGGGCCAGGCTGGTAAAGGATATTGAAAAAAAGACCAACCATGATGTTAAGGCGGTTGAATATTATATAAAAGATCAGCTTGATGCCATGGGAATGTCTGCCATTAAGGAATGGGTTCATTTCGCGTGCACATCCGACGATATCAATAATACATCTTATGCGCTGATGCTGAAACAGGGAAAACAGATCGCCGGCGAATTGATGCAGACGCTTCGCAGGGACCTTGAACAAAAGGCGCAGGCCTATAAATCCATTCCTATGATGTCAAGAACACATGGGCAACCGGCAAGCCCTACCACGGTCGGAAAGGAATTTGTTAATTTTGCCTGGCGGATTTTAAACGAAGAGAAAATTGTCGAAAAGACAGATATCCAGGCCAAGATGAATGGGGCAACGGGAAATTTTAATGCCCATTTTTTTGTATATCCTGAAATTGATTGGATTGATGCCTCCAGACGATTCATTGAAGAGCATCTGGAGTTGGAACCTATTTTATTTACCACCCAGGTTAATCCAAATCACTCCATGGCTTTTGTCTTACAGTCGTTGATCCGGACCGCTGCAATCATTATTGACATGGATCGCGATATGTGGGGATACATCAGTCTTGGATATTTCAAACAAAAAGTCAAAGCTCATGAAACCGGCTCTTCAACCATGCCTCACAAAGTAAACCCCATTGATTTTGAAAACAGCGAAGGAAATATGGGGCTTGCAATCTCCCTTATGGAACACTTGAGTGTTAAGCTCCAGAAATCAAGATTTCAAAGAGATTTAAGCGACAGCACGGTCCTGCGAAGCCTTGGGTCAGCATTTGGATATTTTGCCATTGGCGTGAAAAATGCCCTTAAAGGATTGTCGAAAATCGATCTTAATGAAAAAGAGATAAGGCAGGACCTGGATAGGAATCCGGAACTGTTGGCGGAGCCGTTTCAAACCGCCATGCGTGTGTTTGATGAACCCAATCCATACGAACGCTTAAAAGATTTGACCCGCGGACAGAAAATCACTATGGATGATCTGTCTCAATTTGTAGATAATCTTGAAAAGGTTCCTGCTGAATTTAAAGATCGAATGAAGAAATTGAGTTCAGACACTTATATTGGTATGGCACTACAATTGGTTGAGTCCTATTTTAAAGCAAAATAAAGGGAATACAATGGATTCCGAGCCTAATCATCCTGCAGATGAACCGCTGACGTTTGCCAAAGAGGATATCGTAAAGGATTCCCATGAGCCGGCAGATAATCGTCATCTCTGGAAAGTTTTAATAGTGGATGATGAGTCAGATGTTCACGAGATAACGCGAATTACCTTAAGAGGGTTTACATTCGAAGGTAAAGGGCTTGAAATCCTCAGTGCTTATTCAGAAAAAGATGTAAGAGCAATATTTGAAAAAGAGACCAATATTGCACTTATCCTTTTGGATGTTGTGATGGAGCAGGACGATACCGGGCTTCGTCTTGTCGAGTATATTAGAAAAGAGTTAAAAAACAGTGATGTTCGCATCGTTCTGCGCACCGGACAGCCCGGGAAGGCACCTGAGCAGGAAGTCATCACCCGGTATGATATCAACGATTATAAAACAAAGCCTGAGCTGACCGCTCAAAAGTTATTTACCTCGGTGACGGCGTGTCTTCGCGCCTATAGTAACCTGAAAATGATCGAGAAGAACAGTATTGGGCTTGAAGCAATCATCGCATCACTTCTGAACGTATTTAAAAATCAGTCATTTTCTAAATTTGGGTCAAACGTCCTGGAGCAGCTTGAGGGAATCCTGTACCCGGATTTCAGTTCACATATGGACAGTGGTTATTTTATTCGGATGCCCAACGGCAGTATGCTGATGATGGCCGGCACCGGAATTTATGAGAAAAAAATCGGTGGTTGCTTTGAGGATGTTGTGCCACAAAAGGTCATTGATACTTTTGAAAAATACGCTGATAAAGGCGGAGAAGTATTTATAAACAATGAGTATGTCGGGGTGTTTCAGACCAAAGAGGGATTTTTAAGCCTGCTTTATATAGCAGGGTGCGAGCAATTATCCGATATTCAGCAGAAAATGGTTCGAATTTATGCCAATACTATTGCGATCGGGTTTGACAATATCAGCTTGACCAGAGAGATCATTAATACCCAAAAAGAGGTGATTTTAACCCTGGGCGAGATTGTTGAAACCCGGTCACAGGAAACAGCCAACCATGTTACCCGGGTTGCCGAAGTCTGTTATCTGCTTGCAAAAAAATACGGGATGGATGAAGAAACCTGTGAGATGCTCAGACTTGCAAGTCCAATGCACGATGTCGGTAAAATAGGTGTCCCTGAGTCGGTTTTGAATAAGCCGGGGAAATTGACATCTGAAGAATTTGCCATTGTCCAGCAGCATGCGCAGACAGGATATGAGATTTTAAAGAAATCAAAACGGCCCATAATGCAGGCCGCTGCTATTGTTGCGCTACAGCACCATGAAAAATGGGACGGTACGGGATATCCAAACGGGCTTAGTGGTGAACAGATCCACGTATACGGCAGGATTGCCGCCGTGGCAGATGTGTTTGATGCTTTGAGTCACAAAAGATGTTACAAGGATGCCTGGTCTATCGAGCGAATTATAGATTTGTTCACATCAGAATCCGGTCGCCATTTTGATCCTGAGTTTGTTTCTATTTTCTTATCAAATATCCATGAATTTGAAGGTATTAATAAACGATTTCCAGAGTAAACTGCCTTAAATAAAAGACAAAACAGATATATTGGTGCAAAATAGAACCAGTGGTTTGTTTTCGTACCACAACATGAGGCAGAGTTATACACGGTTTATGATTGTGTGGTTCAATTTATTTCCATTGTTTTCTAATAATTTAATTTTTGTCACAGAAACGCCTATCGCTGAGATGCCATAAGTCCCTTTAAATAAAGGGTTTCGCAGAATCTGAAAATGTTGGCAGGTGTTGGCAAGGCTTTTGCTATAGTGAAGTGGAAGATGAAAGAGTACCGTTAATTATTTTTAAGATGGAGATAAACTCTAACCTTTAATTCAAGGAGTAAGGGAAAATGATTGTAGGAATCCTCAAGGAGATCAAACCCCAGGAAAGTCGTGTTTGCATGACACCTTCCGGCGTGGATGTGCTAAAGGCCAACGGGCACACTGTATATGTTGAAAAAAATGCAGGTGTGGGGTCCGGGTTTGAAGACAACCAGTACATCGAAGCCGGAGCTACTATTTTAAATACTCCTAAAGAAGTTTACGATATTTCAGACATGGTGATGCATGTCAAGGAGCCGCAACCTTCTGAATTCGACCTCATCAAAGAGGGACAGATTGTTTTTACCTATCTGCATCTTGCGGCAGACAAAAATTTGACCGAGGCGCTGGTAAAGACCGGTTCAATCGGCATTGCGTATGAGACGATTGAAGACCAAAACGGAGGATTGCCGCTTCTGGCACCCATGAGCGAAGTGGCCGGCAGGCTGGCTGCTCAGCAGGGAGCAAAATATCTTGAGCGGACATTCGGTGGAAGAGGGTGCCTTTTAGGCGGTGTGACCGGAACGCCTTCAGCCAATGTGCTTGTGATTGGCGGCGGTGTTGTCGGAATCCACGCTGCCCAGGTGGCCTGTGGAATGGGCGCCAATGTCACGATCCTTGATATGAATATTGACAGATTAAGATACCTGTCCGAAGTGATGCCGGCCAATTGTCGTCCTTTAATGTCATCGCCTGCGCTGGTCAGAGATCTTGTAAAAACATCCGATTTGGTTGTTGGCGCTGTTCTTGTTGCCGGTGCAAAAGCCCCCAAGCTGATCACAAAACAGATGCTTTCCACAATGAAAAAAGGATCCGTGATCGTTGATGTTGCCATAGATCAGGGGGGATGCTTTGAAACATCAAAACCAACAACACATGGCGACCCGATTTTTGAGGTTGACGGAGTGGTTCATTATTGTGTGGCAAATATGCCGGGGGCGGTTCCTATGACATCCACGATCGCTTTGACCAACTCAACCCTGCCCTATGCTTTGAAGATTGCCAATAACGGCTGGAAAGCGGTTTGTGCTGACGAAGGGTTTGCAAAAGGGGTCAATTATGTCGGTGATAAGCTTGTGTGTGAACCGGTTGCCAATGCGTTTGACCTGGATTATACGTCATTGGATAATCTGCTCTAATTATTGATTTATATAGAACGTATAAAAAGCGTACGATGACTCGTACGCTTTTTATATTTTAGATGAACAATTACCAGGCGCCGGATGGAGACCTGGTATCAAAACTATTCTGATACCAGGGAGCTGATTTGTACTCCAACTGGCTGAGTCCTTTCGTTTCCAGGGATGTAATGGCCAACTGAAGGGTGTGATAATCAATTTCAATATCATCCCAGCCAAGATACTTAAGGCGTTTGTTTGCCTGGCAGTGGGACATACCCGGGTTGATTAAACATGCATTCGCCAGGCTTCGTATGAACCCGGGAATTAATGAAGCTTCAACCCCGTTTTCAATAAGCTTACGAACCAATTTTTTATCAACCAAAGTGGCCATATTTTATCCCCAATTAATATAAAAGTCGAAAGGTCTGCTTTTTAGGAAGCTGTAATTCAACTTGTCACTATCATATTGATGAAAAAGATTCGAGTCAATCCGGATTATCCCCGATAAAGATTTTACCGCAAACAGGATTGATGCTTGGATAAAAATCTTCAGGATATATAAGAAAAATATCCTATCCAAAACCTATTATTTTCTCTTATTTTTATCTATTTGCTTTGATTTTCAGCAATAATGTGTCCTTGAGGCTGTTGAGCCAAGGCTTTACATCATCTGGGGAAATATGCTTAATATACAAAATAAAGACTGATCTATAAGGTTTTGTAAAACTATTTTATGGGGTTGATCAATGGAACAAAAGCTCAGTGAAGCAGACGGTGCGTTATTGTTAAAGCTTGCAAGACAGAGTATACAAAATCAGTTAGCAGGCCGGCAGGACAAAGATGGATCTTTGGAATCGGATCTGCCGGAAAATCTTAAAACAAAAAATCGGGGTACTTTTGTCAGCCTTCATAAAAAAGGGGATTTGCGAGGTTGTATCGGAAATATCAAACCTGTGAAAACTATGGCACAGGGAGTACTGGAAAATGCCAGGCATGCCGCATTTAATGATTCACGATTCCAGGCGCTGTCACAACAGGAACTGGACGAGACAATAATTGAGGTCAGCATTTTAACGGTGCCGCAGGAGATTGAGTATTCGGATTATAACGACTTGATTTCAAAACTCAGGCCTGGTGTGGATGGGGTAATGATTAAAAAATCGTATCAAAGCGCTACTTTTCTGCCGCAGGTCTGGGAACAGCTCGCAGAACCGGAACAGTTTTTGAGTCACCTTTGTATGAAGGCAGGGCTTTCACCGGAAGAGTGGAAATCAGGTAATCTTTGTGTCAGTGTTTATCAGGTTCAGTCTTTTGAAGAATGATTTTTGATGCATGGCTGGAACTAAAAACAGACCCAAAGATGGAAAGGATGATATGACAATAGACAAAGACCTGTTACAGGTAATAGCGTCCCTGAAAGACATGGATGACATGCAGCGATTTTTTGATGAGATCTTTACCCCCGCAGAGCTGGATGATATCTCTTTGCGTTGGAAATTGTTAAAAGATCTGCATGATGGGGTGGCCCAGCGGAAAATAGCCAAAAAATATGGCATCAGCCTGTGTAAAATTACAAGGGGGTCCAAAATTTTAAAAGATAAAGACGCTATTGTACTCAAAGTGTTAGGCAAGAAATCCTGATGATTTATGCAGGATCATGTTTGCATGGACAATCTCACCTGTAGCGGAAAATAAAAAGTAATCAAAGCCTGCTTTAATGTGAATAAAAACAGGCTCGTTAAATATTGGCAATCAATGGGTTGCAGCGATCAGTTTTAATGCAAGCGTTGACCAGAGTTCCAGATTCAGCTTCTCAAGATTTTTGGTTTTCTCCCATTGAAACTCAAATAACTCCTGACCGGCAGCGTAGGCTTCGGGTCTTTCTGTCAAGATTCTAAAGACAGCGCCGCCATGGACCTTGCCCACATCTGTTTGATCTTCACTGATAATGCCCAAAAAACAGGGTTTGTCATCCACGGGTCGAGATTCAAGCTCTTCATTTAATTCCCGGGTCATCCCGGCAATCAATGCGTGTTCAAAAGACCTTTCATCGTCACTGCTGTCCACCGGATTAATGTGGCCTCCAATGCCGATGGACCAAAGGTCATGGAGGCGTTTTTCACTTCCCTGACGGTTATAGACGGCGGTCTGTTTGGTATCTTTTGTTTGAATAATGATATACGGAATAATCTGCTTTTTTGACGGATCATTTTCCGCCTTTGACCGGTCTATAAAATGGTAGCCTGCCCGGGTGCAGGTTTTAATATATGAATCCATATCCATAGGCACAACACTGACCTGTTGTGTCCAGGATTCTGGTAAACGGCTTTTTTCAATACATAAAACAGTCTCTTTTTCGGTCACAATAGATTCCTTTAGAATTTAGGTGGTACAATATCTATAGCAAATCGCAGAAACAGGTTCCGATACACGGACATGGTTTTCCATCACTCAAATTTTAAAGCCCGCTGCGTGACACACGATTTGCCTTTGGGTGATTCTTTTCCTATACGTTTTTTAGGAACATATTTTTGAGAATCACTATGTGTAACAATATGGGGTTTTTAACATATCCTGTTTAAAAAGCCAAAGAGGAATGTCAACGGTTTTAATGGCAGTTTGACGCTTCCTGTGCTATTTGAAACAAGAAGATGAATCAATAGAAATTTAAAGATGAGGAAAGCATGATTTTTATTAATAAAGAAGATATTCAATCCGTTGATCAGGGTATTATTCAGGATTCGATACGGGATGCATATAAGATGATGTTGACCAATGAGTACAACATGCCGGATCGAATTCATGTGACGGATGAGAAGAATGTTCTCCTGCTCATGCCGTGTTTTTCAAAACAGTTTTTCGTTACAAAACTGGTCAGTGTTTTTCCCGATGCTCACAGGTTTGATAAACCTTCGGTGAACGGCGTACTTGTCTTAAATGATAATCGGACAGGAGAACCGCTGGCCTTCATGGACGGGGCTGCTGTCACTGCCCAGAGAACCGGGGCCGTCGGTGGTCTGGCTGTGGATATACTGACCGGAAAAACGATTAAATCTGCCGGTGTGATGGGGGCAGGGGTGCAGGGGTTCCAGCAGGCAAGGTACCTGCTATTCAATCGGAAAGTTGAGCAATTGAACCTCTTTGATCTGGATCCGGACGCTGCCCGGAGAATGGGAGATCGGCTGTCAGATGAATTTGAAGGCGTTGCCTGCCGTGTCAGTGACAGTCCGGAACAACTGGTCGATGATTCTAACGTAGTGGTAGCGGCAACAACCAGCCGTCAACCGCTATTTGATCTTCCCTCACCCAAAATTAAAGGAAAGCTGTTTATATCCATCGGATCATTTAGGCCGGATATGCAGGAGTTTCCCAATGCTGTGATTGAAACCGCAGATTCTGTTTTTGTGGATACATTGTTTGCCTGTAAAGAGTCTGGTGATATTGCTATTCCGCTTGACCTTGGCAGGGTGAATGAAAACAAGATACTCGAATTTGCCGGGCTTTTGAAAGAACCAATGCCCCTGAACGACAAAACAATTTTATTTAAGTCTGTGGGGATGGCATTGTTCGATCTGGCGGCAGCAATTGCCATTTATGGATTGTCAAAAACAATGAAACTTGGGACAAAATTGAATTTTTGAGTGGAGAAGAAAAAAGTGGAGCGGGAAACGGGAGTTGAACCCGCGACTTCGACCTTGGCAAGGTCGCACTCTACCACTGAGTTATTCCCGCTCAGCTAAAAAACTTGTCTTAATTACGTTAAAACAAGGGCTTTGTCAAGCAAAGAATGGGTTCCGGGAGAGGATTTGTGGATAATTTGCAGGTAACCATATCGGCCTGATGTAAACATGATACTGGGATAACAGTTATTTGTCTTTTAAACCCGAATATTTCATGAGAGTGTTAGTGATTTTACTAAAATATCCTATAACAGCGTAGGGTTACTTTATTCTTACCGGGGATACTAACGGACGCAAAATGTCACCCTGCGGGCGAAATGATTTTATTTCATCTTCTTCGTTTCAGGCCGTTCTCGGTAAAGCTACTACAGCTTCACAGCCTGGTGCCTTGCAGTTAAAGCAAAATCATTTCGTGAAATATCCGGGTTAAGCAAATAGAAAAGAACCGTTTGCCACATCTATTATCCCTCTTTCGAGTATCAGCATATATTGCAAGCCCATTGTGTTTATGATAGACATTTTTAATATCAATTATAAATTCCAGTAAATGAATCTGCAAAAGAAATAGGAATGACTATGGGAATTGGGAAGGCACTTGTTACCGGCGGCGGCGGATTTTTAGGGAAGGCCATTGTCAAAAAATTGTTAACCGAAAATATAGGCGTATCGTCTTTTTCACGAAAATATTATCCGTCCTTAGAGGGGTTAAACGTCAGGCAGGTTCAAGGGGATCTGGCTGACAAAGCTGCTGTGGACAATGCTGTAAAAGGGGTGGATGCCGTTTTCCATGTGGCGGCCAAACCACCTCCCTGGGGGAGCTATGAAGCGTATTATAATGCCAATGTAAAAGGAACACAAAATGTTATTGCAGCATGCAAAAAGTATGAGGTTAAACAATTAATATACACCAGTTCTCCCAGTGTTGTTTTTAGTGATGAACACCAGGAGAACATTGATGAAACAGCTCCCTACCCTGACAAATACCTCGCATATTATCCTGAAACAAAGGCCATGGCAGAAAAGCGGGTCCTCAAAGCCGCCAAACAAGGTCTTAATGCCATTGTACTGCGTCCTCATCTGATCTGGGGACCGGAGGACAATAATCTTTTTCCGCGGATTATCCAGCGGGGCAAATGGCTGAAAAAAATCGGGCAGACAGATGACCTGACTGACACGGTTTATGTTGATAATGCCGCGGATGCCCATATTCTGGCATCCCAAAAACTTTCTAAGGATTCAACCTTGTCCGGAAATATCTATTTTATCAGTCAGGATGATCCCATTTCCAAATGGGTTCTGGCAGATGCCTTTCTCGATATTGCCGGTATGCCACCTTTAAAAGGGCATATGTCGGCCAGAAAAGCATATATTGCCGGCAGTGTGTGTGAATTTGTATATAAGCTGTTCAGGATTAAAAAAGAACCGCCGATTACTCGGTTTGCAGCTTCGGAAATTGCCACGTCACACTGGTTTAATATATCAAAAGCGAAAAATGAGCTGGGGTATGTCCCTAAAGTTTCCATTGAGCAGGGATTGGAAAGATTAAGAGAATGGTATGAACAAAACAAGGTAGAAAAATGAAGCTATCATTCAACTTGAGCTTTATCAGGCAGCACAAGATAGCCAAAGTGGTTGTTTTTGCTATCCGGGGGTTTAAAGAAGACCGGTGTGATTTAAGAGCGTCCTCTTTAACCCTGTTTACGCTTTTATCCATTGTGCCGGTGATGGCCATGGCCTTTGGTATCGCCAAAGGATTTGGATTTAAGGAGGTGCTTGAGAATCGTGTTTTAGAGTTGTTCGCCGGTCAGGAAGAGGTCATCCAGAATGTATTGACATTTTCCAGCAATCTGCTTGAAAAAACCAAAGGTGGTCTGATGGCGGTGCTGGGGGTTGTTCTTCTTGTATGGTCACTATTAAAATTGATCGGGCATATTGAAAACGCATTCAATAAGATATGGTGGGTAGACGATGACCGTCCGTTTATTCGAAAATTTACCGATTACATCGCCATCTCTATCACAGCCGGTATCCTGGTTATTTTTTCAAGCAGCGCCAATATATTTATCACCGCCTATCTTGAGAAATTTCTGGCCGCCATGGACCTTCCGGGCAGTCTTAAAGACTGGGCGTCACTGGGGTTTAATATCTTTCCGTTTATTCCGATCTGGATACTTTTTATTTTCTTTTATATTTTTATTCCGAATAAAAAAATAGATATCAAGGCCGCCCTGGCAGGGGGAATCATTGCCGGGACCATTTTTCAGTTGGCCCAGATGATCTATTTGAAATCCCAGGTCGGGCTTTCCCATTATAACGCTATTTATGGCAGTTTTGCGGCATTGCCTCTGTTTCTTATCTGGCTGCAGGCATCCTGGTCAATCGTGCTCTTTGGTGCGGAGTTCGCCTTTTCCTGGGAAAATACCGAAGCACTTGAAACCCAGGATATAGAATACAGCAGACTCAGCCTTCGGCTCAGAAAGCTGATTGTCCTGCGAATCGTTCATCTGTGTGTGGCACGATTCGCAAAAAAGCAACCGCCGGCCACTGATATTGAGATTGCAACCCAGATCAAAATTCCGTTAAAAATTGTAAAAGTGCTGTTGCGCAAAATGGTTGAATGCCGGGTCCTGCTCGAAGCCAACATGCAGGACGGTCATGGTTATGTTCCGGCTCAGGATATTGAATGCCTGACATTAATGGATGTGGTGACCGCATTTGAAAAACGCGGTGCTGATGTGATTTCCGTGGGCGGAACCATTGAGTTTGAGGCACTTGAACAGAGCCTGATCACATTTGGTGAGGCATGCCGTGCATCTTCGGGAGAAAGAAATTTTAAGGATATTTAAGGCGGCTAGGGCTCGGTTGTTATATTAAAGAATTCCTTGATCTCATCTTCTTTGCGTCGCAACTGATCAATAATCAATTTTAATTTATTGGGGTCCAGCCCGATTTTTTTTGGTGAATTTTTGACCGTTACCGGTACCGGGTTGCCACTGTGTCCGATGCCGGCCTTTTGTGTCAGATAATCAGCCAGATTGATAATCAGGGACTGGTGTTTGAACTTAACAGGTGTTGAATCCGGGGAGTGATGAAATCTGACCGGGAGCATGATTGACTGCGGGAAATTCCATCGTTTCATCAGCAACGCTGAAAGGGTGGAATGATCTATTTTGAAAATAGCGTTCTCGGCAAAATAGAGAGGACGTTTTTTTTCCATGGCAAGCTGACGAACTTTCATGTATTCATCTTTAAAATAGACGCTGAAAATGACCTTGCCCATATCGTGTAGCAGCGCGGGAATGAATACTTTGTTGGCCACGGCCGGATTGGTTCGTTTGGCGATGTCCTTGGCAACGGTTGCGACGCCAATGCCGTGAATCCACAGGGCCTTCATATCAAGGGTCAAACCGGACTTGTCGGTAAAAGAGGACAAAATTCCCATACCAAGGGCAATGCCGATAATCTCATCAAATCCGATAACGGTGATGGCTCGTTTTATGGTATCTACTTTTGTCTTCTGGGCATAATAGACGGAATTGGCCAGCTTCAAAAGCTTGTTGGTCATTCCCTGGTCATAGGAGATAACTTCTGCAAGCTCTTCTGTGGTCGTTTTTTCATCCGATGCAACACTGATGATCCGGTCAACGACAACAGGAAGGGTTGGCAGATCACTCTCCCTTTTTTGAACCATTTTCAGAATTTCAGCTTTAATTTCCATTTAGTCCTTTAATTCATATGTATTAAATACAACTTTATGGAACGGCAATCTCTCTTTTGGGTGCCCCTTTTTGGGTTCATCCGGATATCCGACAGCAATAATCGATTCAATCATTATATTATCGGGTATTTCCAGAAGTTCTTTAACATATGTGTCCGCCGTTTTGAAAGCGTTATATTCTCTTTTCCTGATTTGAATCCAGCAACTGCCAAGTTTCATGTCATGCGCCGCCAAATGAATAAAAGCTGAGGCAATGGATGCATCTTCAACCCATACATCGCTTTCCTCCTTGTTTGCGCACACGACGATGCACAGTGGAGCGTTTTTCAGAAAGCTTGCCCCATGCGGTTTTGCCTTGGAAAGCGCCTGAATCTTTTTTTTGTCATCAACGATGACAAATTGCCAAGGATTGATGCTGCGAGAGGACGGTGACCGCACAGCAGCCTCCATCAAAAGCTCTATTTTTTCCCTCTCAACCGGTTTGTCCGTGAATTTTCGGATGCTTCTACGGGATTGTATTAGCTTAAAAAAATCCATTTTAGCCTCCTGCGCATTAGAATATTGTATCTGACTTCAATAAGGTTGTCCGGGGGTGACACTTTTGGCATAAAAAACCATAGATTAATGAAACCGGGTCACATCAATGCTGCCGTTAAGCTTCATTTCGTCAAACTTTTTTCTAAGCAATTGTTTGAATTTATTGCGGGTGACAGGCCATAGCAGTAAAAGCCCGAAGATGTCGGTGACAAGTCCCGGAGTGATCAGAACAATACCGGCACCGAAGATAATCACGGCATCAATTAGCTCTTCAGCCGGCATAAGTCCCTGTTGAAGATTCATTCTCAGGCGCATCATGGTATTCATTCCTTCAAGCCGGGCGAGCCAGGCACCCAGGAATCCGGTTAAAATGACCAGCAGAATAGTGTTTAAACCACCAATGACTGTCCCAACCTGGATGAGAAGGTATAATTCAATAACAGGGATGAGTGTAAAACATAAGAATAATTTTAAAAGCATAGGGTCTCCTTTTGCATGAAAACAGCATACCAGATAATGGGGCTAATTCGCTGTTTGTCAAGCCGGTCCGTCGTGGTGTCGGACCCCGCATCCATTCAGGTTAGTGCGATGATTTGAGGCCACCTCTATTAATTGCCTTTTATTCCGATTAAATTTTTCCTGCGCCTTGAACTCAAAACAAAATTCTAATTATTAGAGGTACCCTTGATTTTATAAATCAGTGTCATTCCGAAAAAAATCATCAGGGCACAAAGGACCTGGCCCATGGTGAAATTTAGAAATACAAAATTTAAGTGTTCATCAGGCATTCTTACAAATTCAATGAAAAAGCGAACACCACCATAGCCAATCAGATAACATGCAAACATGCAGTGGGTGAGCGCAGCCTTTTTGCGCAATATCCATAGTACGCCGAAAAGGAAAAGACCCTCAAAAAAAGCCTCATACAATTGAGAGGGATGGCGCAGCAGATGAGAATGGTCTGTCGGGAAGTACATTCCCCAAGGCATGGATGTCGCTCTGCCATAGAGTTCTGAATTAAAAAAATTGCCAAGTCTGCCAAAAGTATATCCCAGTGGTACGGCAGGACACAACAGGTCGGAAAATGTCATCGGGTCAATTTTATGTTTTCTACAGAACATTAGGACAGCAATGGTTACACCGATAAGACCGCCGTGGTAGGACATGCCGGCAATACCGGTAAATGTGAATCCGTTTTCAAAATTAAAGGGCAGGATAATTTGAAACGGGTGCCGGATAAAATAGGCAAGGTCATAAAACAGGACATATCCCAGCCTGCCGCCAAGCAGTACGCCGCAGGCTGCCCAGATAAGAAAATCTTCAAGAAGGTTTTTTGATATTGAAAAGTTTTCGGTCCGGAGCCGATATCGAAGAAGCGCGTAAACCGTGATAAAAGCCGCAATATACATCAAGCTGTAGAACCGGATGCCAAAACCGTTGAATTCAAACAGATAAGGGCTTACAGAGTAGGGAAGGCGCTGCCACCAATGGATATCGATCATGTTTGGAAGCATGGTATTACTGTAAACCCTGGTGTATTCGATCGATGATTTCTTTTAACAGTTTTGCCGCCACCATGGCGGTCACACCGTTCACATCTCTTTTCGGATTGTATTCAACAATATCCGCCCCAACGATAGTACCTGGCAATCGTTGAATAATATCGAGCAGTTGTCGCGTGGAAAGTCCGCCAGGCTCATGGTGAGACACTCCGGGCGCAAAGGCCGGATCAAGGCAATCAAGATCAACAGAAAGATAAACAGGGCCTTGGATTTCAAGTGTTTTAAGCCAGGATAGCCCATCTTTCATCTCATGGACTTCAACGTTAAATTTGCCGGCCTGCTCTCTTTGATGGCCGGTCATGGTACGGATACCAGCCTGTATAAGCCTTGTGGCAATCTTTTTTTCCATTATTCTGGCAAAAGGGCAGGCATGGGAGTGTCTGTTTCCATCAAGACTGTCGTATAAATCAGGGTGGGCATCAAGATGGAAAATCGTTAAGTTGTCATGGACGTTTGAATGGGCAGCCATCACAGGATAGGTGATGGCATGGTCACCACCAAGCGTCACCAGGCGATTGCCTTTTTGAAGTATTTTGTCCGCTGAACAGATGATTTGCTCAAAGTCCTTTTCTTCACTTGAAAAGTCAATGTCACCCATATCGCAAAGGCTGTCCAGACCACCCAGATCATATCCTGATTCCGACCACAGATTTGAAGAATTTGAATAAAAGGCTTGCCTGATTTTTTGTGGGGCCTTGGCAGGGCCTTTTAAAAAGGAGGAATTTTCATCATGGGGGATTCCCAGAACACAAATGCAATTTTCGGGTATCGCATCAACAATTTTTTTCATAAACCTGCCTTGATAAAAAACGGTGAAGTTCAATATCCGGATCCCAGATATGCCTAAGTTCCTCTCTTTTCACAGAATGGGCAATCGTATCCAGAAAACGGTTTCTGGAAATTTCCATGGCCCCCATTGATAAAAGATGGGATGTTGTTACCTGGCAGTCGATTAAATCAAAATTGTGGTGGCCCAAAAAGCAGGCCAGGGCAACCAATGCCAGTTTGGAAGCATCCGGTTCAAATGAAAACATGGATTCACCAAAAAAGGATCCGCCAAGACAAACACCGTACAACCCTCCGGTTAGTTTCCCGTTTTTCCATGTTTCAACGGAATGGGCATATCCAAGGGTGTGGAGATTAATATAGGCGTCAATCATCTCCTCTACAAGCCACGTGCCTTCCTGACCGTTATTTCGTGGCTGTGCACAGGAAACAATGGTCTGCTCAAAGGCATTGTCGATCGTGAGTCGGTAATGATTCTTCTTGAATTTTTTTTTCAGGCTTTTCGATATGTGGATATCATTTGGAAACAGGACCAGTCGCGGGTCCGGGGACCACCATAAAATGGGTTCCTCGTCTGAAAACCAGGGAAAAATTCCTTTTTCATATGCTAAAAGAAGGCGTTTGTAAGTAAGATCTCCACCGATACATAAAAGGCCGTCCGATCTTGCAAGCCAGGCCGGTGGGAAGTCCAGTTTCCGTGATAATCTGAAAAGAGGCATTCAGCTTTTATATACAAATGTCAGCTTGTTGTTCCTGAAACCAATGGAGACTTTCCCGCCCTTTGCAAGCTTGCCAAACAGGATTTCATCCGTTAGTTTATCCTTTATCTGCGTCTGAATCAGCCGTGCCAGCGGTCGTGCGCCAAATTTTGTGTCATATCCCTCTTTAGCCAGATAGGATCGGGCTTTCGCTGAATAAGTAGCAGTGATATCTTTTAATGCCAGCATCTGTTTTAACTCTTTCATATTTTTATCAACGATCAGCTCCATCACCTTGGGCGACAGGTGGTTGAACTGCACAATGCCGTCCAGACGATTTCGAAATTCAGGACTGAAAGTCTGTTCAACGGCTTTCATACCTTTTGCATCCGAGTTCGCTGTCTGGGATCCGAAGCCGATGGTATTGTTGCTCATTTCCCGGGCACCGGCATTGGAGGTCATGATGATGATGACATTTCTGAAATCAGCCGACTTTCCGTTGTTATCGGTCAAGGTGGCATAATCCATCACCTGGAGCAGGATATTGAACAGATCCATGTGCGCTTTTTCAATTTCATCCAGCAGTAGAATCGAATGGGGATGCTTGCGGATGCTGTCCGTCAAGATACCGCCCTGATCAAAACCGACATAGCCGGGAGGAGCGCCGATTAGTCTGGAAACAGCATGTTTTTCCATGTATTCGCTCATATCGAATCTTAAGAATTCGATTCCCATATTTGATGCCAGCTGTTTGGCAACCTCGGTTTTCCCAACGCCTGTGGGGCCCATAAAGAGAAATGAACCCACCGGGCGCTCCGGCTCGGCAAGCCCGGCCCGTGACCGTTTTATGGATGTAGTCAGGGTGCTGATGGCATCATCCTGGCCAAAAATGACCTTGAAAAGCCGTTTGGGCAAGGATTCAAGATTTGCCTTGTCTGTGGAGGTTACACTGGTAACCGGGACTTTGGCAATTTTAGCGACGATTTCTTCAATATCTTTCGGTGTGACTTTTTTGCGTTTACCTTTGCCTTTCAGCCGCAGATATGCACCGGTCTCATCGATTACATCAATGGCCTTGTCCGGCAGGAACCGGTCATTGATATACTTGTCGGAAAGATAGGCAGCCGCCTCAATTGTCTGGGGGGTATAACTTAAGTTGTGATGCTCCTCATAATAAGGTTTTAAGCCCTCCAGAATCAATTTGGTTTCATCAACCGTGGGTTCAGGCACCTCGATTTTTTCGAATCTGCGGGAAAAGGCACGGTCTTTTTCAAAATGATTTTTATACTCTTCATATGTGGTTGTGCCGATGCACTTTATTTCTCCTGAAGAGAGGGCGGGCTTTAAAATATTAGAAGCGTCCATGGAGCCGCTGGTGGTTGCGCCTGCTCCCACAACCGTATGGATCTCGTCAATTACCAGTAAGGCATTATCCTTGACTTCCAGCGATTTGATAACATCCTTAAGGCGCTGTTCAAAATCACCCCGGTATTTGGTTCCGGCAAGCAGCGCACCCATATCCAGAGAAAAAAGTTCACAGTTCTCCAGAAGATCGGGCACTTCTTTATTGCCTATTTTTAACGCCAGACCCTCGGCAATTGCCGTTTTCCCAACGCCCGGGTCACCCACCAGTATGGGGTTGTTTTTCCGTCTGCGGCAAAGTACCTGCATAACCCGGTCTGTTTCGTTTTTACGGCCCACAAGCGGATCGATTTTGTTATCTTTTGCTTTTTTAAGCAGATCTGCGGTGAATGCCTGAAGCGGATCTTTTTTCTTTTTGCGCTTGCTCTTCTGGTCCGCGTGTTTGAAAACCTTTTGTGACGGGTCAAGGGGCGGTGGTGAACTTTTCCGGTTTTCAGATGAATGGGAAATATATTTTAAAACATCAAGCCGGGTTATCCCTTCGGACTCAAGATAAAACGCTGCATGTGAATCTTTTTCCTGAAAGATGGAAGCAAGGATGTCTCCCAGATTGACTTCGCTTTTTTCAGCAGAGCGGGCATGGTTAATGGCTCGTTGAATCATCCGCTGGAAACCGATGGTCTGCTGTAGAACATATTCTTCTTTTGAATCAATTTTGGTTAGTTTTTCATCGAAGAATTTTTCAAGTTCCTCTTTGATCTGGTCCGGGCTGCCGCCACATTTTTCAATAGTCTGGGCACCCGTATCATGGTTAAGGATTGCGTAAAGAACGTGCTCAACACATACATACTCATGCCTTCTTTTCTTGGCTTCGCGAACAGCAAAACCGAGGGCTGTACTGAGTTCTTTGCTAATCATAACTACTCCTTTTCCATTGTACTTTTTAGGGGAAAGCCCTTGTTACTTGCCAGATTGTGAACGGTTTCAACTTTGGTTTCTGCAATTTGCAACGGATAGACACCACATGTTTCTTTTCCCTTATTATGTATATTAAGCATCATTTGAGTCGCTTTTTCAAGGGATTTCCCGAACACACTGACAAGAACTTCAACAACAAACTCCATGGTAGTATAATCGTCATTATGTAAAATGACTTTATACATGGGGGGATTATCATTCTTTGTATTAGAAGATAGCCCCTCTTTTATATCGGAATCAGTGGATGACATATTCTGTGCTTCCTAAGTCATACAACATTTTTTAAATTTTTTACCACTGCCACAGGGGCATGGGTCATTTCTTTTTACTTTTTTTGATGATCGTGTTACCGGCTGTTTGATGCTTGAACCATCTGAATGGGAAAAGTTCAAGTCCTGTTTTTCCTTTTGCTTCATCTCTTCTATCTGCTCGGAAGTCGAAATCTGTATTTTAAAAAGAATTCCAATGACCTCCTCTTTAACCCGATCCATCAGGCCCTGGAACATATCAAAGCCTTCTTTTCTGTAAATCCGCAATGGGTCCTGCTGAGCATATCCGCGAAGGCCGATCCCCTCTTTTAAATGGTCCATGGATAAAAGGTGCTCTTTCCACCGGGTGTCAACGGTCTGAAGGATAATGTGCCGTTCGATTTCCCGGGTAATCTCAGGTCCGAATGCAGCTTCCCGCTGGTTGTAGGTCTTTTTGCAATAGTCATAAAGCATTGTTGAAAATTGTTCGGCATCCAGGTTGTCATTAACAGCCGAGGTCAGGTCTGGATCAAGGTTGAAAACCTGTTTGATCCGGTTGGTCACCCCCTCAAGATCCCATTGCTTGATCGGGGTCTTTTCAACGGCAAACTCATTCACCACGTCGAATACAGTATCTTCGATCATTTCCATTACATTGGCTTTTAAATCACTCTCAAGCAGAGCCTTTCGGCGTTGCTGATAAATGACCTCCCTTTGCTGGTTCATGACATCATCATATTCGAGCAGATGCTTTCTGATTTCAAAGTTGTGGCCCTCAACCTTGGATTGGGCATTTTCAATGGCTTTGCTGATAAAGGAGTGCTCAATGTGTTCTCCATCCTCAACTCCCAGCCGGTCCATGACGGCATGAATTCTGTCTCCGCCGAAAATCCGGAGCAGGTCATCTTCCAGGGACAGGTAGAATCTCGAGGTACCGGGATCTCCCTGACGACCGGATCGACCACGGAGCTGGTTGTCAATCCGTCGGGATTCATGGCGGGAGGTTCCCAGGATATGAAGACCGCCAAGTTCTTTAACCCCTTTGCCAAGTACAATATCCGTACCACGACCGGCCATATTGGTGGAAATCGTCACAGCGCCTTTCTGTCCTGCATTGGCAACAATCTCGGCTTCCGCTTTATGATGCTTTGCATTTAAGACATTATGCCGGACGCCTCTTTTTTTAAGTTTTTTACTCATGTCCTCGGACACATCAATTGAGATAGTACCCACGAGGACCGGCTGGCCTTTTTTGTGCAATCGGATAATCTCCTTGATTGCAGCCTCGTATTTTTCCTTTTTGGTTTTATAAATCAGATCAGGGAAATCTTTTCTGACCATGGGCTGGTGGGTGGGAATCACAAGGACTTCAAGGCCGTATATTTTTTTAAACTCAGGTGCCTCGGTTTCTGCCGTACCGGTCATGCCGGACAGCTTGTCATACATCCTGAAAAAATTCTGAAAGGTGATGGATGCCAGTGTCTGGTTCTCATTTTCAATCTTAACATTTTCTTTTGCTTCAAGGGCCTGGTGCAACCCCTCACTGTATCGGCGTCCGGTCATTAAACGGCCGGTGAACTCGTCTACAATGACCACCTGGTTATTTTTAACAATGTAATCGGTGTCTTTTTTAAACAGGGTATGGGCTTTTAATGCCTGGTTGAGATGGTGCAGAATTTCGATATTGGACGGGTCGTACAGGTTTTCTACCTTTAATAAACTTTCCCCTTTTGCAATCCCGGTTTCAGTAAGTGAAACGCTTTTTGATTCTTCATCGAGCGAGTAATCGGTATCCTTTTTAAAGGCGGGGATAATAGTATTGACCTGGGTATAAAAATGCGTAGATTTTTCAGCGGGTCCTGAAATAATTAAGGGGGTCCGGGCCTCGTCGATCAGGATACTGTCCACTTCATCCACAATGGCATAGTTTAGTTGTTTCTGGGCAAGGGCATCTTTATCGAATTTCATGTTGTCCCTTAAATAATCAAACCCGAACTCATTATTGGTTCCATAGGTGATATCAGAACTATATGCCTGTCTCCGTTGCTGGTCGTCCATATCATGCAGGATGGCACCGACACTGAGCCCCAGAAAACTATATACCTTTGCCATCCATTCGGCATCACGTTTGGCCAGATAATCATTCACTGTAACAATATGGACGCCTTTACCGGACAGGGCATTCAAATAGGCAGGCAAAGTAGACATCAAAGTTTTACCCTCACCGGTTTTCATTTCGGCGATCGTTCCGTTATGCAGGGCAATGCCACCGATGAGCTGAACATCAAAATGCCGCATACCAAGCGTTCGAATAGACGCCTCCCTGACCAGGGCGAACGCTTGAGGTAGCAGATCATCAAGAGATTCTCCGTCCTTAACGCGGGCTTTGAATTCATCGGTTTTTAAACGCATCTGCTCATCCGACAATTCTTTGAACTCTGGCTCAATCTGATTGATTTCATCAACAATGGGTTGAATTTTTTTTAAAATTCTGTCGTTGTTCGATCCGAAAATTTTAGTAAAGAATTTGAATACCATGTGAGCGTTCACCTAAATAATTATTAATGTTTAAGCCGTTACACCTAACACATATAAGCATTAATCGGACAAATTAAAATAAAAAATTTAAATATTTTTCCTGAATGGAATGAAATCGTATTCGGATTATGAGAAAGGCAAATTAATTCAGAATATATTTCAACGGGTTGACGGGTGTACCGTTGATTCTGACCTCATAATGGACATGTGGTCCTGTGCTTCGTCCGGTATTTCCAAGCAGCGCAATAACATCTCCGCGTTTCACCAGTTGACCACGCTTGACCAGTACCTTTTTAAGATGACCGTATTTTGTAACACGACCATGCCCGTGATCAATAACCACAAGTTTTCCGATATACATTTTTTCAGCTGCAAAGGAAATACGACCATTGGCCGTAGCAATGACATTTGTGCCGCTTCGGTTGGAAATATCGAGCCCGGAGTGAAACTCTTTTCTTCCGGTAAAAGGTGATTTTCGGTAACCAAACCTGGAGGTAATCCACCCGCTAACCGGCTTTATGGACGGCGTGGCTGCCAGCAGATTTCTTTTCTGCTCCAGTTCGGTTATCAGATTTGTAAAGTCAAGCGCCTGCTGTTTGGCCGCCTGATTGGTCTGGGTAACCTGTTGATGCATTTCGCGGATCAGACTGGTATGCTTCTGATCAAGCGGGATATCCGGATCCAGTTCTTCTTTGGGGATTCCCCCAATGCCGATAAGGCCGCTTGAGTCGCTGGTCTGTTTTATATCTGCGATGAGCCGGACTTTATCTTCAAATTTTGCCAGGCTGTCCACCTGTTTTTTTAACACCTCTATGTTGTTGGCAAAATTTTGAATCTGGTTCCTCTGGTTTTTGATTTCGTGAAGCTGCTTGGAGATGGTGTGGTTCAATGTCAGATTATTAAAGGAGCGTTTTTTAAGCTGGTAATAATCGTATCCAATGAAAGAGGCGCCGCCTGCAACGGCAATCACGATAAAAAGAAGGAAAACCAGAGAGACCTTGTGGATTGAAAATTCCTTAATATCTGAAGTGCTGCCGGAGTGAAACCATATTTTCATTTTTTTTCTCATCATAACCTTCTTAGTTAGATATTTTCCATATGTCAAGCACAATATTCATTACAAGGGCGCCTGCACTGCGTTAAGCCCGGTTTCATCAGGAAGATCAAACATGATATTCATGTTTTGGACTGCTTGTCCGGCTGCTCCTTTTAAGAGGTTGTCTATGGCGGAAATGATAATAATTTGACTCGATTTTTTATCGAAGTAAAACCCAAAATCGCATCGATTTGTCCCTTTGACATGTGAGATGGCAGGGTAGCTCTCTTTGTCCAGAAGCCTGACAAACGGTTCATTTTTATAATATGAACGGTATGTATCCCTTATTTTGGTCTCATCCACCTGATCGCCGGCCTTAAGATAAATGGTGGACAGCATGCCCCGGGTTAACGGCAGAAGGTGAGGGGTAAAGGTGATTTTTACCGGCTTTTGCGCATTCAGGCTCAATACTTCATTGATCTCGGGAGTATGGCGATGGTTGCCTATTTTGTAGGCGCTGAAAGATTCATTGACCTCACAAAAATGAGTAGTGAGCGATAAAGAACGGCCAGCCCCGCTGACACCGGATTTGGAGTCGGCAATGATGGGATCTGTATGGATCAGTTTCTCTTTGAGCAACGGCAGCACCGGCAATAAAATGCTGGTGGGGTAGCACCCGGGATTTCCAATGATTTGTGAGGACTTGATTTTGTCCCTGTAAATTTCACACAGTCCGTAAACACTCTCTTTCAACAAATCCCTGGATGTATGGGGCTGGTAGGCGGATTCATAGGCGCCTGGGTCTGTAAACCGGTAGTCGGCCGATAAATCGATGACTTTAATACCCTGTTCTATAAGCGCCGGTGCATGGGCCATGGAAACTTTGTGTGGCAGGGCCAGGAACATAACATCGATTTTTCCGGCAATAGAAGGGATATCCAACCCTTCGCAGATCAGATTTTCAAATCCGTTCATGGCTGGGAAAATCTGTGTTAAGGATTGTCCCTTGTAACTGTTGGAGGTCACAACCTTCAATTGGGTTCCGGGGTGATTTGTGATCAGCTTGACCAACTCTACACCAGTGTATCCGGATGCGCCTGCAATACCGACATTAATCATATATTCACCTTTTTTGTACTTAAATTCAAAACGTTTTTGCTTTACCAGATCAGGACCATCTTTTCAAGAAACATATTCCACCAAAGTATGGTTTTCCCCTTCCAGTGCCGTATCGATAACCCCTGAAATTATCGACCAGTCACCGCCGGCAAGACCGGCACCGATTTTGGGATACCCGATACGCTTACCTGCGAAATCTTTTTTAACAGCGTCAAATACATTTCTAATTGAAGCGTAATCGGCCAGAACGCCGTCTCCATAAAAATTAAATTGGGTGTATCCGTTAACGATTGTAAATGATTGTGTCCCGTTAATAATCCTGGCACAGGAATACGTGCCAAGTTTTTGCCGTTCTCCCAGGCCGGTTTTTAAATCAGCCTGATATGCCCGGGGAAAATTATCCCTGATCAGTTTTGCGATTCCGGCCCCCATGGTGCAAAAGCAATTGCAACCGTGAATGATAACGTCAAAATGTCCTGCCAGGGCCAGTGCAATTAAATCTCCTTTCACACGTTTCATTTTTATATTGTCTCCTTAATTTTCTTAAAAAGTACGCAATAATTGTTCCTAAAAATCAAGCTGCTGGTGGATAGTCACGCGAATGTTCCTGTCCGTCTTCAAAGAGCGGAGAAAAGAACGGCCTTGGGTGCAGGTGTTCGGTGAGGAACAAAAGTTACTAAATGAGTGTAAAAAATATAAAGATTCCAAAGTACCTGATTTAATATAAAAAAAATGAAGCACTGCCTCTTTATGAGTATCTAAACCGTCAAACGTCATCGGGTAAGCGTCAATTAATCATAGCCCGTAAGATCTATGAAACAATATTAAAGTAGCCCGCTGTCTCACCCTGTGAGTGTGCGAAACTGAATAACAAACGATGGTGATATTTGATCAATTTGGTGACAGGGGATTGTACGGTCGGTTATTTGTAGCTATCTGAAACTAAAAAAGCGGCAGAATTGATGCCGCTTTTTTTTAAATTATGACCGTGTGCTATTTAGAACAAAATCTGGCTTAGAAAGAGTTTGGTTCTCTCGCTTTGTGGATTATTGAAAAATTCTTCCGGTTCATTTTCTTCGATAATCATACCCTCATCCATGAAAAGCACCCGGTGGGCTACACTTTTTGCAAAACCCATCTCATGGGTGACAACGATCATGGTCATCCCGTCCTGGGCAAGGGATATCATGACCTCTAAGACTTCTTTTACCATCTCCGGGTCCAGGGCGGATGTGGGTTCGTCAAAAAGCATGATGTTGGGTTTCATGCACAGACTTCTGGCAATGGCAACGCGTTGCTGCTGACCCCCTGATAATTGCCCTGGAAATTTTAGTGCCTGCTCGGCAATCTGGACTTTTTCAAGGTAGTACATGGCGGTTTCTTCAGCTTCTTTTTTTGGCACTTTTCGAACCCAGATAGGGCCGATGGTCAAATTTTCAACAATTGTAAGGTGCGGGAAGAGGTTGAAGTGCTGAAATACCATTCCGACTTCTGATCTGACCTTTTCGATGTTTTTAAGATCCTTTGTCAGCTCAATCCCGTCAACGATGATTTTGCCTTTCTGGTGTTCCTCAAGCCTGTTAATGCATCGGATAAGTGTTGATTTTCCGGATCCGGAAGGTCCGCAGACAACGATACGTTCGCTTTTCTTAACATCAAGGTTAATGTTGTTCAAGACGTGAAAATCGCCGTACCACTTATGCATGTCAGTGATTTTGATAATAGGTTCTTCACCTGAGAGATCGTTTTTCGTTACTTTATCTTCGTTCATAAATCATCACTTAAATTAAAGTTGTAAAAATAATATTATAGGCCCGTATCAAGCTCTTTTTCCAGTTGACGGCTGTAGTTGGACATAAAAAAGCAGCAGATAAAATAGATCAGTGCAATAAAAATGTACGCTTCAGCAGAAAACCCCATCCACTTGGGTTCGGACAAAACGGATTGGGTGGTTTTCAAGATGTCATACAGACCGATAATCACGACCAGTGATGTATCTTTAAATGCGGAAATTAAAATACTGACCGATGGCGGAATAACAATTTTCAATGCCTGCGGCAGTATGATTAATCTCATTGTCTGGGAATAGTTTAGTCCAATGGAATCTGCGGCCTCAAACTGTCCCGTATTCATCCCCTGAAGTCCGCCCCTGACAACTTCGGCAATATATGCAGCCGTGAACAGAATAATCGCAACCTGTGCCCTTAAAATACCGTTTATGGTCACGCCTTCAGGAAGAAACAGCGGAAAAACAACTGAGGACATGAATAATAAACTGATTAAAGGTACACCTCGAATCAGCTCAATGTAAAATACACAAAAGGTTTTAATCACCGGCATTTTTGACTGCCGGCCAAGAGCCAGTACCACACCCAGAGGATAGGCAGCCGTTAATCCGAAAACAGATAAAAGCAGGGTCAGGATCAAACCGCCCCACTGGTCAATTTCTACAGGTGCAAGTCCAAGGATGCCGCCCCGGAGCAATACCCCCATTACAACAAGTCCGGCCAGCCAGCCATATCCAAGGTAGGCGTTCCAGTAATTTCGATTCCGGCTGATAAATAAAAGGACCACCAAAAGAACAATGGCAGTAGTAGGGCGCCATAAAATATTCTGAGGATAAAATCCAAAAAGAATGATTTTGTAGTTGCTGGATATTATGGACCAACAGGCCCCTTTTGCTTCTCTGCAATTTGCATCCGCAGACCAGACTGCATCGATGAAGGCCCACTGGATAAAGGGAATAACAGAAAACCACAAAAGGCTGACAATACCGATGGTCAAACAGGTGTTCAACGGACTTGAAAATAGGTTTCCACGAACCCATCCTATCACGCCGACACTGGCAACGGGTGGTTTGACAGTTGTTTTAGTCTCAATATTTGTTTGTGTTTCCATGGATAGCTGCTCCCCCATTACCTTTCCACCAGTTTCATTTTTTTATTGTACCAGTTCATAAATGCTGAAGTGGACAGGCTGAAAAACAGGTAACAAATCATGATCAGCAATACCCCTTCGATGGCCTGACCGGTCTGATTAATAGCCGTTCCGGCGACAGAGACAAAATCAGGGTATCCAATGGCAACGGCAAGAGAGCTGTTCTTGGTTAGATTCAGCATCTGACTGGTCAACGGCGGTATAATGACCCTGAGCGCCTGGGGTAATATGATTAAATTGAGTACTTGCCCGGGTTTTAAACCAATGGCTATGGCCGCCTCTGTCTGTCCTTTGGAAACGGACTGGATGCCGGCGCGGACAACTTCTGCAACAAAGGCTGCGGTATACAAGACAAGTCCCAGCAGAAGCGCTGCAAACTCTGGGCTGACAGACAGGCCGCCTTTAAAATTGAATCCCTTTAAAACCGGGACACTCATCTGAGTGGGGGCTCCGCCGAACAGCCAGCACAGGAGAGGCAGTCCAATAATCAGCAGAATGGAAACCCTGATGATAGGGAATATTTTTCCCGTTGCATCCTGACGTTTTTTTGCCCATTTTTTTAAAACAAAAATGATGATAACGGCAATGATAACCGCCAGCAGCATGAATTTGTAGACAGGATGGGCTGCCGGTATCCCGAAGATCAGTCCCCGGTTACACAAAAAAAGGCCGGTGAACGGGCTTAATGCCTGGCGCGGTGACGGCAGCATTTCATAGAAAAACGCATACCAGAAAAACAGTTGGAGCAGCACGGGAATGTCCTGGAACAGTTCTATATAACCGGCTGCACATTTGTTCACAAGCCAGTTTTTACTCAGCCTTGCAATACCGATAAAGGTTCCTAAAATAACGGTGAGAACAATGCCGATAAAGGCGACTAAAAGCGTATTGAGAAACCCTACGAACAACGCTTTCGCGTAATTGTCTGCAGCAGAATAGGAAACAAGGGATTCACCGATTTCGAACGCGGCTTCTTTTTCTAAAAAGCCGAATCCGGTGGCTATGTTCTGACTTTCAAGGTTGGTCATGGTATTGGAAACAAGGTACCATGCGACAAAGGCGAACAGACAGGCGGCTCCGACCTGGTAGACAATAGATCGTTTATCAGGATCGTACCAGAACGAAATGTTTTCGGAAGTGTTTGTATTCATAACTTTAATTCATACTTTCCCAAAAAAAGTGGTTAACACATGCGGGAAAAGCATGGTGCAATTGTTTCTCATTGCACCATGCTTTTATTTGTAATTAAAAGTATGAATTATTTAAATGGGGGAGAATACAAAAGTCCGCCATCAGTCCAGAGGGCGTTCAATCCTCTTTCAATGCCCAACTGCGTATTAACGCCTACGTTTCTTTCAAATACTTCACCGTAATTACCAACAGCTTTGATAATGTTATAGGCGAATTTTTCATCAAGTCCCAGTGCTTTACCGTTACCCGGGGTGGCACCCAGGAAACGTTTGATTTTGGGATCAGAGCTTTTCAGCATCTGGTCGACATTTTTAGAAGTAATGCCAAGTTCTTCAGCATTGATCAGCGCCAGTACAGTATAGTTAACAATATCTTTCCATTTGTTGTCGCCGTGTCTGACAGCAGGGGCCAGTGGCTCTTTGGAGATAATATCAGGCAGGATCATGTAGTCTTTCGGGTTCGGAGCAACAGCACGGGTGCCGGCCAGCTGAGATGCATCAGAAGTTAAGCAGTCACAACGTCCCGCAAAAAAGGCTTTTGCCAGTTCTGAGGTATTTTCAATTACAACCGGATTCATTTTCATACCGTTAGATCTGAAAAAGTCAGCCACGTTCATTTCGGTGGTCGTTCCGGGAAGAACACATACGGAAGCGCCGTCAAGCTCTTTTGCGCTTTTTACGCCCAAATCTTTTCTAACCAGAAAACCCTGGCCGTCATAGTAGTTGACCTGAGCGAAATCAAGACCGAGTGCTGTGTCGCGGCTTAATGTCTGGGTACAGTTTCTGAAAAGTACATCAATTTCACCGGACTGAAGTGCAGTAAAACGAGTTTTTGCTGTCAGCGGGGTGAACTTAAGTTTGTCAGGGCTGCCGAAAACTGCAACGGAAAGTGCTCTGGCACAATCTACATCAAGACCTTTCCACACACCGTTTTCATCGGCTTTACCAAAACCGAAAAGACTGCCGTTAACGCCGGCCTGGATAAATCCTTTGGCCTTTACGTCTTCAAGGGTGCCGGCCATGGCAAATGTGGTCATGGCAAAAACGGTAACAAGAACTGCTAAAATTTTAACTAACTTCATAGATACTCCCCTCCATCTACTTTTGTTAATAAATTTGAATAATTCTTTAAAGATTATTCATTCTCTGATTGAAAATAGTACATCTAAACCTCTGCTTCTATTAGCACATCAGCAGTATTTTACAAGAATTTTGTTGTGTTAAAACTTATTTAACAGGCATGCAGATCATCGTAAAAGAAATGTAATGGAAAACAAAAACAATGTTAATTCAATAGAATGCAGTTTATTTGTTGCCCATGTGTGCCTGTGCAAAAATTTTCAGAGAGCCCGTGAATACCATCTCCCATATGGCCGGGGCCGTTTTCTCCATTATCGGCGTAACCCTGATGGTGGTTTTTGCCGCCATTAAAGCCGATGCATGGCATGTGGTCTCCTTTTCAATTTTTGGGACCACCTTGATATTGATGTATACGGCAAGTTTCCTGTATCACGGGCTTAAGGTGTCTGATAATGTTCTAACGATTTTTCGGCGAATCGATCACGTTATGATTTTTCTTGTGATTGCAGGATCCTATACCCCCATTTGTCTGGTTCCCCTGCGGGGGCCTTGGGGCTGGAGTATCTTTGGCGCTGTATGGAGTGTTGCCATCATTGGCATCTGCATAAAAATATGGGCGCCACACCTGCCAAGATGGATATCTACGGCCATATACCTGAGTATGGGATGGATGTGTGTGATTGCCGTTTACCCGCTGGTAAAGACCCTGGCACCCATAAGCCTGATATGGCTTGGTTGCGGAGGTCTGTTCTATTCGATCGGTGCCATTGTCTATGCCACGAAAAAGCCGAATCCTTTTCCCGGCAAATTTGGGTTCCATGAAATCTGGCATCTGTTTGTACTGTTGGGAAGCGGTTGCCATTTCTGGATGGTTTTCAGATATCTGATGTATGTCTGAACGGTATTGTCAAAGCCTAATACTTCTATCCAATCAATTCCTTTTAAAAGAAGTCCTTACAAATTTCAAATCATCGTTTTGAGCTAAGGATCGGCGCCACTATTACTTAGGGGCAAAGCTGTGCATTGCCTTACTTGAATTTCTGTTTTTAAATACCCGGTCTTTTATGGGGGGGGGAAACAATTTGGATCAAAAGATTTTGTAACGACTCCTAAACTGGAGTTTTACGAAATAAGCATTGGGTCCGGTTGGTGGTTCCAATCGCAAGTCAATATCATTGCCGTACCTGTTGCTTTTATCAAAACAGACAGACGCCTATCTTTGATTGTAAAATTTATTCATTTTGGGTAGTATTTTGGACCGACGTGCTTATTTTTCACTCAAGGAGCTGATATGAAAATCAAAACGGTAAAAAAAATTTCCGATTATAAATATCTGAATCTGTTTTCAATTGCCTACGACGACCGGGAAGGAACGGGGAAAGAATATATTTTTGCCTCACGCTCACATCTTGCGAACCCGCTTAAAAAAAGCATGTCGCTGCCGGATGCCGTTGTGGTTGTCCCGTTTCATACCCGGGAAAATAAGCTGGTGATGATTGAAGAATTCCGTGTGGCACTGGGCGGATATCAGTACGGGTTTCCAGCAGGGCTGATTGATGAAAATGAGACCGTTGAACAGGCGGGGAAAAGGGAATTGTTTGAAGAGACAGGGCTTGAAGCCACACGGATTTTAAAACAAAGTCCTGCCGTTTTTTCATCATCCGGCATGACCGATGAATCGGTAAGTCTCTTGTTTGTTCACTGTAAAGGCAATCCCACCAGCCGGTATACTGAGGCATCCGAAGAGATCCGGGTGAAAATGGTGTCTCAGCAAAAGGCAAAAGATATCCTTTTTGATAAAGGTATTAAATTTGATGTGAAATCATGGATCGTGTTGACCATGTTTGCCCAGCAGGGGAGTATATAGATGTTTTCCAATTTTATATATTTCCTTATTGCCCTGGTTATCTATACCAGTGCCGGCCTGTTTGAGGATGGCGCAGATTTTAAAGGGGGTGTCCTTTTCAGCAGTCTGATGGTGAACGTTCTGTTTGTTCTTGTCTGCCGGAATGTTTTTCGATTTCTTGAACGCAAAAAAGAGCGGATTCCATTTGGGTCCCTGGATGAAGTGGTTAACAGGAACGTATCCCGGCTGTCGATTCTGGCACTGATTGTGTTTGCCCTGAATATCTACGGTTTCAGGCTTCATCTTTACCTTCAGGGTGTTCGCATGTTTGATATCATGCCAACTTTAGGGGCACTTTTGTTTATAGGGCTGTTCCTGTTTTACCTGGTGGTTATCTGGGAAGCTTCATACAGGATGCAGGAAACAATTTTCGCAAGCCGTGTCACAAAAAAAGAGTATATTGTCTCCAATATCTCTTTTTCACTGCCCGCACTGTTACCATGGTTTGTTCTGTCAATCGTAGCGGATATTCTAGGGCTGCTGCCCTGGCCGTGGTTTAAGTCCATACTGGCGTCGCCTACGGGTGAACTGGCATATATTGCTGTTTTTATCATTGCAATTGCGATTTTCGGACCCGTATTGATCAAACGGTTGTGGCACTGCAAACCCCTTGAGCCCGGAGCGGAGAAAAAACGCCTTGAAGCTATATGCGACCAAGCCGGACTTAAATACGCTGATATCTTAAAATGGGAACTGTTCGGCGGGCACATGATTACCGCCGGTGTCATGGGGCTTGTGGGAAGGTTTAGATATATCCTTGTAACGCCGGCATTGCTCAGCTCTTTGGGTGAGGATCAGATCGAGGCGGTCATGCTGCATGAGATCGGTCATGTACAAAAACACCACATGCTGTTTTATCTCTTCTTTTTTGCCGGATTTATCGGCTGCAGCTCTCTGTTTTTTGAACCCATAGGGCTTTTTCTTTATGTCCTGCCGGTATACGGGGTTTTCAAGTTCGTCGGCATTGATCAGGGTGTTGCCCATTCAATATTAACCAGCCTGACCTTAATCGGTTTTTTTATCCTCTATTTCCGGCTGGTGTTTGGGTTGTATATGAGAAATTTCGAGCGGCAGGCCGATCTTCATATATATCAATATAAAAATGATGCCTCACCTTTGATCACAACCTTTTATAAGATCGCCTCGTATTCACGGCAATCCATGGAAAAACCCAACTGGCATCACTTCAGTATCGGGGAACGCGTCAGATTCCTGGAAAAATGTCAAACGGTCCCGGAGATGATTAACAGACATCACAGAAAGATTAAAAAGCTTATTGCAGCCTATTTCGCAGCGGTTTTAGTGGTGTGCACACTTGGATATACCATTAATTACGGATGGGCCAGGGAGCCGTTTAACGATTTTATAACGAAAAAATTCTTGTTCCAGCAACTGGATCTCCACCCCGAGAACTCAGAGCTTTACGTCTATGTGGGGGACTATTTTTATGGCAGGCAGGATTTTCAAAAGGCAATTGACTCCTATCAAAATGTTCTCCAGGTGGATCCTGTGAATGTACACGCCTTGAATAATCTGTCCATGCTTTTTTCAACCTGTTCCGATGAAGCATTCAGAAATAGCAAAATGGCGCTTGAACTTGCCCAAAAGGCACTGGCCTTAAAAAAGGAAGCTTTTGTCTGGGATACCTATGCCGAAGCCTTATACGCGAACGAAGATATTGCCAATGCCCTGGCAGCAGCCAAAGAAGCCGCAAAGCTGGCAAACGACAGGAAAGATTTTTATGAAAGCCAGATTAAACGGTTTGAAGACTATCTGGATTCAAACCCGTTAAATTCCGATGGGTAAAAAGGCCATGCCGGTCATCTGAACCACCTTTTTTATCACCCGTCCGGATCTGTTGGAAATGACAAGCGCCATGGTGTCCTGAAGCGAAATGAGTTTACCGAAAAGACGTTCAAAGCTTAAGTTTTTGATTTCACCGTCAATGCTGTTTGTCAGGATGATGGGCCGGCCATTGTAATTTTCGCGGGTTTTCAAGCGCCAGACCAGAATTTCGATATTTCTGGCACTATTGTAAAGGCTTTGTTCATTAAGAAGATCCAGCATGAAAAATTCACATTTGCCGTCATAGGACGCATGAATCATCGTATAAAGACCATACATCAGCGCAAATACACGGTCACCTTTATATTCCGGTTCAAATCCAAGCAGGATCGCATCCGTACTTTCCCGGGATTCAAGCTCTTCATACTTTTGGGTCACAGGACAGGCGAATATCTGGTCCAGCCGTGACTCAATCGTTTGTCCTGCGACTTTTTTCAGTTCATATGGGTTTTTTTTATACAGCTTTTTTGTCAGCTGCTTTAAAAGGTCTGTTACCTGGTTCAGGTGAATTTCCGCAACATCGTCAATATTGGTTTTTGCCAAATCCGAAATATGAAAATCCGAGGATTTGCTGCACCCGAATGCAGATAACAGACAGATAAATATGAGCAGATTTTTCAATAATGGTCCCAGGATAAAAACTCCTTTTCCCCTCAATCTCATTGAAAAAGCAAGGGAGATGTTAAATTAATCTGCCGGGCCGTTTTTAAATTCTTCAATCCCCTGATGCATTGTTTTAACAGCCAGTTGAATACAATGATGCTTTTTCTCCGGAATATTTTCTAATACGGTAAAAACATGGCCGTCATTTATTTTCAGTGCATCATCAATCGTTTTGCCCTTAACCAGATCCACCGCCGCCATGGCAGCTGAAATCGCTCCGGCGCAACCGGTGATTTCATACCGGACATCTTCAATGGTAGTATCATCATTTATTTTCAGGTATACCTTCATGATATCACCGCAGGTCCCAACTTTTTGAGAAACCTGGTCGGCGTTTTCAATATGGCCCATATATTTCTTTTCCAGGTAATAGTCTATTGCGGGATCTGCATATCCTGCATCTGAAAGCATTTTTCTTTCGGCATTCGAAGATGTTATTTGAGTAACCACTTTATATCCTTCAATTGTTTTCACCCTGGTTTTCAAGAATATTTCACCGGGTAATCTAATAAAATATTCGTATAATATTTTTAAACACGTGTCATAAAATAGTAAATTTGATTTTTATGTCAAGCAAAATGGCTTAAATGTTCATCTTTATAGTGATTTTCAAAAATATGTTCTTAAAAAAAATCATATGTGAAAAGAATCACCAAAAGGAAAATCGATTGTCACACAACCGGTTTTAGAATTTGAATGATAGAAAACCATATTCTTGTATCGGAACTTGGTTTCTGCGATTTGCTATAATAGGGATCGTAAATAATACTTGAGATTATTCTTGGCTGTGGTATCCTGTTTTTTAAGATTAAAAAAGGGCAGTTCCAAATAGATTAAGCAACTTAAGCAATACGTGCACTAGCTCATATTATATTTCTTCTACCATCGGATAGAGAAAAGGAGAACAGGTCATGAAAGAGTTGATTAACTTCATTGCTCAAGCACTGGTTGATAATCCGGATCAGGTTGATGTTCAGGAAATTAAGGCACAGCAGACGCTTGTTCTGGAACTGAGAGTCGCCAAAGAAGATTTGGGCAAGGTGATCGGTAAAAAAGGCAGAACCGCCCAGGCCATGCGTACTATTTTATCATGCGCATCTGCAAAAGAACAAAAACGGGTTATTCTGGAAATTGTTGAATAACGTGACTTAAGTAGTCGTCAGCCCGGTTTTTCTCGTGTGGGCAGCTTTAGGCAAGCCATTGCCAAGGAAAGCTGCACCCCTATATCAAAAGTGTGCATTTCCTCTCCCAAGCAAATCACATTACAGATGGTCGAATACCGTGCAAATATGAAATAACGCATTATCCGGTAATGAATTGCCTTGAAAAGAAAGGCTGTTTTAGGATAAGTAGGAGTGGTGTTTTTACAATATTGACTTGAGTTTTATTCCCGGACAAAAGGGGCGTCTGACAGGTTGACATTATGAATTATACCACTATTGCAAATGTTCTGGGTAAACTACTGATCGTTACCGGTTCATCTCTGATCTTCCCCATTATCTGTTCCCTGTACTACAAGGAAAACGATTTGTACTCTCTTGTGTTCACTGCGGTGTTGACCATTGCCGCAGGCCTGCCGTTGTATCGATATTTCAGACGATCCAATGAGTTGAACATAAAAGACGGTTTTTTTATCGCTGTTTTCGGGTGGGTGTTGATTTCCGCCGTATCCGCCGTTCCGTTTATCATTCACGGAGCCATCCCCACATTCACAGATGCCTTTTTCGAAATGATGTCCGGCTATACCACCTCCGGAGCGACAATCCTGACAGATATTGAGGTCGTACCCCATGGCCTGATCTTCTGGCGCAGCCAGACGCATCTTTTGGGCGGTATGGGGTTTTTGACATTGACAATCATCTTTTTGCCCCATGGCATGGGCGGGGTTCGTATTTTCAGAGCAGAGTCCAGTCCCGGACAGGTCATTACAAGGGAAAAGTTTATTCCCAGAAACAGGGACACCATGATCTGGCTGTGGGGGATTTACCTGACCCTGAATATATTACAGACTCTGTTGATGTGTTTGGGCGGCATGTCGTTGTTTGATTCGTTGTGCCATGCATTCGGTACGGTATCAACATCCGGGTATTCACCCTATAATGCCAGTATTGGCCATTATAACAATGCCTATTTTGACTGGGTGATCATTACCTTCATGTTTCTGGGCGGAATGACCTTTATGATTTTTTATCATGGAATGATGGGAAACTGGCGGGTTATCAAAGACAACACGGAATTCAAATGGTACATGTTGTTAACACTCTTTTTTTGCGGAATGGTTTCATTGATCCTCTGGAGCGGTAATACATACAGTTTTGTCGATTCAGTCCGGTATGCCACATTTCAAATTGTATCCATTCTGACCACCACAGGATTTACCACGGCTGATTACGAGTTGTGGCCGCAGTCCGCCCAGATGTTTATTTATACAGTCTGTTTTATCGGTGCCTGCGCCGGATCGACCACCAGTGGTATAAAAATCGTTCACTATATCCTGATCTGCAAATTTGGTGTGGCAGCCATTAAAAAGATATTTTTTCAGCCCATGGCTGTCACATCAGTCCGTCTGAACAAACGGCCCGTGGATGATCAGGTCATTTACCTTTCCATTTGCTATTTTATCGTGAACATATTTCTGATTTTAGGGGGCGGGTGTGTCATGACATTAATTGATGACATGGATTATGTCACCGCCATGAGTTCTGTTATTGCCACGCTGATGAATATCGGACCGGGATTCGGCGATGTAGGCCCAACGGAAAATTATGCCTTTATATCCACTACAGGCAAATGGTTCTTGTCCTGGCTGATGCTGGTGGGACGTCTTGAAATGTTTTCGGCGCTGGTGATCTTCTACCCTTCATTCTGGAAAAAATGAATTTTCTGGTTCAATATTTAGCTTTCTACTGCGTTGCTGCACCATCATCAAATCCTCACGTACTGACGTACGCTCCGGTGTGAAGATGGCTTGCGCCTTGTATAAAACCAAATTTTGAACCAGAAATTGCTCTGGGGAATTATTCCATTTCTATAGAGTACAATTCAATTTGAGTATGAAGTAAGAGGGTTGGAAACTTTATTCAATTGGGAATATATGTCTCCAATAGATTCGAATATTTTTCTTGAATTTATTTTTTGGGCTTTTCCAAGCATCACAATAGGAAAATCAGAATTATTTCATTTGCGCTTCTAATCTTTCTTCATCTTCTTTACAATGAATGCATTTGGTAGTGACAGGCCTTGCTTCAAGCCTCTGTATCGAAATATCTTCACCACAAGAGTCACAGATCCCATAGGTATTGTCCTCGATCCTTTCCAGGGCTTTTCGTATTTTTTGATTCAACAGGCTTGTTCTTGATTTGATTTTTAATTTTAAAGACTGGTCTGTGTCTGCCGAAGCTCTGTCCATGGATTCTGATTCCCGGGTGCTTTGGGATATCATTTCAGACTTCGTATTGTCCGCATGGAGTATCAGCTCATCAATTCGATGATTCAAGACACCTTTAAAAAAATCAATTTGTTTTTTATTCATACTCCTCACCTTAATTGTAAACCATGGTCTTTCTAATGATCAAAGTCATACTTCAACAGCACCAAATGAGGGACCAAAAGCAATAAAATTAACGAGGATGGCGTCAGGGTGCTCTTAGTCCCGGCAGGAAACATACTCTATTTGAATACGAATGGCATACTACTCTATTATAAGGGATTTGCAATAAAATAAAATAAGGTTACTGAATTTTACGTTATTTTGGGGTATGACTTCATTCGTCATATCAAAGGTGTCGTGGATACGGGGCTATAACAGCCTTGTCTATGAAGTGTTGTCTCAAAGTTAGAAGCTATTATTTGTTATAAAAAAGTTATTTTAATTGTCTTGGAAAAAACAGACGCCATTTTTTTAAAAAACCATTTCCTCTTTGAATGTGACCTTGCCGTCTTTCAGAAAAATCCTTATCAGGAACAGATGCATACCCTTACTCCCAAAATTGTGATAATACAAAAACATGTTGTCGTCATTAGGATGATTGCAGGAAGATAGCGTCCCGCACATGTACTGGGTAAAGGAGTGTCCATGATAAAGATCCGTGGTTTTCATCAGTTCCATCTCGTGGGTATGGCCACAAAAAACATTTTCTATTTTGTGTTCATGCACAAAGTCAATCAGGATGGATGAATTTTTTAGGGGACATTCGTCTGTCCCCAAAACCGAGTAATGGGTCATCAAAATGGGCAGATCATATTCCGTTTGATGGATCTTCTTTGAGACGGCTTTCAAAATCTCTGCTTCAACATACCCTTGATCACTGTATAGCTCATTGGTATCGATACTGATAACCAAAATGGTTAGATTTTTTGACGAAATGAGTTTAATGAAATTTATATCCGTGAAGTTGTCACGAACTTTGGTTATGTCCCGGTTTAAAAATAGATGCTTTTTTTTCGACGGTGCCATCTCAGGAATGTAAATGATCTCCGGTTTGTAAATGTACTTTCGGAATAGTTCATGGGAGCGCATATTTCTTTTGTCATGATTCCCAATAACGGAAATTACATCTTTACATTTAATTTTATTTAAAAAATGTCCGGCTTTGGCATACTCATCCTCCAGACCGTCGGTTGTGTTGTCTCCGGTATTAATTACAATATCGGCATCATATGAATTAAGCTTTTTCAAAAGAGTCTTATCCTTCCCATCCCAGTGGCGAGGACCAAAATGCAGATCAGAAATATGCAGGATATTCATGTTTGACTCCTTATTGCAACAAAACTGGTTCAAACCGTGGCTGAACTTTGATCTATAAATGTCGTATTGTCAAGGGGTAACAAAATAGAGACACTTGGAAATGATAGTGATCCAAGGCCTATTTTATACACACTTTGACAAAAGGTCACGACCAATCTATTCTGGAGTGGTATTGCAACAAAGGAATTAATGATGCAGCAAACTTTTTTGGAGATATTTAATAACATTCTAGGGTCGGTCCGGGAACCTCTTGTCTTACTTGATCCTGATTTAAAAGTTGTTAATGCCAATCAATCTTTTTACAAAGCGTTTCGTGTAAAGCCTCACGAAACTGAAGGAGTGCTGATATACGATCTTGGTAACCGGCAGTGGAACATTCCCAAACTCAGAGAATTACTCGAGGATATCCTCCCTCAAAACACGGTATTCAATGATTTTGAAGTGACCCATGATTTTGAAACCATCGGGCCTAAAATTATGCATTTGAATGCCAGGAGGATCCATAGCCAAACAGACCCTGGCGAATTAATTCTGCTGTCCATAGAGGATGTAACCGAACGGGAGCATTACAAAAGGAATCTCGAAGATATCGTTGAAACCAGAACAGCCGAACTTGTCCGGGCCAAGCAAACGGCTGAAAAAAGAAAACAGGTTGCTGAATCCGCCCTTTTGGAAATTCGCAAACTGAAAGATCTGCTTGAAGAAGAACGGGCATACCTGAAAGAGGAAATAAAACTGGACCACAACCATGAAAGTATTATCGGGCAAAGTGATGGACTGAAGTACGTACTTTATAAAATTGAACAAATTGCTAAAAGTGACACAAACGTATTGATTCTCGGTGAAACCGGAACCGGCAAGGAGCTTGTGGCCCGGGCCATTCACAGCTATAGTAATCGGAAAAACAAATCCCTGGTAAAAGTCAATTGTGCTGCACTTCCTTCAAGCCTGATTGAAAGTGAGTTGTTCGGTCATGAAAAAGGCGCTTTCACCAGCTCCAATTCCCTGCAATTGGGAAGATTTGAAATTGCCAATGAGGCCACTCTTTTTTTGGATGAAATTGGAGAACTTCCTTTGGAATTACAATCCAAGCTGCTTCGTGTCATTCAGGATGGTGAATTTGAACGACTGGGAAGTTCGAGAACCATTAAAGTGGACACCCGGATTATTGCCGCCACAAACCGGAATCTGGAGAAAGAAACCAGAAAGGGAAGGTTCCGGGATGATCTATGGTACCGGCTGAATGTATTTCCGATCACAATGCCGCCCCTTCGGGAACGGATAGAAGATATCCCCCTCCTTGTTGATTTTTTTGTCAAAAAAATTTCCAGAAGACTTGGGAAAAACATCGAAGTGGTGCCCCAGAACGTGATGAATGCGCTACAGAATTATCATTGGCCGGGAAATATCCGGGAATTGGAAAATATTCTTGAGCGCTCCGTTATTAACTCGTCGGGCCTTAAACTTCGCCTGGCTGACGACCTATCCAAACCTTATAAACGATTAGGGAAAAACCAGAAAACCCTGGATGCTGTTGAACGGGATTATATCATCCGGGTACTCAACCAGACCCGCTGGAAGGTTAGCGGGAAAAACAGTGCCGCCCAGATTCTGGGTCTGAACCGAAGTACCTTGCGCGCCCGTATGCGTAAGCTTGGTATTGTTAAACCATAATCGTTTTCTCCCCATCCGGTTGAGAACGGGTCCACCTTTTATTCTCCACCACACCACCCAGTCCATGAAACAAGGGGTCATATTTGACCGATTGCATAAATATGACCTTTTTTGTCTTCTATTAAGGATGACAGTCTTAAGTCGATTTTAATGTTTTTTCTTTAGAAATAAGATGCTTAAGTAATATCTCGGTCTTATGGCATCATGATTGCTATGTAGAGTATGGGGGAGAACATTGCGTTACCCTAGTCAATAAAGGAAAGGACTTAAATGGAAGGCTATCTGCCAAAAAAAGAATTGATTTTCTTTAATCCGGGTAAAACAGGCATTGTATTTACCCATCCTGCAAATCAATATATCACCGTAGCACAGCTTCTCAACGTGCAGGAACATTTTGTGGAAACAACCAACAACCCTGTGATCTATATTGAAGATCGCAGACTTAAATCAAGATGAGGTGCGTGACTTTTCTTCCACATAAAATCGGGTTTAATTTAAAGGGTCATATATGACCAGGTTAACAAGATTCGGACTTAAAACGAAAAAGGAATCCGCATGGCTGACAAGGGAAAAAGAGACAAGGGCAAACGTGAAGTACAGAAAAAAAGTAAACTCACCCTAAAGGAAAAACGGAAACAAAAAAAGAGCAAATGATTTTCAAATGGAAATGACCGACACATGAAAGGATAGGGTGGGAATTTTGAAATGAAGGAACTTATAGAAATCATGGCCCGGGCTATAGTTGATGAACCCGATTTAGTGAGTGTGACGGAAGTCGGCGGAATGCACACGTCAATACTGGCACTGAAAGTTTATAAAACCGACATCGGCAAAGTTATCGGCAAGCAGGGGCGGACAGCAGAGGCATTACGGACTATCTTAAGTGCGGTCTCAGCAAAGTTAAATAAACGGGTTTTCCTTGAGATCACTGACGATTTAAACCGATAGCTAAATTTTATACGAGGTGATCTGAATGATCGCTGTCCGAATTACTTTAGACGTATTGCCGGAAAAAGAACTGGAAGTCATGCAGACACTTTTTTCGCTGATCAAACCTGTGGGCAAAGAACATGGCTGCAAAAGCTATAAGGTTTGCCGTGATATCAAGGATAAGAACAGCTTTTGCCTGTTCGAAGAATGGGAGACCCGTAAAGATCTGGATCACCATATAAAGACCCTTCGATTCAAAGTATTGCTGGGCATCAAAACACTTTTACGCAAACCACCGCAAGTCAGGATCTATACCGTTAGCCGGACCCAGGGAATGGAAGCCGTAGAGGCGATAAGAACCAAAGAAGTCTTATAAAACAGATATCCTGTTAGTTTGTATCTTTTACCTGTTGTTTTTTCTGACAAATTTACAGCAAATTGCAAAACTCAGGAGAGCCTAAAAAGGCTGTAAGGCCATCACGAATCAAGGGTATTGGTTTGTCAACCAGCGTTGACTCACAATAATCACCACCCCGCAAATAGAAATCAAAAGGAGATCAATGACAAAAACCAGACCGTATCATCACAAAAACTGTATCACAACAGCCCTGCTTCTTGCGGCCGGCACGGGCTCCCGTCTGTTTCCGCTGACGCAAAGCGCGCCCAAATGTCTTACAATGGTGAATGAAACAAGCATATTGGACCGATTGATAGTCAGCCTGAATCATCATGGCTTTAAACGCCTTGTGGTGGTAACGGGACACCTGGAAGACTGCATCCGCAATTTTTTGGAGGACAGAGCAGGCAACCTTGTCATTGAATATGTTTTCAGCCCCCTGTATAAAACCACCAATAATATTTACTCGTTGTGGATGGCCAGGAACCTAATTGATGAGCCGTTTCTTCTGATTGAAAGCGATCTTGTTTTTGATCCGTCTTTGTTAAAAGAGATGCTTTACCCTGACAGGATCGCCGTCGCAGGTATAAAACCCTGGTTGAACGGTTCCACTGTCACTATCAATCAATCCCATTGTGTTGACGCCTTTCATCGTGACACCTCATGGTCGCCAACACGGACAAAGTATAAAACCGTCAACATTTACAGCTTTTCCCTTTCTTCATGGTACCAGGTTGTTGATGTATTAAATGAGTATATTCAAGCCGGGAGAGTGAATGACTATTATGAGGTTATATTTCGTGAAATGGTGGCACAAAATAGCTTATCACTCAGGGCAATATCCTTTGACGACAAACCCTGGTATGAAATAGACACCCTGGAAGATCTTGCGTCAGCCGAACGAATTTTTCCTTCAAAATTTAGTGAGGAACTCCCTTTTTATAACAGTGACCAAAACGCTGATAGACATCAGTCTGATTCTAACTGGGTTTTGAAAGGACAGGGTCATGCCATTGCCTGAATATCATAATCAAGCGGAAAAATATGAGTATATTTCAAACCAGCATGGTGGATATTACCGGCACGACTTCATAGATCATGCATACCTGTATAATCTTTATTTTCCACCGGAAGAGGTATTTAAGCGCTTTAAAAATAAAATCCATGACCTGGTGTTGAATTATCCTGTTGCTCAGGATGTCCTTGCGTCACTTGTGGGAAGGATTATCAATCAAAAAGCTGAGCATATTGTTGTGGGCAATGGTGCCGCAGAGCTCATCAAAATAGTCTCAGGAAAAATTGCCCAAAAGCTCATTGTTCCTGTACCTTCCTTTAATGAATATGCCAATGCCGCACCAAAGGGGAGTGTCATCGAATTTCCACTTGAATTTCCATCTTTTCGATTGGATGTAGAAAAATTTGCATACCATGCCATTAAGGCAAAAGCGGATGTTGCAGTGGTTGTATCTCCAAACAACCCCACCTCAATGGCGATCCCAAAGCTCGATCTGATATACCTGGCAAAAAAATTAGGCCAGCATAATTGCCGGTTAATCATTGATGAATCCTTTATTGACTTTGCGCAGGATCCGGATCAGTTGACCATGGAGCCCGAAATCAAGTGGTATCCCAATATTGTTGTTTTTAAAAGCATGAGTAAGGCATACGGAATCTGCGGTCTTCGCATCGGATATCTTCTAACGGCAGACTTAGAATTTGCCCATGCGGTCCGTCAGGGTGTCCACATCTGGAACATTAACGGATTTGCCGAAGAGTTCTTAAGAATTCTGCCGGATTTTCGTGAAGATTTTATCAAGAGCTGTGAACGGGTTAAACAAGACCGGGGAAAATTATATAAAGATCTGAGAAGCCTGTTGAAAGGAACCATCTATGCCCCGGATGCCAATTTTATTTTTTGCCGCCTGCCCAACGGCGGCCCTGATGGCCGGCAAGTCACTAAAAGATTATTCATTGAGTATAACATGTACATTAAGCACTGTGGCGGGAAGACCATGCCGGAGGCGGACCGGTTTGTCCGCATTGCTGCCCGGACAAATAAAGAAAATTCCAATCTGGTGGATGCTCTGGTATCCATCCTTGGTTATAAAGACTTATAAAAGAGCCCATGATGAATATGTATAAAAATCACCGACATCAGGCCGGAATGCTTTTTTTTGCCAAAGATCTTCCTAATATTTGTTCCCTGACAGGACTCTTATGTGCACTTCTGGGAGTGTACTATGCAATTTTGCAGAATTTTCAAGCCGCAATTATTGGGATGATATGGGCGGTTTTATTTGACTGGGCCGACGGCATCATTGCCCGTAACATGAAAGCAAGAACAGATAAGCAAAAGGAGTTTGGAGGGCAGCTGGATTCGTTGATTGATATGGTAAGCTTTGGTATCTGCCCTGCTGTTTTTCTTTTGAGCTATGGAAATTTCAGTCCCTGGTTTCTTCCGGGCGCCTTTGTAGTCGTCGGGGCCGGTGCCATCCGGTTGAGCTATTTCAATGTGTTCGGCCTTATCAATAGTTCAACGTACATAGGCCTTGCCCTTGATAACAATGTTATTATTTTTGCCTTTGTTTTTTTGTTTGAAGGCTTTTTCAGCCCCGGGGTTTTTTCAGGAGTCATTTATGTCTTGTTTTTGACCATGGCTGCCTTGAACCTGGCGCCAATCCGGACGCCAAAATTTGCCGGGAAATGGTTTTATATTCTCATGGCATATACCATTGGGTTGACCCTTATTTACGGGGGGATCATATGGAATCGATCCTGACTAAAACGCTTCTCAATGCTGGGATGGCGCACAACAAATCTTTCTGGCCGACAACGAACCGCGGCTTGACGTGTTGTCCATTATTACCGCTTTCATGACGCCATGTTATACCATGCTAAAGTTATGACCCATCTGATGTTCGGGATTTTAGTGTTGACAGCGGATCAACTGATAAATTTTGTCACTTAGATTAAACTTATCGAGATAATTCAGTAATGAGACTGGTAGTAAGGTGCAGAGGGATAACTATGTCTTAAAATCGAAATTTCATGTATTATTTAGAGAAAAAGCCCAAATAATAACTATGTGAGCTTTTAATAAATGAAATGTAGTTTATTTTCATTTTATCTGCAAGAAGCTCATATTTTTGAGAATTAATTTCCTGGTCTATTTATTTTTAACTGGGTGTCCTTTTCAATGAAAACTGTCTAACGCTATTTCCAAATCTTCTATTTGTCTTTGCGGTGGTTTGATTTTTTACCGGATGTTCGGCCCGGATACTTCTCCTTAAACCATGATAGTCAAAGTTAAATTATGGAAATGTGATGAAATTCAGATCGGTTATAAAAAGTTGTTGGGATTAGCGGTATCATCTGGTAGACTTTACACTGTAATTCAAACGGGTCGAATATTTAAAAAATCTTCTCTATTTTTAATTTTGGAGGAAAATGAAAGACATGAAACATTTTTTAATCATCCGGATAGTTGTGATTATTATATTATATGGCTCTTAATAATTCTCAGCATTTATAGTATAATCCGTTTTCATATC
>CAZLTD010000005.1:0-79965 GCA_964562385.1 uncultured Desulfobacula sp.
TATTCGACGCTGATTTTATTATGTAGGGGTCATTATTGCACGCTGATCAACAGACTCCTGCAATGGATGTGTTGTATTTTTATGAATAAAGATTATAATAAAGTATATAACTCCTAAAAAAGACGTTGTGCTCAATTTACACTTACCTAGGCGATAAAACCATTGAGTCCTTTTCTGAAAGGGGTGGTTCAAAAATAGGGTCGGTCCTGCATAATACGCAAAGGCTGTCCTACAAACAAAGGAGGATATCATGAACTCCTTGGCCCAAGTTTGCTTAACCCTGACGATGACTTTGACCATCGCCCATTTTCTTGCCGTTCCCGGCTTTACGGCCGGGGCCGGACATTCGTCTCCTTCCGGCCGTGAGATCGCCATCGCAGATGGTATGGAACACATCTCAAAAAAAGATATTATTGTATCGGGTGCTAAACAAATTCTAAAAGACACCAAGGTTGGTAAAAGACTGGATGAATTAAGGAAGAACCTGATCAGGCGCTATAGGCTCGAATACCGAAAGGATTTTAAACCCGACCGTCCCCCGCCTCCAGTATCTGGCTTGCGGGTTACAGAAAAAAACGACAAAGAGCCATTGGGGGTCTCCTTTTATAGCAGGCTTGATAATGGATTGGCCCCGGAGGTTGGATTCAAGTCTCGGCTGGATACGTTTACCATGTCTTCGAAATTCGACGTTTTCGACCACGAGATAGACTGTGAAATCTCAAGCCACCCAATTAATCAACTAATGGGCGGAACGGTGGGCTTCGGATTAATTTCCGACGGTTCAGAGGCTGAAACGGTTATACGTGTACAATTTGAGTTCTAAACTGAAAAGCGGGGTCCAAAGAGCCACACCACAATTATTTTTATTACTCAGAAATTCCGTGGAGCCAAGATGAATTATCCTATGTATGAAATTATGAGGGTGTGAATTGATCAAAAATATCATTTGAATTCATGACCGTTTCCGATAAAGAATAAGGAAATATGTTAGATATCAAGAACTCCACAATCTTCCATAAGTCAACGCTTTTAACCAAGTGAGCACTTCTGGCTATAGTGTCATTTATTTCATCATAAAAATAATCCTGTGGATTATCCCTGTAAAACTTTATGTAACATATCAGGATACCAAAAATATAAATTACCGAAATTTTGCTAAAGTTTAGCAAATGAAATATCTTTACAGCTATTTAAAATATTGATACGGAATCTTTATCCCAGATTTTTAAACTCATCTGGTTTGATATCATTCAAAATTACAAGATACATAAAGATTAATATAAGTCAAGATAGGATCAAATTATGCCAATCAAACTAATGGGACAACTTGATTTGGACAGATGTCCACATTGTGGTGTGGATAGTCCGACGATAAGTATTTTGGGAAATTATCAAACAAAAAATTTTGATAAATCTATAGTAAGGCATTGGGCAACGTACTCCTGCAAACGTTGTGGTGGTGCTGTTGTGGCCTCAGCGAATCAGATGAATTATGATGTTTTAGAAATTTTTCCTAAATCCCCGGAAGTTGATAAATCTGTACCTCCGAAAGCACAAGCATATTTAACACAAGCTATAAATTCTAAATCTGCTCCCGCTGGTGCGGTAATGTTAACCGCTAGTGCAGTTGATGCAATGCTAAAAGCTAAAAATTATACTGAGGGTAGTTTATACACCAGAATTGAAGCTGCCTCAAATAACCATCTAATTACTCCCGAAATGGCTCAATGGGCTCATGAAGTAAGGCTTGATGCTAATGATCAGAGGCATGCTGATGAGGAAGCAGAGTTACCGAATTCCGACGATGCGGAAAAGGTTATAGATTTTGCTTTAGCTTTAGCAGAATTCTTATTTGTTTTGCCAGCAAGAATTCAAAGAGGCATAGGCAATTAATCTTTAATTTAACCCATAGCGGATTTTAATACGTGACTGAGATAGCGAGGACTACTTGCAGCACAAGCTCCGTTTTCCGGATGAACCAACCCACAAGACTTTCCCTTCCATTGAACACTGGTTCCAGTACAGCCCAAGCAACAGATAATACCATAGGATTTAAAAAGGGTCGCGTCTATGTTTGACCCTTTGTAAAATTTGGCATCTTATTATAGACGGTGCTGTGGGTATAATAACTTTGCCAGGCTGAAATTGATTAGCCCCGGAACTATCTGGCCTGAAATAACGACACAGCTGATCGTCTAATCCCCTGGTGAAATACCACATTCAATGGGGTTTAGAAAAGTTGTGCCGAAAAATCATTTACGGTATATGATGATAAACCAGTCAACAACAACAAGGGAACCCAATGAACCAGGACATATCCATATCAAAACAATCGCTTGAACAGCTAACACGGCATGCCATCGGCCTTGGAGCGAGCAGGTCCGCCATTATACCGTCACAAAAGATCCAGGTAAAAGATCATCTGGCAGCGCTTTGCAATGGGGAGTACACCTGCCCGAAATACGGCCTTGCTGCCAGCTGCCCGCCCCATGTGGGAGGGCCGGGTGCCTTTCGGGAATGGCAGGAGAAAAGCCGGTATTCCATTGTGGTGAAAATCCAGCTTCCCATGTCTGTTATGTTTTCCGATGAGAGAAAAGGGGTGATGCAGCTGCTGCACCAGATCGTGGGGGGAGTGGAGAAAAAGGCGGTTGAAAAAGGGTTTAAAGGATCAAAGGCTTTTGCCGGGGGATCATGCAAAGACCTGTTCTGTGATGATCATGAAAAATGCTGTGTGGTAACGGGGAAAAAACCCTGCCGCCATATCGACGTGGCGCGGCCTTCAATGTCAGGGTTTGGAATTGATGTTACCCAATTGATGAAATCCTGCGGCTGGTCCGGTGAAAAAGCGGACAGCAGCGATCTGTCTGACAAGGATGCTGAAAGCTGGGTGGCAGGCCTTGTCCTGCTTGCCTGAAAACAATGATTTATCTTGAGGCCGCTTAACCCGGACATTTCACGAATAAAACCTCATGAAATGTCCGGGTTAAACCCTGAACGGAAGCTTGACAATGAAATTGGTGCCTTTGCCCGGTTTTGACTTGACCTCCATTTCGCCGCCGTGGTCGTCCACAATGATAAAATAGGAGACGGAAAGGCCTAAACCCGTCCCCTTATCAACGCTTTTGGTGGTGAAAAACGGTTCAAAAATCCGTTTGCGAATGTCGGCATCAATGCCCGGACCGTTGTCTTCGACTTCAATGCATACCATGTCGGCCAGCTGTGACAGCCGGAATATGATTCTGGGCGTTTTGCCGGCCTTTTTATCCTGGTGCATGGATTCAGACGCATTTTTAATAATGTTAAATATGACCTGCTGGATTTTGCTTTGTTCGCAGAGTATGGTGGGTAAACCCGGTTCAAATTCCTTGAGAATCTCAACGGACCTGAAGTCATATTTCTTCTTAAGATTGTAATCATTGACAGCAAGATCCAGGGTGTCGTCAATCAGCCTGGACAGATCCACTTCTCTTCTCTCAGAGTCGCTTTTCTTGGAAAAGCTGAGCATATTGCTGATGATCCTGGCGGCCCGCTGTCCGGCATTGCGTATATTGGCAAGCTGGTTCAGGATATCTCTTTTTTCCATATATTTTTTTATCGTACCAACAGAAGTGCCAAGTGCTTGGGCGGTTTTTTCATTGGCCGGGATCTCTTTGGTCATCCGGTTGCGGATCACCTGGGCACTCTGCATCATTCCGGCCAGGGGGTTGTTGATTTCATGGGCCATTCCTGCGGCAAGACCGCCAACAGACATCATCTTTTCAGACTGGATCATCATCTCCTGGGTTCTTTTTCTTTCCGTGATGTCGTTGACCAGGGACGCCACGCCGATGACGTTTCCGTCCGTGTCTTTTAATACAGTGTTGTACCAGTCACACAGGATTCTTTGCCCATCCCGGGTGATGTTTTCATTTTCACTTTGCTGCCCGCCCCTTTCAGCCAGCAGATCCTGGAAAATGTTGTCACCCTGCTCTTTTACGTCTTCGGGCAGAATCAGTTCGGTCACATGCCTGCCAATGGCTTCCTCTTTTGGATATCCGAAGATTTTCTCCGCTGCCGGGTTCCATTCCGTGGCCCTGAAATTAAGATCCCAGGACACAGCCCCCACAGGGGTGTTCTGCAGATGGATGAAAAGCCGCTGTTCGCTTTCCCGCAATGCCTTTAAGGATTTTTTGCGTTCTTTCGACATCTGGTTGGCTGAGGCGGCCAGGGAGTGGAACTCTTCAAAGGATATCTGCTCTTTTTCAATGGGGAGCGCATCCTTTGCCGAGCGTTTGAAGAATTCGGAAAACAGGGCAAGATTTTTTTTGATTTTCCCTGACACAAGCCAGACAATGAAAAAGGAGATAAACAAAAACAGGATCAAAACGGCAACACCTTTCATAATCAAAACTTTTATGGTGTTGGCCATTTTTTCCTGTTTTTGAGTGATGATGGCTTCAATGGCGTCAATATGCAGTCCGGTACCGATATACCAGTTCCATTCCGGGATGGCCTGGGCATAGCTTATTTTGGGCTTGGGGGGCTGGCCTTTGTATTTGGGTGCCACATACTCGACAAATCCGCCGCCGGATTCAGCGGCTTTTATAAGCTCCTCAACAATTTTTACACCGTTGGGATCGGTGATATGAAGCATGTTTTTCCCGGTGAACGGACCGGACAGGCTAAATCCTTCCAGCGTGCCGGCAAAAAGATATCCGTCAGATCCGTATTTTATCTGCATGATGCGGTCCAGCACCTCTTTTTTTATCTTCTCCTCTTCGTCAACAAGGTATTTTCCGCTGCCCAATATCCAGTTCAGGGGTTCAAAATATTTGATATAGGAAATTTTCGGGCTGTCGGTCCCGGGATGTTCAGGGTTTTTCCAGTAATAGTAAGAAAACCCTTCCTGTTCAGGGGACCGGATGATGGCGATAAACTCATCCATAAGGTTTTTTCCTGTGCTGTCGACCAGACCGGCGATGCTTTTTCCTTCAAGTTCGGGCCTGCTCCGGTTGATTACCATATTACCCTTTGGTACACCGGCAAAATAGTAGCCTTTGCCGTCATCCCAGGAAGCGGCATAGAGCGCATCATGAATGAGTTGCTGAATCTGGTCCGGCGATTTATCCGCCTTTTGTTTGTCAAAGATATGATGAGCGATTTTGTAAGCCTCATAGGTGCGGACCTTCACCCGTTGCTTTACTCTTTTTTCTGCAAGGGATTTTTTATACTGGATATAGCTGACCGCCTGGTTTACCTGGGTTTTTATGATTTCTTTGCGGGATTCGATATAACTCTCCCTGACATCGGCAATCTGTGTTTGTACATTTTTCAGTTTTTCACTGATCCACAAATAGGTCAGTGTACAGACCAGGACCAGATAAAGTGAGGTCATGGATATCCACAGAATGTTAGTCAGGCTTTTGGGTTTGGTCACGATATCCCACCCGGCATAGGCCATTTGGTTTTAAGGATTTTAAATGATTAATAATATAACTGATTTAAGCGAAAAAGTAATGCGAAAATTGAAAGGGTGAAAGAAATCGTGGACCGCATTTTTTTGCCGGGTCTTTTTAGCACTCCGGGATGGATGAAGACAGAAAACTGAAAAATATTTGATCAAACAGCATCAATCTTAGGGTTGCGGGCGGGCGGTCTTGCAAAATATACGATCCCGGCGGAGATAAAACTCAAGGATGAGAACAGGATAAAGGAGACGGCATAGCTGTCGGTGGCGTCAAAGATCATCCCGGCGATCACAGGGCCGAAGGCAGCTCCCGGCATGGTGATCAGGCCGATGGTCCCGGCCACGGTGGCAAAAGAGGGAATCCCGAAACATTCGCCTGTGAGCAGGGACTGCATCATCAAAAGCGGTCCCATGGTCAGCCCGAAAACAAAGGTGCACAGATACAGGGCAATGATGTGGCTGTTAAAGGCCAGGGTGATCACGGCGGTTCCCTGCAAAAGGACACAGGCCATGGTGACATAGCGCTTGTCCATTCTGTCCACAAAACTGCCGATGATAAGGCGCCCCATGATGCTGGCGCCGGTGGTGATGCTGACCGTGGCCGCTGCCTGCTGGGCCCCCAGGTACTGGGCCAGAAACGACACCTGGTGGACAAGATAGGCGATCTGGCCGGCAAGCGCCAGCATAAAGGCGAAAGCAATGGACCAGAAAGCCGCGGTTTTCATGGCCTGACGCCGTGTCCATATCTGCATCTGGGCATTGGGCTGTTGGCCTGTGCTTTCTGCCGGCTCCGGGGGGGGATCTCCGTCCGGGTACTGGCCGATGTCGGCGGGTTTCTGTTTTATAAATATGAGGGTGACAGGGATCACCACAGCCATGTAGATCACGGCCAGGATCAAAAGGGCCTGATCAAACCCCATGTGGAGAATGAAAAAACTGGTCAGCGGGACCATGACCATGCCGCCGACACTTAAGCCGTTGCTGGCAATGCTCATGGCAAAGCCGCGTTTTTTGATGAACCAGTTGGTTAAAAGGGTGTTTACAGGGACCAGGCAGGTGGCGCAGAACCCCAGGGCCAGGACCAGGTAGACAGCGAAAAGCTGGGGCAGGGTTGTTATTTTTGTCAGGGCAAAAAGCCCGACAGCAAACACCATGGAGCCGAAGACCAGGAACCATTTTGGGCCGAAGCGGTCCACCCACCGCCCCATGATCAGGCCGGCAAATCCGTTGGTGAAAAAGAACAGCGTGATGGCCGCGGACACCGTCCCCTTTGACCAGCCGTGCAGCTCCCGCAAGGGATCCAGGATTACGCTGTGGCAGTAGAACCCGATCCCGGATGCAATAAAGAGGATGATGGATCCGGCAAAGACGATCCACCAGCCGTAAAAGCGGTTTCCAACGGTTGCTGTATCCTGTTTTTCTGTCATGGTGTCTGTTCCGGATTTTTTATGAGAATTTGAGTTTTTTTGTCTGCCTTGGCCTTAAGGTTACGCAATATCCCCAAGGCTTTTCCCATCCCTTGTTTTCCACTCTTTAAGCCCGTCTGCACTGGAGCCCAGAATTATGGCCGCGGCCGTTGAGGGGTCGGGAAACGAATATTCCAGATCAAAAATAAGCAGACCGTCTTTGGGAACGATAATTTTTTCGCTTAAAAGTTTGTTCCTAAGCTCGGTCAGGTGCGTTGGGAACGATGGGTCAACGTCAGGTGTGATTCTGGAGTTCTGGAGAACAAGAACGGTGTCCCCGGTTTTTTTCCCAATGGCATCCCCGCCTTTTTCGGTTTTCAGGAAAAGAATGAGCTCTTCTGTAGTATCAGTCATGCAGGTGTCCTCAGTGTTCAATGTCAGGGTGTTGCTCTCTTATTATCGCGGAACCGGATTAAAAGCAATTTAAATAGGGAGAAGGGAGGAGGGAGACGGGAGGCCGGAGGAGGGTGAAGGGTGAAAGATAAAAGACCGTTCTCGGCTTGACGGGGGTATGGTGTGTCACTATTATGCCTTACAGGTGAAACAAAACTCATAATACAGGAGAGACTTGATGGGCCTGCTCAATATATTGCTGAATGATCCGCTGGCGTTTGTTCTTATTGCCGTACCGCTGCTGTATGCCATTGTTTTCCATGAACTGGCCCACGGCTGGGTGGCCTGGCGCATGGGCGACCCCACAGCCAAGCACCTGGGCCGCCTGACGCTCAACCCCATCAAGCACCTTGATCCTGTGGGCACCATCATGCTTTTTCTGGTGGGGTTTGGCTGGGCAAAGCCGGTGCCGGTGAATTTCATGCGGCTTCGTGATCGGCGTATAGGTATGATTCTTGTTTCTTCCGCCGGGATTATCGCGAACATGATTTTGGCCTTTTCAGCCCTTTTTCTCTACAGTCTTTTAGGCCTTCACCCATCAAGCAAGGTTGGGCTGCTGTTGTATGTTTTTGCAAAGATCAACATTGTCCTGGCTGCGTTCAACCTGATTCCCATACCCCCGCTGGACGGATCGAAAATCCTTTTGGGCTTTGCGCCCCCCAGTGTTCAGGCGTTCCTGCTGAGCCTTGAGAGGTTCGGCTTCCTCATTGTTATCGGCTTGCTTTTTCTGGGTGTTTTAGACCCGGTGATTGATTTTCTCCAGTGGGGGATATTGTCCGTAATAAATTTTCTGCTGCCGTAGCTTCATTATTTTACTTCACATAGGTTGTTGTAGCCGCATGCATCAAAAGTAAAATAGTTTCGTGTTTTATTTTATCTGCTCTGGCTGTCTTGTGAGAAAAGGGGGATGACAACAGCTTTTGGTTCATGTCATAGTAACAGAAAAAAATCGATAGGAGAATGCCATGGGTTTGAGCACAGAACAGCGGCTAAGGGTTGAAGCGGTTTTAAAAGAGAACAATTATCCCGATTTTGCATGGATTGATCCCAAGGAGATCGAGGTCTCCCAGTGGGTGAGGATGAAATGCCGGTTCGGTTGCAGTGAGTATGGCCGGGGCGGGGCATGCCCGCCTGAAACGCCGTCTGTGGCCGAGTGCAGAGAGTTCTTCAGTGAATACAGCGATGCCCTGATCCTTCATTTTAAAGGGGTGATGGACAAGCCGGAGGACCGCCATACCTGGTCCGCGAAGATCAATGCCGGGCTGGTGAAGCTGGAACGGGCCGTGTTCCTGGCAGGATTTGAGCGGGCTTTCCAGATGTTCATGGATTCGTGCTGCTTCTGCAAGGAATGCACAGGCAGCCGCGAGACCTGTGAACAGCCTCGTATGGCCCGGCCAGCCCCCGAGGCCATGGCCGTGGATGTCTATACCACTGTCCGCAAGGCAGGCTTTCCCATTAATGTTCTCCCGGATTATGATCAGCCCATGAACAGGTATGCTGTGTTAATGGTAAATTAACGGCAGACACCTGTATGATTGGGAATGCTGTGGTGGGATTTTTTTCGATATCGCCTCAGTGCCGATTGCTCATCCCGCCCAGAATTCTCCATTGGGAATCTTCTTTGACCCAGGTGTGGGTGACACGGGTTGACGTGCCGCCGATCTTTAAAAGGTAATGGTTGATCACGATGTCCCCTTGGACCTGGATTCCTTTGGGTTCAATCTTGAAACTCCATGAACCGGGCTTGGGGTTTCGTTTTTTCGTGTATTGTATCACGCCTGCCTTGTCGGCCGGCCGGGGAAGATTGTCCGGCCAGCCGAGGAATTTGTCATGCCAGAGGGAGGCGATCTTGTCATGATTTGCGTCCCTGTGGTTTTTAAGATAACTGTTTTCAAGGGCCCAGATCTCTTTTTCAATGTCGCTGTCGGAAGCAACACCAGTGTCCTGGGAGCAGGCCGTGAGGGCAAAAGAGACGAGAAGAAGTGTCCATGTCAATCTTTTCAATAGAACCTCCTGTATTTTATCGGGTATATTGGATTCTTTCTACCACTGAATGCAGGTTTTGAGAAGTGAAAGCGGGATTTTCGAATGGGTTCCATGTGACATGGTCTTCTTGAATGAAGAACCATGACACATGGAAAAGAAATCTTGTTACAATGAGTTTTGGTTTAAATATTCGCCCCGGCCGTATATCCCCCGTGCACCGCATCAAAGGCTGTGGCGACCTGCTGGGCATCGCCGGCAACGGCATAGTTGATACCCATCTTTTTGAGCATGGGCTCAAGGGGGTTGAAGGATGCGGAGCCTGCGGCCACTACCACGGTGTCGGCTTCGATTTCAGACGTTTTGCCGTCCTGCTCAACTTTCAGGCCGGTGGGGATTATCTCGATCACCCGGCTTAGGGTCTTTGTTTCAATATGGTATCTTCCAAGGTCCTGCATCATGCCCCATTTTGTGGATTTCCCGATATCCTTCCCGATTTTATCCAGCATCTCCACAAGGGTGATCTGTTTGGTGCCGCGGGTGGCCATGTCAAACAGGGTGTCCGGGGACTGGGCCTTGTTCACCAAAAGGAACTTTACGGCATCGGCTGACAGGGTGCCTTTCTCCGCCAGGAAAAGGGCTGTTTCAACCCCCACGGCGCCGCCGCCGATGACAACAACATTCTGCCCCACAGAGACTTTGTCCTTCAGGACATCCCAGGATTCAACCACATGGGGGAGATCAATCCCCGGGATGGGGGGCACAAGGGCTGTGGCGCCGGTGGCAAGGATGACGGTATCAGGGGCCTCTTTTTTTATGATCTTGTCTGTCACTTCAGTGTTCAGGACCAGGGGGATTTTTTTAAGGGCCACCTGGGTTTCAAGGTCACAGGCCAGCTGGGCGAACTCTTCTCTTCCCGGAGGGGCGGCAGCCAGGTGGAGCTGGCCGCCTGGACTGGCCTCTTTTTCAAAGATGATCACCTCATGTCCCCTTGCATGGGCGGTCAGGGCGGCTGTCATGCCGGCAGGACCGGCGCCTGCCACCAGCACTTTTTTGGGGGTGTCACTCTTTTGAACGGGCTTGCTGCCCTCATACCCGGCCAGAGGATTGCACAGGCATTCCACATGCTTTAATTTGAAAAGGTTGTCAAAGCAGCCCTGGGCGCAGGCAATGCAGTGGACGATCTCGTTTTCCCGGCCGGTTTTTGTTTTTTCAGGGAGCATGGGGTCGGCGATCAGGCTTCGGCCCATGGCCACCATGTCGCACATGTCGTCATTTAACAGCTGCCGGGCGGTTTGGGGATCATTGATCCTGTGGCTGGCAATCACCGGGACATCCACAATCTCTCTGATACCCCGGGCAAGGTATGAAAATGCACCCCGCGGTACCTGGGCCACGATCTGGGGGACCCGTGCCTCGTGCCATCCCACGTTGATGCAAAGGGCGTCTGCCGGGCCGTTTGACAGGGCTGTGGCATATGTCATCAGCTCGTCACGGCTGTTGCCGCCGGGCATGAAATCGTTGCCGTTCATCCTTACGATCAAGGGATAATCAGGTCCCACAGCATCCCGGACCGCAGCCATCACTTCAAGGCCGAACTTCATCCGGTTGTCAAGACTGCCGCCGTACTCATCGGTTCGCTGGTTGGTCAGAGGCGATAGAAATTCACTGATCAGGTAGCCGGTGCCGCTTAAGACCTCCACAGCGTCAAAGCCTGCCTTTTTTACGCGTGCTGCGGCCGCACCAAAGGCTTTGATGGTGGCTTTTATTTCGTCTGTGGTCATCTCTTTGGGGGTTTCCCGTGTCATGCGGGAGGCAATGGGGGATGGGGCCACCGGCTGTTTGCCGTTGAGGAAAAAGGAAAAATTGTACCGGCCGGCATGGTTGATCTGGATGGCACTTAACGATCCGTTATCCTTGATGGCACGGGACAGTTTTTTAAGCCCCGGGAGAAATTTATCATCATGGGCCCCGATATTCTGGGTGTTCCCGGACAGATCATCCACCGTAGCATAACCTGCGCAGATCAGGCCGGCCCCGCCTTTGGCCCGTGCTGCGTAAAAGTCGATGATCTGGTCGGTGACCTCAAAATCAACAGCCATGCCAAGGTGCATGGCCGGCAGGTATATCCGGTTTTCAATGGTCAGGGTGTTGATGGTAATGGGATTGAAGATGGGGTCATTCATTTTTTTAATCCTTTATATTCCATAAGTTTTTTCTGCATGGTCCGGTCAATGACATAGGACCGGATACTTCGTGCCATGCGCGTTAATTCAAGGGTAAGGGATGCATTTTCATCAAACGGCAGATCCTTTGTGTGCTTCTCCCGCACCGATAATTCCCGGTCCACCAGCTCTTTGGCGATCCTGGGATAAAAATTGAGGTCATCGGGGTTCATTCCAAGATCCAGGCTCTGCTTTAACAGGATGCCGATGGTCTTGTCCTGGGCATTGAAATGGTCTTTTTCAAGGGGAATGATCAGTTCCAGGTCACTTAAACGATCTAGTTCTTTCTCAGATAGCCCTGTGACTTTGCAAAAGTCCTTTTTGGACAGCTTTTTTTCGCCGGACCCGAATACCTGGGTCTGGAGTTCCAGCATCAGGTCCACGTTCCGGCCCTTGTCCATCTCCCGGATCAGCCCCTTGATGGCGGCCAGGGGCAGGCGGTGGCAGGACTGGACCTGCTTGATAAAGGCGATGCGCTCAATGCACAAAGGGTCATAGTAGGCCATGTTGGGGCTGGTCTTCAAAGGCTTTGGCAAAAGTCCCTGGTTGACATATAAAAGGATGGTGGATTTTGGGACGCCTGTGATCCGGGTCAGCTCCTTCATCTTGAGCAGGGATGTCTTGTTTTGGGATTGTGGTCTTGTTTTTGTTTCCGGCACACGGTCTCCTTTAGGGAGTTAAAGCAAAAAGTGTAAAGTAGTAGTTTGCACTTTGTTGTATAATATTATTGATCCTTTCCTGTCAATGGATTATTGGATATTGTTAAACCATCAAAGGTGTTAAAATAAGATTCAGGGCAGGAAAAATTATGAAGATCGGGTAAAATGAACACAAAACTGACATACTTTCATCCGCTGATTAAACAATGGTTTCAGCAGAACTATGCCCGGCCCACTGATGTGCAGGCAAAGGCATGGCCCTGTATTGCCGATAACAAAAATGTGCTGATCACAGCCCCCACAGGCAGTGGGAAAACCTTGACCGCTTTTTTATGGTCCATCAACCAGCTGGCCACAGGGGCCCTGCCGTCAAGTGACACCCGCGTGCTCTATGTCTCGCCCTTAAAAGCCTTGAACAATGACATCCAGAGGAATCTTGTCACGCCTTTGGGACAGATCCGGGATCTGTTTGAAGCCAGGAGTGAGGTGTTCCCCGAGATCCGGGCGCTCACCCGCTCCGGGGATACCTCCCAACAGGACCGGCGCAAAATGTTCCGGCATCCGCCCCAGATCCTGATTACCACCCCGGAAAGCCTGAACCTGCTGCTGAGCTCCAAATCCGGTCGGCAGATGCTGCATAATCTGTCCACGGTGATTTTGGATGAAATCCATGCCGTGGTGGGCAGCAAAAGGGGTGTCCATCTGATGACGGCAGTGGACCGTCTTGTCCGGCTGTCCGGTGAGTTCCAGCGGATCTGCCTTTCTGCCACGGTCCATGATAAAAAGATGGTGGCAAAGTTTATGGGCGGATATCGCCTGACGGGCAGTATTGAAAGCCCGAAGTATGTTCCCCGGCCGGTTGAAATGATCGATTCCGCCATGAACAAGAAATACCGGATCCAGGTTAAATTTCCCCAGAAAGATGAGGCCAATGTGGAGGACACGGTCTGGGATCTTCTGGCTGATGAGTTTAAAAGTGTCGTGGAGAAGAACCGGTCCACCCTGTTCTTTACCAATGGCCGGCGGCTGTGCGAGAAAATGACCTTTAAGCTCAACAATCTGTCTGTAAATCCCGTGGCCTATTCCCATCACGGCTCCTTGTCCCGGCAGCTGCGTCAGAATGTGGAGCGCAATTTAAAGAACGGTGAGTTAAAGGCCATCGTGGCCACCAGCTCCCTTGAGATGGGCATTGATATCGGCAACCTGGATGAGGTGGTGTTGATCCAGTCCCCGCCGTCCATCTCTTCAGCAATCCAGAGAATCGGCCGGGCCGGTCACAAGGTAGATGCGCAAAGCTGCGGCACCATTTTCTGCGCCCATGCCCAGGACCTGATCGCATCGGCCGTGCTTGCCAGAGCCATTGATGACCAGGATATAGAACCTTTAAACGCCATTGACTGCCCCCTGGATGTCCTCTCCCAGGTGCTGATTTCCATGACCTGTCTTGAAACCTGGGATATGGATGAGCTGTATGCGTTTTTAAAAACAAGCTATCCCTATCGGGATCTGTCGCGGGAGCAGTATGACCTGGTTTTGAACATGCTGGCAGGCCGGTATGCGGACACGAGAATCCGGGAGCTCAAACCCCGGTTATCCATTGACCGCCTGGACAATACCGTTGACGGGAAAAAAGGGGCGCTTCTGGCATTGTACACCAGCGGCGGCACCATCCCGGATAGGGGATATTTTCAGCTGCGGCACCACGAGACTTCCGCCAGGATCGGGGAGCTGGACGAGGAGTATGTCTGGGAGGCCAAGATCGGGCAGATTGCCACGGTGGGCACCCAGAACTGGAAAATCACAAAAATTACCCACAATGATGTCTTTGCCGTTCCCGTGGGGAACAGCCGGATGGATGCGCCCTTCTGGATCGCTGAGGGCATGAACCGCGATTTCCATTTTTCCGGCCGGATTCTTCACTTTTTAGAGCAGGCCAATGAACGGCTTAAGGACAAGATCCCTGAAAAAGAGCTGTTAAAAGATCTGGTCAAAGAGTTTCATTTGGACAAGACCGCGGCCACGGAGTTGATCCGGTTTTTAAAACGGCAAAAGGAGGTGACCGAATGCGATCTGCCCCATCGCCATCACATGGTTCTGGAGTCTGTTCGATCCGGTCCGGATGGCGGCAGTCCCGGCACCATGCTGGTAATCCATACCCTGTGGGGCGGGCAGGTGAACCGGCCCTTTGCCATGGCCCTTGAAGCTGCCTGGAAAATAAGGTTTAAGGAAGAACCCGAGATTTTTCCGGGCAATGATGCCATTGTGATCCAGCTGCCGCATAAAATCGACCCGGCAGAAATTTTTTCCCTGGTGCCGTCAGGCCAGGTGGAATATCTGATAAAACAGCAGCTGGAGCGGACAGGTTTTTTCTCCGCCCGGTTCCGGGAGGCGGCCGGTCGGGCCCTTCTGGTGATCCGGAATAAAATCAACCAGAGAATGCCGTTGTGGATGACCCGGCTGAAGTCCAAAAAGCTGCTTGAAAATATCCTGAAATTTGAAGATTTCCCCATCCTTCTTGAAACCTGGCGCACCTGCCTCAAGGATGAGTTTGATATAGACCGGCTGGTCATCATGCTGCAGCAGCTTGAATCCGGGGCAATTTCCTGGTCACAAAGTTTTACCGCACGTCCCAGCCCCTTTGCCGCGGGCATGGCATGGAACCAGATCAACCAGTATATGTACAAGGAGGATGAAGGGGCATCTTCAACCTCCTCTCTGGGCAGTGATCTGGTGCGGGATCTTGTTTTTTCACCCACCCTGCGGCCCATGATATCAGCCGATCTTGTCAAGGAGTTTGAGATCAAGTGCCGGCGGCTGGCACCGGGATATGCCCCCACCACCGCCCGGGACCTTCTGGACTGGGTTAAAGAAAGAGTCGCGATCCCCTTTGATGAGTGGCAGGCGTTGCTGGGCTGCATAAAGACAGATACGCCAGAGGAGGCTGACACCATTCTGGACGGGGCAACGCCAAAGCTTGTCATGTTTCATATCAGACTCTGCGATCAGCCGCTGGTGGTTGCCCGTGAAATGGCCCGCAATATACAGCAGGCCTGGTATGGGGAAAATCCAGCGGTTTGTGTTAAAGATCTGGACGGGCTCATTGTTAATCTTGCGCAATTGGACGGGCAACAAAGCAAGGGCGAAAAGGGCACGGATGATTCGGGTCGGGACATGATTTTTCTGGGGCAGTGGCTCCAGTTTTACGGGCCCCGGAATCTTGATTTTATCGTTCGGACCCTGGGCATAAATCCGGTCCGGATGAATGACATGCTGGACAGCCTGATCGACACCCGGCAGGTGATTTCAGGGCTCCTGGTAAAGGATGGGAATGATCACGATTTTTGCGACAGCGAGAATTTTGAAATCCTTTTACGAATCTCCCGCTCAAAGGCTGTGCCGCAGTTTGAGGCCCTGGATATCGAATTTCTGCCCCAGTTTTTAGCCCAGCACCAGGGGCTTTGGGACAAGGGAAATAGTGTTGAAGATCTGTGTGACCGTATAGAGCAGCTGGCCTGTCTGCCCCTGCCGGCAAAAGCCTGGGAAGCAGATATCCTTCCGGCGCGGATGTCTCCCTATTACCCCTCTTTTTTAGATACCATTCTCCAGGAGGGGGACCTGCTCTGGCTGGGATTTGATAAAAAGAGGATCGCGTTCAGTTTTGCCTCAGACCTGGATTTCATTGAAAAAGAGCCCCTGTCAAAGGAGGATCAGAGCGCTGATACAGGGGATGAACTGGACACGGTGTTCAGGGGTGACAATGCCCGTTATGATTTTTCACAGCTCATGGGGCTGACTGGTCTGGATTCAAAAACAGTGACCCGGAAATTGTGGGATAAAGTCTGGCAGACAGATATCTGCAATGAAACCTTTCTGGCCCTTCGAAAAGGTATTGAAACAAAGTTCAAGGCGCCTGATGAATTAAAAACAAAGGCCCGCTTTGGCGGACGCCGACGTCCCGGCCGCGGCAGCTTCTCAAGGTGGAAAGGATCTTTGCCTTTTGCCGGGTACTGGTTTAACCCCGGTATCGTGGCACAGCCCCTGGATTTTTTGCAAAAAGAGGAATTAAATAAAGACCGGGTACGGCTGCTGCTGGACCGGTACGGCATTCTTTTTAGAGAACTTCTGCACAAAGAGATGCCGCCCTTTAAATGGCCGGCCATATTCAGGTCGCTGCGGCTCATGGAGTTGTCCGGCGAAATTTTGTCCGGTCATTTTTTCAAGGATCTGCCCGGACCCCAGTTCATCTCCCACAAGGCTTTTCGAAGATTGACCACAGCCATGCCCGAAGATGAGATCTATTTTTTAAATGCCGCAGACCCCGCGTCCGTGTGCGGGCTGCCGCTGCCCGGATTGAAAAACAAATTTCCGAAACGCCTGCCCGGCAACCACTTGGTGTTTAAAGGCCCAACGCTTGTGCTTGTCTCCCTGCGCAACGGGAAAGAGCTCCAGATTAATGTAGCACCCGATGATGAACACCTGGTTGAATATCTGGCGCCGCTGACCCATCTTTTAACCCGGCAGTTTCAGCCGTTAAAAAGCATAGTCATTGAAACCATAAACGGGCAGCCGGCACCCCAGAGCCCTTACGGTGGAGCGTTTGAGACGGTGTTCAATGTGATCAAAGAGTACAAGACTATGGTGCTGTACCGGCAGGATGACAGTTTTTTCTAAATTTAAATACTCTTTTTCAGGTCCATCCAGGCAATGGTATTTTCCCACAGGTCCCGGGCCTTGTTTTTTTTGAAAAATCCAAAGTGGCCGATCCCGCCGGTGTCCCTTTGTTTTGTGGCGATGTGAACCTCTCCCACAGTGGTACGGGAAAAGGCGGTATGCAGTTTCCGGACGGCGCTTTGGGGGGCATAGGTGTCGTCGTCAAAGCTGAAAGAGAGCATGGGGATATCAATGGTGTTGAATCGGGTGGTGTCGATTTTGAATTTGCCGGCCGTGACATAGTCCGGGTGCCGGGCCCATCGGCCCCAGTCACGGACAAGGTTGACCGGGATGTTCTCTTTGGCAAGTCCCAGCATCTTTGTGGGGAAACGTTTCCTGCCGATACTCAAAATCCGGATCAGGATGTGGAAGAAAAAATACATGGACCATTTTTGCGGAAAGGGCCACCGTTTCCAATAGGGAAAAGAGGCCGCGATCAGGATGGCGCCGGACAGTTTTTCAGCGTGTTCGGCCAGACAGAAAATCTGCCCCCCAACGCTGTGGCCGGCCAGGAAAATATGATCTGATCCCGGAAGGGTCAGGGCATGGCTGATCACGGCATCAATGTCCCGGGTTGCCCAGTGGCAAAGTTTAAGCTCCCGGTGCGGCGAAGCGTTTTTACTGTCTCCGGTTCCCCGGAAATCAAAGGTGATGACGCTGAATTTCTGCTGGCACAGGTATGCGGCAAATTCATGGTAAAAGGCCTGTCCAACCCCGATAGCGGCACAGATGATAACAATGCCGTTGGGGTTTTTAGTGGGCGGGGAAAAAAGGGTGCCGCAAATTTTTGCGTTATCTTTGCATTCAACAAGTATGGGTTTAACGTGGTAGTTAAGGCTGGTCATGCACATTTCCTTTGAAAAGTTGTCCCGGAATCGGTTCTGTTTTTTTCCGGGAGTTGCGGTATTCGTTCCGTCCGGGAAATCAGGTCATTGTAAGGTTCTAGAAGGGTCTCGTATTTTTTGTGATAAAACTTGGGCAGGACCGTGGTCCCGCCTTCATGAAATTTTCTGAAATCAGGGTCCTGCTTTAACAATGACAGGATCTGTTTCATGGTATGGGTCATGTATTTGAGGCTGATGGTTCTGATGGGTTGATATGCCTTGTGAATGAAACTGTTTGACAGTTTAAATCCCCTGATCTGAATTGCCGGGGAGGTCATAAATGAAAACAGCTCAATCAGCTTTTCGTAATATTCCACAGGGGAGTAGTGCTTAATGGTGGTGGCCAGGTACGGCTTGCAATAAAACGTAAAAGGCAGGGACTTAAGTATCCTTCTGTTTTTATGGTATCTTTTAAACAAGGGGGTTTCACCGAACGGGGCCGGTATGTTCAATGAATGGGACACCCAGGGGGTGTCTGCAATAAAGGCCTTGCACAATTTAACCGGATCATCGCCCATGTCTGAATCCAGGCCGAATAAAAGGTTGGCCTGGGTGATGGGGATATGTTGGTGGATGGCATGAAACCGCTCCACCACGGCATCCATCTTTTTAGTGCCGGATGCGGACTTTTTAATGCCGGTTTTTTTCGTATAGGCACAAAAGGATTCAATACCGGGAATAACGCACAGACAGCCGGCCCTGTCAAGCCGTTCCAGGCGGTCGTTGGTCAGGGAATCCAGGGGGCCTTCGGTTAAAAACCATCGTCTTTTCGGGTGATCGATACTTTCTATAACCTCCATGACACGGTCAAACTGCACGCCGAAATTGGGGTCGTAAAAATTGATCCTCACCTGGGGGGACTGCCTGGCGGCAAATGCCAGATCCCGTTTTAAATCATCCAGGGGAAAAAGATGATACGCTGTTTTCCAGTCCACACAAAAATCGCAGGAATAGGGACATCCAATGCTTGATAAAACAGGGATAAATACAAAGGGGTTGGGTTTTGATCGCCAGAAAAATGCTTTTTGTATGTCCGGCAGTCTCTCCTCGACACCGGGAAGATGGGCCAGTGTCCGATCACATGATACAATACAGCCCCGGAGCTGGTCCGTAAGAATCTCTTTGATTAACTGGTAATCGCACGTCTTAACCACCACATCAAAAAAGCGGAGGGCATCCTGAGAAAACTGTCTGGCATGGGGGCCGCCGAGTATGGTGAGAATCCGGGGGTTGTTAAATTTAAAGACCTTTGCCAGGGCATAGGCCAGGCCGCTTCCCCGTGAAAAACAGGAGATAAAGACAACGTCCAGGTCATCGGGCAGCAGTTTTTCAGGTGACTGGAATCCAAAATAGGTGGCATAGGTTACATCATGTCCCATTCTCCGGCACCAGGCACTGACCGCCTGGGGCATGATGCTGGCATACTGTTTGACCACGAACATATCATGGGGCGCACTGAAAACAGATCTGTTTACATCCTCACACAAGAGTTCAAGTACACCTGTTTTCATATTAGAAACTGCATCCTTTTATTATCTGAACCCGCCCATAATGACCTGGCTGAAAACGATTCGTGGCCCATTGAACATATGATAGCCGTCTTTATTTTGTCAAGACAGCAGAATAGCATAATCATTCAGGCTGGATTTTATGAAAACCCGCACGGCGATTTATCTGGACAAAATATTAATTCGCGGGTGCAGAATTTGTGAAAAATATCTGTAGCAACAGGGGGTACTATGGATTATTTTATTAGAATTGTGTTAGGATACCGGCCAAATGAAATTTTTTTTGTGTTTTTATTAAAAATACTATATTCTTACATCTATACGAAACTACGAATTTTCCCAGATCTCAAAACAATTTACTAAAACCGACGCAACGTTAGCGAATATGACTATTTTTAATGGAGGCGCCCATGAATAATTGGTTGAGTAATCTATCTTTGAAAAAAAAGCTGGTTGGCGGGTTTATAATTTCAGCTTTGATAACTGCGGTTGTGGGCGGTATTGGATTCTATCGTATCTCCAGCAATATTAACTCTGTGGAAGACATGGTGTCCAATGATGTGTATTTGATGCAAATGTCAGAGGAGCTGAAAATTCAGGCCCTTCTGCATCGGCGGTACGAAAAGGATTTTTTCCTGAATATCGGGAAAAAGGAGAAACAAAATGGTTATATCAAGAAATTTGAGAAAGTCTCGAAAAAAACGACAACATTAATTGAGCAGATAATTGTTGCCACAGAGAGTGATCCGCATCTGGATGAATCTGTCAGAAATGCCGCAAAAGGTTCGCAAAAGGCATACAAGGCGTATGTTGAAGGGTTTCTCGGGCTGACAACAAAAGTATTGGCCGATGAAGGCATCACGCCTCAAAAAGCAAACGGATTGATGAAACCGTTTAAGGAAAATATTTATCAGTTTGAGTCCAATATTGATGTGCTGCTTAAAGCATCACTTGAAATGGTCCAAAAGGTTTCCGATGAAGTGATCTCAACGGGGAAACGTTCCCGGACGTTTATCGGTGTGCTTCTGGCCGTTGGCATAGTTGTCAGTCTCGTATTGGGATTCTTAATCACCATGGGGATTATCCGTCCGGTCAGCAAGGCGGTTGAGTTTGCCGAAAAGATGGCCGGCGGTGATTTAACCCAGCAGATTGATTCAAACAGGAATGATGAAATCGGGCAGATGCTGCAGTCTTTGAATACCATGTCACAAAGTATGCGCACTATGTTTGGGGAGATTATACAGAGTTCCCAGACATTGACGTCGTCATCCACTGAATTGTCGGCTGTTGCTGACCAGATCAGTAAAAACGTTGATCAGTCTGCAGAAAAGTCAAACGGGGTTGCTGCATCTGCAGAAGAGATGACCACCAACATGAACAGCGTGGCAGCCGTCACCGAAGAGACAGAAGCCAATATTCAGCTGATTGTGTCAGCATCCAATGAAATGACGGCCACCATTCAGGAAATTTCCGGAAGCACTGCCAACGGCAGCACCATTACCCAGAAAGCTGTGGAAGAGGCAAAACAGGTCTCTTCAAAAGTGGATGTGCTGGGAAAAGCTGCCCAGGAGATCAGTAAGGTCACGGACACCATTGACGATATTTCTGAACAGACCAATCTTCTGGCGCTTAACGCAACCATTGAGGCGGCCCGTGCCGGGGACGCCGGTAAGGGGTTTGCAGTTGTTGCCGGTGAAATCAAGGCACTGGCACAGCAGACAGCTGAGGCCACCAAGGAGATTAACGAGAAAATAACCAGCGTTCAGGATATTACGGCCGAATCCGTTGCTGCCATCGAAACCATCGTTAATGTGATCACGGAGATTAACGATATTGTCAATGCTGTTGCCACGGCCATTGAAGAACAGTCTGCGACGACCAGTGAAATTTCCAGTAATGTGGCCCAGGCAGCGTCCGGTGTGGAGGAGGTCAACAACAGTATCAATCAGACATCGGCTGTGGCAGGGGAGGTCTCCGGTGATATTGCCGGCATCAATCAGTCGGTTCAGGAAGTTAATGACGGCAGTCAGCAGGTCAGCCAGAGTGCCGCGGAATTGTCACGCCTGGCAGAGGATCTCAACGAGATGATCAGTCGTTTCAAGGTGTAATTTATTTAAAAAATCAGTTAGGGAGCAGATAAAACAGGGAAAGGAGACTTTCCCTTTTTTATTTTGCCCGGCGGTTTTATCTTCTTTCGCACAGGACGGCTATTGTGAAATCACTTGGTGACATATCAGGATTACGATGATGGAATGGCTTTATCTGTTTTGATTTGGAAAATAATAGGATTCCACAAAGATCATTGAAAAAGCGAATCAAAATGATAGAATAGATAAATTTGGCCGGAACCGTTGTTGCCTGTGATGAACAAGAAAGGATGTAATGTGAAATCCAAAGCGCTTGAGGTGAACCTGTCCGATACAAATGTTGAGGTCACCATTGATCCCAAATACAAGGTATTGCTGGATATTGTCTCTTCCTATGTGGGCATTTTAAACCGGATGAACACTTTTTTAGAAGAGCTTTCCCACCCGTATAAAAACTGGGAATTTATTTCAAGCGAAGCCCGGCATCTGTCCCTGCACTATTTTTATCTCTACCAGGGTCATGAAAAAGGCGATCAGGCCCTGGCGCTCTATATCGATGTTTTTCTTCTGGCATTTGAGTCAGACGCCGGCCCTAAAGTGACTTCCGGGGCGGCAGACAACCTGATGCTTTTTTTGCAGCACATTGTCACGGAGTCCAGTGATGAGGAGTTGGAACGGTTTCTCCCGGTGGTCGAACATGCCCTGGATGCCGTTACATCCTATGATGGAGAACCGTTTTTATATTTTGTAAGATCCTATTATCAGCCGGATAAAATTGCCGGCCATCTGCTTGATGCCGATAAAGAAGAACCCGGGATTTATGATGCATTGAACCGGTTTTTAATTAAATTTTATCGTTATTCATTTGAGTACTGGCTGAAAAAAGAGGATGCACTTGAGTGGATCGGCCAGAGTATTGAAACGGACAATATCTCCCCGGACTATTTAAAAATCCTCGATGATGTCTCCCACACCCGGATCCGGCAGTGGCAAAAAGAGCTTGAAAAAATCGAGTCTGTTTCTGCCAGAAAATTAAGAGATACCACCCAAGAGTTGACCGGGCTGGTGAGCTACCAGAATTTCGTCAGCAGAATCTGGGCCGTTCCCCAGAGAATCATGTCCAAGACCGGAAATGATCTTGAAGGGTACCACCTGAAACTGACCTTCCTGTTTTATATTATCCATATCCCGGGGCTTGCCACCATCCATGTCCAGGCATTAAGAGAGATCAACAGTACGTTGACCCACCTGATCGGTGAAAAGGGTTTTAAAAAGGATATCAATATCGTTGACCAGGCGTTCTCTTTATTAAAAGAGCAGAAGGGAAAGCATCCTGAAACCGTTCTTGACTGTATCCATAGGATCGGAGACGCAGTATACAAGACATCAAAAATAGATTTGATCAACCATTTTATTGACCGGGCCGTGGATCACGGATTCCAGTTTCCCATGATAGAAGGGACCGGGGATGACTGGCAGATAAAATCAAACACCGCCCATGTGAAAAATATAAGGGTTTTCCTGAAGCTGATCGGCCAGCACCCGAAAAAATCAAGACGCTTGTTATCCGCCCTGATTATTTCACTTTCCATCGGCGGGGTATTTATCAAGGATACCGATCTTTTTCCCCGGGATATCACCCGGTTTTTAAATACCGATATAGAGGCGGTGTTTAACCTGGTCAAGCAGCTATCACGTCTTTTGCCGGCCTTTTTTAACGAGATCGGCGCCGAAGGTCAGCTGCGTGATATTTCCACCCAGCTGGACGAGTCCTGCAACAGGAAGGACAGGCTTGTTCATTTTTTACGAAAACAGTGCCACGTGGAAAGCTCCAGCCGGATCGTGGATTTTATCAAAGAGGTGATCCTGTTCTGGAAAACCGGGGATAAAAGCAAGTTAGAACCCTTTGTGCCGCCGTCGATTTTCCAGGAAATAGAGGATAAAGGCCGGTTTATCGACGGGCCGAGGGTGATTTTAAATGCTTTGGAATCAAAAGATATTCTTTTTCCGGAAGATTATTTGATCTATACGGAAGAGGCCCTTTCCACCATGATTGACGACACCCACGGGGTGAGCGATCTGGACCGCTCCCGGGTCAAGATGATCTTTGGATTTCACCGGTTGTTAAGCCAGAAATACATGATCGACAATCTTGAAATCAAAAAGTATATCGCATCCTTTACAGGGGAAAATCTGCCGGATACGGATAAACTTCTTAAGGCTCTGGATCAGGACAATGTTGAGGCAAAGATATCATCGCTTCTCTCCTATATGAGGGAATTAAAAGAGATTGTCATTGGTGACACCCAGTATGAGGCCAACGAGGCCATCTACCATAAGCGTCATTTTGCCGTGGATATTCCGTCCATGTACGGCAGTTACAACGAGCCCAAGTTTGACGCCCTGGGACTCACGCTGCGCCTGGAGAGTATTTTAAATGTCCTGTTTGAGGAGTTGATCAACGGCATTGATCTCCAGGTGATCACCAAAGCCACGTTCAAAAGGATATACAGGGTGCTGGATCGTTTCAGGACAGCCCTGGAACTGGACGGTATCGCATCCAACCAGCTCAATGTCCAGATGGATTTTTTGAAATTTTCCGTGGATATCAGAACCTGCTCCTTTACCCAGTACCTGGATATTTTTAAAGGGTTTACAAGGGCGGTGGCCGATATTATCAATGATCATTTTAATACGATTCACTCCAGCAACCTTTACCAGATTGAATCGCGCCTGGGTAAGGATCAGATTCTTAAAAAATACATTCCCAAAGACGCCAAAAAGAAGAAATCCAAATTTGACCAGCGGGTGGCGGAGATCTTTTTTATGGACAGGATTGCCACCTCAAAAGGCCATCAGCAGATGGATGTATTTTTGAACCGAATTTTGCACACCCTGTTCCAGCAGTCTGAAAAACTTTCCCAGGTTCATCTGAGCCGTCTGCTCAATTACGATCCCAAATGTTCGGTGATCGAGGTGGGCAGCGCTGATCCCATCAGCAATAATATCATTTTTTTGGGCAACAAGGGGTTGAACCTGATTAAACTTAAACGCCTTGGTGTCCCGGTGCCGGAAGGGTTTATCATTACCACCGAAGTGTTCAAGTGCAAGGAAATTATCAAGATCTACAAACCGGCCAATATCAATTTTAAGCGGTATGTGACCAAAATGGTGGCCAATCTTGAAAACCGGACAAAAAAGAGATTTGGCGATCCCCAAAATCCCCTGCTGCTATCTGTTCGAAGCGGTTCATCCATTTCCCAGCCCGGCATGCTGGACTCTTTTTTAAATGTGGGGTTAAATGAAGAGATCGCGGCCAGCATTGCAAAGATCAGTAAAAACCCCTGGTTTGCCTGGGACAGTTACCGGCGCTTTATACAGGGGTATGGTATGGCGTTCGGAATTAAACGGGATGATTTTGACCATATTATCTGGAGCCAGAAGAAAAAAGCCGGCATTGAGCTTAAACGCTATTTTTCCGGTGACCAGATGAAATCGGTGGCTCTTGCCTACAAGCAGCTGCTCCTGGATTCCGGAATCAAATTGATTGAATCGCCCATTGAACAATTATTTCTGGCCATTGACAAGGTGTTTACCTCCTGGAATTCCAAACGCGGCGGCGACTACCGCCGTATCATGGGCATATCCGATGACTGGGGCACGGCCGTTACGATCCAATCCATGGTGTTCGGCAATAAATCTAGAAAATCAGGTTCCGGCGTGGTGTTCTCCCACAGCCCCAAACTGCCCGGGGATACATTGCGGCTGTGGGGCGATTTTACCATCGGCAACCAGGGAGAGGATGTGGTCTCCGGCCTTGTCAAAACGTTGCCCATTTCAGAAATGCAGCGGGAGCTGGAAGCCCGGGATACAAAAATCAGCCTGGAAAACAATTTTCCCCAGGTGTATGCTCAGCTTAAAAAGACAGTCCAGCACCTGGTCTATGAAAACGGCTGGAATCCCCAGGAGATTGAGTTCACCTTTGAAGGGGAAACCGCCCGGGATCTTTCCATCCTCCAGGCCAGGGATATGTCCCAGCGGGAGCGCAAAAAAATTGCCGATTTCAAAGTGTCGCCTGAAAGCCTGGAAGCCGCCTCTTTGGGGCAGGGTATTGGTGTCAGCGGCGGTGCCATGAGTGGCCGGGTGGTGTTTACCTTAGATGAAATCCGCACGTTCAGGAAAGATGATCCCGATGCCATGCTCATTCTTTTAAGGAATGATACAGTGCCGGATGATATCCTTGAAATAGATGCTGCTGACGGTATTTTAACTGCCAGGGGCGGGCTGACATCCCATGCTGCGGTGGTGGCGTATAATCTGGCCAAGACCTGTGTTGTGGGGTGTGAAAATCTTGTTTGCAATGAACAGGACAAAGAGTGTATGCTCAATGATGTAAAACTGGTGACAGGGGATTATATTAGTATCAACGGCCAGAAAGGGGCTGTTTATAAGGGGGCATTACAGGTAAGATAAGGAATCGCACCAAGATAATTTGATCTAAGTTGTTTCAAAAACCCCTTAAAAGACGGGGTATTTTGAAAACAAAAGATCACGTAAGGCAATGCACAGCTTTGCCCTAAGTAATTTGGGCGCCGATCCAAACCCCCGATCTTGAATAAAAGACATGACAATTAATGAGGAAAAAATGAACACAAATGCGTCTGCAACATTAGGTATTAACGGTCTTGGAAGAATCGGAAAACTAACTTTGTGGCACCATGCCGGCAGGAAGTATTTCGATAATATTGTCATCAACGTGGGGCGTGAGGTGGGAAAGTCTTTTGATGATGTTATTCATTATATTGAAAGAGACACCACCTATGGCCGGTTGGATTCATTCCTCCACGGTTTTGACGCATCCCCCGTGATCACCGATGTGGATCCCGACGCAAAGACGATGAAGGTCAACGGGGTGAATGTAAAGATTCTTCAGAAGATGAGAAACCCCAAAGATATTGAATGGGCGGATAATAATGTGCCGCTGGTAGTGGATACCACCGGCCAGTTTCTGGATCCCACATTGTCGGCAGATGAACCAAGAGGCTCTATCAAAGGGCATATCCGGGCAGGCGCCCAGAAGGTGATCGCCTCAGCGCCTTTTAAGCTGAAAGAGGGCGTTGCCATGCCCGAAAATGCCGTGACCACGGTCATGGGGATCAATGACAAGGATTACGATCCTGTGAAGCACCAGATTATCTCAAATGCGTCCTGCACCACTACCTGTCTGGCCCACATGATTAAGCCGCTGATCGATTATTTCGGGATTGAACGCATCCTGTCGGCATCCATGGCCACGGTGCATGCAGCCACCGGTTCCCAGCAGGTTCTGGACCGCCTGCCCAAAACAGGGGCCAAGGATTTAAGGAAAAATCGTTCCATCATGAACAATATCATCTTGACCACCACCGGCGCTGCAAAAGCCCTGCAGCTGGTTATCCCGGAGATGGCCACCATCGGTTTTATTGCCGAGTCGGTCCGTGTGCCCACGGCCACAGGTTCCCTGATTATCCTGGTGATGAATTTCCAGGAAGAGTTGAACAAAAAACCGATCAGAAGAGAGCTTGTCAATTCCATATATGAGGATGCGGCCAAAACCAATACCAACGGCTATCTGATGTTTACAAACAAACAGAACGTCTCTTCCGATATTATCGGCACCCCGAAAGCAGCCGCAGTGATTGAGGGCCATGAGACCCATACCCGTACCGGCGCGATCAATATTAACCTGGAACATGTACGGGGTATCGATGCATCCGTGCTGGAGACCATCAAGGATCAGGTCACCAGCATCCAGGTAACCCAGTCAGTGATTTACGGATGGTATGACAATGAGATGGCAAGCTATGTCAACATGCTGGGCGACAGAACCGTATCCATTGCCGAATCCATGCATTAAAAAGTGGTACCAGTGGATTGTCCTTTTTTTTCTGGCAGGTCTGCTGCTGTGGCCGTCTCCCGGTATGGCAGCAGATAAGCCTTTGCCTTTTTCCATTGGCGAAGAATTGTCTTACAAGGTTCGGTGGGAAATGGTCCGGGCCGGTAAAGCCACTTTCAGGGTGCTCCCGCACGCCATATACAACGATCAAAAAGCATGGCATTTTGAGTTCCAGGTGAAATCCAACCGGTATGTGGATATGTTTTATAAAATCAGGGATCGCCTTAACGCCTATACCGATATAGGGTTCACCCACTCTATTTTTTATAAAAAGACACAGTCCGGCAAGGATAAGAAAAAGATAGAGGTCGTTTTTGACTGGAACAAAAAGACGGCCACCTATTCCAATTTCGGCGGGAAACGCGACCCTGTAGGCATCCCGGAGCACACCTTTGATCCGATATCGGCGTTTTACAAGATGCGGACCACGGATCTGGTTGCCGGGCAGACTCTCTCTTTCCCCATCACGGACGGAAAAAAGCAATTCATCCAGACAGCGCAGGTCATTGAAAAGCAGGTACTGCATCGTAACGGAGAAAAGGTGGAAACCTGGCTGATCATCCCGGCGGTGAATCATTTTTCAGGGGTGTTTAAAAAAAGCAAAAATCCCACGGTCCGGGTCTGGGTATCGGCGGATGAGAAAAAGATTCCCATCCGGATTAAGGTTAAGGTATTCATAGGCAGCGTCATATTCGATTTGACCTGATTCTGATGTTCCCATCAGCTTCGTTATCAAGGGATCGCGGTAGCGCTGCTACAGCTTCTCCCTTGAATGCCTTGCTGATGAAAACATCGGAATCAGGAAGTTTTCCAAAAGCAATTAGGGGAAAATTAAATGAGCAGTACTGCATACTTTAACGGAGAATATCTCGATAAGGACGATATCCGGATATCGCCGGATGACCGGGGGTTTTTATTTTCCGACAGTCTGTACGAAGCTGTCAGAAGCTACCAGGGGCATTTGTTCCGGATAAAAGAGCACCTGGAACGGTTAAGCCATGGAGCACGGCAGCTTAAATTTTCTGAGACCGATTTTCTGTTTTTGGAAAGTGTACAAAAAGGGTTGATAAAAAAGAATGATCTGGAAAATGAGGATGCGGTGACCTATTTCCAGGTCAGCCGGGGATGTGCACCGAGAAGAACCCATGCCTTCCCGGATCCGGATGTGGATCTGACCGTTTATGCAAAGATCTCTGCCTTAAATACAGATGCCCTTGAACAGGATATGGAAACGGGTATCAACGTCATTACTGTACCGGATGAGCGATGGGCAAACTGCAATATTAAAACAACGGGCCTGTTACCAAATGTCCTGGCAAAACAAGCAGCCAAAAAAGCCGGTGTGGAAGAAGCCCTGTTTGTCAGGGACGGCTATGTCCTTGAAGGCAGCAGCTCAAATTTTTTCATGGTTTTAAATAACGCCGTGGTTACAGCGCCCTTATCCAACCATATTTTAGGGGGTATCACCCGGAAAGTGGTCCTGGAAATCTGCCGGGAGAACAATATCCCGTTCCAGGAACGTGCTATCCGGAAAAAAGAGCTTTATCTTGCCACAGAGATGTTTGCAACCTCCACATCAAAGCAGGCCACGCCGGTGATCGCATTTGACGGTGAGAAAGTGGGGAGCGGGTCACCGGGACCGGTTACGCGGCAGATACAAGTTTTTTTTGAAAGGGAAGTAGAAGGGTTGGCAACTTAAAGCAAGTTATTATTTATAGCCCCAGGTTTACTCGGTTCACAATTCCTGATATGGATTCACTTTTGGATTTATGATTAATATCCCGGATGCAGGGGCTAAAGTGCCAGGTGTCCGGGTGAGGATATTGAATGGAATTTGCAAAAAGAGTGGCTGCTTTAAAACCCGAGGGCGCCTACAAAGTTTTGGAGAGGGCCCGTGAGCTTGAAGCACAGGGACGGGATATCATCCACCTTGAGATTGGCCAGCCCGGGTTTGATACCTTTTCCCATATTTCCCAGGCCGGGATTCAGGCAATTCAAGAGGGCCATACCCGCTACAACCCGCCGTCGGGAATTCAGGAACTCCGCCAGGCCGTTGCCGAAGATGCAGGCAAAAGAAGGGGCATCCGTATTTTGCCTGAACAGGTGGTGATCGGGCCGGGCGCCAAGCCCGGACTTTTTTTCCCACCCTGGCTGTGGTGGAACCCGGGGATGAAGTTTTGTACCCGGATCCGGGATTTCCCACCTATCCTGCCATGATCCAGGCTGCCGGCGGAAAACCCGTGCCGGTTCCCCTGGATGAGAAAAACGACTTTTCTTTTGACCTGGACGCCTTTCACAGCCTTGTCTGTGACAAAACAAAGATGATCATACTGAATTCACCGGCCAATCCCACTGGCGGTGTCATTCCCCTTGAGGATCTTGTGGCCGTTGCAAAGGCGGCAGAGCGCCACGACTGCTGGGTGATGTCCGATGAAATCTATTCACGGCTTATCTTTGATCAAGATACACCTGTGAGTATTGCTGCCCTGCCGGGAATGGAAGATCGCACCATCATCGTGGACGGGTTTTCAAAAACCTATGCCATGACCGGGTGGCGGCTGGGGTACATGATCACCCCCGAACCCCTGGCGCGCCGTCTCGACCTTTTGATGACCCACGCTGTGGGGTGCACAGCCTCATTTACGCAAATAGCTGGGATAGAAGCGCTGCACGGTGACCAGACAAAAGTAGATGAAGCAATGGCGGAATACAGAATGAAAAGGGATTTGATGGTACAAGGGTTGAATGCCATCCCCGGGTTTTCATGCAGGTTGCCGGGCGGTGCTTTTTATGCTTTTCCCAATATAAGGCAGACAGGCTTCTCATCAAAGGACCTTGCCATGAAACTTTTAGATAAGGCCGGGGTGGCCTGTCTATCCGGAACGGATTTCGGTGACAATGGTGAAGGGTATCTGCGACTTTGTTATGCCGGCGCTCCTGAAGACATCACCATGGCGCTGGAGCGTATTGCCGAGTGCCTGGGCCCAATTTGATATCTGGAATTCGGCATCCGGGGTGTTTGTTGTGATGGCTTGATGGTTTTCGATCACTCAAATTATAAAGGCCGTTGAGTGGCAATCGATTTGTTTTTTGGTGATTCTTTTCTTATATGATTTTTTGGGGGAACATATTTTTGAGAATCACTATAATTATGGATGACGATGTGGATTTTTACATACGGACACAAATTTGCCCTTGAAAAGAATCTTTTTCGCGCGTAATAATAGATAATAACCTGTACGATATTCTCCAAAACTATAAATTAGGGGATGGTATGAAACGTATTTTATTAACGCTAATGGTGGGCATATTGGTTGCCCAGACCTCAACAGTGTTTGCCAGCACTCCCAATCGAACCGCTCTTATCATCGGCAATGCCAACTATCAGGAATCCCCTTTGAAAAATCCTGTGAATGATGCCCAGGGCATGGCAGCTGTGCTGAAGCAAAGAGGATTTCACGTTATTCTTAAGTTGAATGCCAACCAGAAAGACATGGAAAGGGCCATCAGAAGTTTTGGAACCAAGTTGCGAACTGGCGGTATTGGCCTGTTTTATTTCGCCGGCCACGGAATACAGGTAAAAGGGCATAACTACCTGGTTCCCATTGGTTCAATTATTGAATCAGAAGGCGATGTCAAATACGAAGCCGTTGATGCCGGTCTTGTGCTGGCGAAAATGGAAGATGCCGGAAATGATATGAATATCGTCATTCTTGACGCCTGCCGGAACAATCCGTTTGCACGCAGTTTTCGTTCCGGTTCAAGGGGCCTTGCCCGGATGGACGCGCCCAAGGGCTCCCTGATCGCATATGCCACAGCTCCCGGATCGGTTGCCTCTGACGGGGACGGGGATAACGGTATTTATACCAAGCACCTGATCCGGAACATCCAAAAACCGGGTCTGGCTGTGGAGGATGTCTTAAAAAACGTGAGAATAGCCGTGGTGGCAGATACGGGAAATAAGCAGATTCCCTGGGAAGCGTCCTCTCTGATGGGGTCGTTTTATTTTTCACAAGACAGGGCTCAAAAAGCTGAACCCGCACCCGAACCAGTAAGACCTACCCTGCCGGCCCCGGTCACCCAAAAGCCGGTGAATGACTCCTTTGAGATCCTTTTCTGGGAATCAATTAAGGATTCAGGAAATATAAAAATGTTTGAGGCATATCTTGAGCAGTTCCCGGATGGGACCTTTTCGCAGCTTGCCAGGCTCAATATAATGAAACACAACGCGCCCGCCAGGGTTGTGACACCAAAGCCTGCCAAGGTTGTGGCACCACCGCCTGTCATTGAAAAGAAAAAACCGGAAATCATCGTAGCGGCAAAAAAGCAGCCTGTTGTGCAGGATCCCAATATTGTTTCAAAAAATGAAAGGTATATTACTTATAGAACCGGTGTTGTTTTTGATAAAAAGACAGGGCTGGAATGGTATCCTTTGCAAGATACCCAGACAACCTGGCACGATGCTAAACGGTGGGTACGAGAATTAAGAATTGACGGTGGTGGATGGCGAATGCCGTCTGTTAAGGAGCTCAAGGCGATTTATGAGAAGGGGAGAGGTCCTAGAAATATGCCGTCGGGCATAAGAACCACCGGGTGGTACATCTGGTCCGGTCAAAGGGTTGGCGGTGAGCCGGCGGCCAGGGGGTTTGATTTCAGTCACGGCCAAAGTTACAGCTACGATTACGCGATACTGGATACCAGTGGTGATACGACCTGGTATGACGGCAGCGGCTCCACGTCGGCCCGGGCATTTGCCGTTCGCTCTAAAAGATAGACACTGCCCGCCATTCAGCGATTTAAAAAATCCCTGTTTTGGTTTTCAGGGTGCCAGATTTAAGTTGAAACGCCTGTAGGAAGGGGTGGCAGCCTTTCGTCTCTCATTGCCGTTTCTCCTGTCAGTTTTGGATGACAGCTTAACGATGACACCGTTCCGTACACTTTTCCGGCGGTCTTTCACTCTTTTCCTTCTTTCGCTTTTTAATTTCCGGCCAATGGCGGGTTTCTTTGAGAATCCCGCTATTTCATTATGAACGGGTAATATTTTCGGATCCATTATCATGGCGACCTCCTCATTTTATGAAAAAAATAAAATGATATAAATGGATATATTTTCCTACCTAACTCATTAATTCAATGAATTGCAATACTTATACCAGATGGTGAAGCAGGCCTGTTCCTGTGGCAAGAAAAAGCAGAGCGAAAATTATAACAACGACCATGGATCGTTACCACTGAATGGCTTCACCTGCCATTGAAACCGCCATGATGTGAAAGTCTCAGAAGGCAGTTGTTACCAATGATAACAAATTCCAAGAAAATGGATTTGATTATCATTTCATTGGAGACAATCTTATCGCGGCAGCCAAAGGCATTGAGGTGAAATAAAAAAAAGATTGACAGATACATTAGTATACTAATATATTAGTTCGTAAAAAAGGCAACTATATAAAATGGAAACCGTTATCCTGAAATTAACCAGTAAAGGATCAAGACCGTGAAGATGTCATTTCAATCCAACTTTCAATTATTAAGAACCCAGGTTTATGAGCATCTTCGGGAAGAATTGAAAAAACAGAACTTAAAACCAGGCATGTTTGTGACCATAAACCAATTGTCAAAAAAATTGGGAATTAACAGGACACCGCTACGGGATGCCCTGCTGCAATTACAGGTTGAAGGTTTTGTTACCTTTCTCCCCCAGCGGGGAATTCAAATCAATGAACTGTCCCACAAAGACCTGGAAGATATCTATGAAATTCTGGGCGCTTTGGATGCCAGGGCCATGCTGTCTGTATTTGATCAAATCACCCCTGAACATATCAGCAAAATGAAGCAGATAAACGAGGAGATGTATCAATCGGCTTCTCATGAGGAGCTCCATCGATATTTTGACCTTAATACTGCGTTCCACAATGTCTATCTTGATCTGTCAACAAATCAGATGCTGCTGTCGCAAGTCAATATTATTCGTCAACGGCTTTTTGATTTTGGCGCAAAGGGCACCTGGATAGACAAGGTGCGCACGCTTAATTACGAAGAGCATTTAAAATTTATTGAACTTATTGAAAAAGGTGATGCACGCTTTGTTTCAGATTTCTTAATAGAAACACATTGCTGCATCAACTGGGAATAAGTGCTGATCTGTAATCATTTTATACTGCAAGGAGGTTTAAGCTTTTAATTTACACGTAATACAAACCTAATTTTAAGGAGGTAACCAAGATGAATCGTTTGGTGAAAATCGTTTTATTGTCATGCATGACACTTATGCTGGCCACAGGGTCATGGGCAGCAGAAAAAAATATGGTGTTTGCTTCACCATATGGTATCACCACCCTTGATCCCAGCGTCTCTTATTCAACCGAACTGGGATACATGGCAAATATCTATGAAACACTTATCAGAGTAAATCCCCCGGGCAGCGAAGAGTTGTTTGAATTTGTTCTTGCCACGGCTTATACCGCTTCAAAAGATGGCCTGGAATACACATTTAAACTTAGAAAAGGTGTGAAATTCCATGATGGAACAAAATTTACGGCAAAAGCGGTTAAATTCTCCATCGAAAGAACTAAAAAAATCGGAAAAGGCGCAGCATTTATCTGGGGTGATTTAAAAGAGATTCAAATCATTGATGATTATACGGTCAAGTTTGTTTTAAACAAACCCGTACCACTACCGCAGATTGCCGCTTCAGCATATGCATCATACATCATGAGCCCATCAATAGAAGGAAAAGATGCTGCATGGTTTAATGAAGGTAACGATGCCGGGACCGGCCCTTATACGTTGAAAAATTATAAGAATGGTGAATCCTGGATGCTGGCCAAATTTGACGCTTACTGGGGTGGCTGGGATGGCAAACATGTTGAAAATATCCTGGTAAAATACACAAAAGAAGCATTGACCCAGCTTCAGATGCTCCAGGCCGGGCAGGCCATGCTGGTCGGCAGGCTTCCCATTGACAGTTATGCTTCTGTGAAAAAAGGTAAGACAACAAAGGTAATGTATGGACCAAGCTACCAGAATTATATGGCGTTTTTTAACACCCAACGTCCTCCCCTGGACAATGTGAAGGTGAGAAAAGCCCTGGCCCATGCAATACCTTATGAAGACATTATTACCATAGGTTTCGATGGTAATGCAAGCCAGGCAAGAGGTCCGGTTCCCCAGGGACAGTTCGGGGGAACAAAAGACGTCATGCAGTATCAGCAGGACATTGAACTGGCAAAGAAACTGCTTGCCGAAGCCGGCCACCCCGGCGGCGGATTCAAATTGACCTTAACCTACGCTGCTGAGAATGCGCAGGAAGCACGGTTTGCACCGTTGATTCAGAGTGAGTTTAAAAAAATCGGTGTTGATGTGGAAATCAAAGGAATCGCATGGAACACCCAGTGGGCCATGGCGAAAAAAGACCCCAAGGCTGCCCAGGATATTTTTCTGCTGCTCTGGTGGCCGACCTACAGTGATCCCTATGAAACCCTTTATTCCCTTCTTAGAGATGAAGGCGATAAGCCCGTGTGGAACCTGGCCTATTATAAAAACCCGGCATATGACAAAACCATTCGGATGGCTTATGAAACTGTTGGATCAAACCCGGACAAAGCACGGGGCCTTTATGTTGAAGCACAAAACATGATTCAGGCGGATGCGCCTGTTGCCTTTGTGGTTGACGTGAAGGAAAACTGGTCCATGAACAAAAAGTTGAAAGGTGTTATTATGAATCCGGCTTATCCTCAGGTGCCGTTTTTCTACAACATGTATATTGAATAATTTTTTTTGATAAACCCACAGCCCCCGGTTCATATTGGATAGTTCCAGGGGGCTGTGACAAAAAAGGATCCTGTCGCGCCAATGCTTTTATTTCTTTTTAAACGATTTGTGGGGTTGATATTTCTGCTCATTGCCTTGAGTACGCTGGTCTTTTTTTTCACAAGATCTCTGCCGGGCGATATGGCAGCCCTCTATATCGGTGGGAATGCAAAACCCGAACAGATCGAGCGGGCAAGATTGGAGCTAGGCCTGGATAAACCTTTGATTATTCAATACAAAAGATATATGGAAAAATTAATCCATGCTGATATGGGAATTTCCCTTAGAACCCATCGCCCGGTTTTCCAGGATCTTGTGGAAAAGATTCCCATGTCATTTGAACTGGTTTTCTGGGCATTATTGATTGCAGCATTTGGCGGTATTTCTCTCGGTGTCACAGCTGCATATTTCCAGGGAAGCCTCATTGACGAAATTATTAAGTGGTTTACATCGGCGGCGGTTTCCATTCCGATTTTTTTTCTGGCACTGCTGCTGCAATTGATCTTTTTTAATTATCTTGGATGGTTTCCATTGCAGGGACGGATTGATTCCTTTTTAGAATTTACCAATCCCATAGAAAATATTACCGGATTCAGTATGGTTGACACACTGATAACCGGAAATTACAAAACATTTTTCAACGTTACCTGGCATATGGTCCTTCCTGTTATCGCCCTGCTTGTAGGCCCATTGGGAATTATTGCCAGGCTGACCCGCTCATCTTTGCTCGATGTCATGGAACAGGACTACATCCTGGCTGCAAGAGCTTCGGGTATCAGTGAGAGGGTATTGTTCTTCTATTACGGGCTGCGAAATGCACTCTCTCCTGTTCTCACTGTGATTGGTCTGTCAGTTGCCATCATTTTGCTGGCAACATTTTATGTTGAAATGATTTTTAACTGGCCCGGAATCGGATATTATTCACTGGCGGCCATCACAAGCCTGGATTATACGGCCTGTATGGGAGTTTGCCTTATGATCGGGACCATTTATGTTTTCGCAAACACGGCAATGGATATTCTCAGACGAATCATAGACCCCAGGATAAAATAATCGAAAGGTATATTAATCCACAGACAGGAAAATTTTTGATGAGCCCAAAAACAACATCATATGACAGCATGGCCAAAAAGGTCACACAGGAGCACCGGAAGGTCAAAAGGGTCATGCTAAAAAGACTGCTGAAACGCAAACCCGCGTTGATCTCTCTCATAATTCTGGTTTTAACGCTGCTTGTTGCCATTTTCGCCCCGTTTATTGCACCCTACCCGGAACAGGGCCAGGGAACTGTTAATGTGGAGCATCGTCTACAGCCGCCCTCTTCAACCTATCTTTTGGGAACAGACAGCTATGGCCGGGATATGCTCAGCCGGGTGATCTATGGTTCACGGATCTCTATTTTCGGAGGGATTCTGATCGTGCTGTTCGCCTGTCTTATCGGCATCCCGTTAGGATTGTGGGCCGGTTATAACGAAGGTTTTTCAGGTGCATTGATCTCCCGTATTGTTGAACTGTTTTTATCTTTTCCCTCAACGCTTGTGGCCATGGCGATTTCAGTGATTATCGGTGCAAGGTGGTTCACCGCCATCATTGCACTGACCATTCCCTGGTGGCCCTGGTATACGCGACTTGTGCAGGGCGAGGTGTTGTCCATCAAACAGACACTTTATGTAGAGGCCGCCCAGATGCTGGGATACGGCAAAATTTATATTATCTTCCGCCACCTTCTTCCAAATATCATGACCCCGGTTATCGTCATGATTCTCTTGGATCTGGGCCCCGCGATTATCGCCATCGGACTGTTAAGTTTTATTGGTTTCGGGACACAGGCCCCAATGGCGGACTGGGGACTGATGGTCTGGGAAGGGTCTCAGAACATATTGACCGAATGGTGGATTGCCATTGTCCCCGGGTGTGCCATGTTCATGGTGGTCATTGCATTTAATATTTTTGGTGATGCGCTGAAAGATACACTGGATTCAAATTAATCAGGAAAATAAATGGTTGCTGCTATAGATATAAATAAAAAGACAACCCCCCCCGTTCCCATGAATCCGAGCCTGCAGGTTTCAGATTTAAATGTGACCTTCAACATTGCACGGGGTCAGGCCAAAATACTTGAGGGGGTTAACTTTGATCTGTACCCCAAAGAGATACTGGCACTTGTGGGTGAAACCGGATCCGGCAAAAGTGTCACGGCCAAATCGGTATTAAACTTGATCCCGGCGCATTCAAGACAGACCACCGGGCAGGTCCTTTTTGACGGAGCTGATTTATTGGGTTTGTCAGCCAAGGAGCTCCAAACCATCCGGGGCAGGCGCATTTCCATGGTATTCCAAAATCCCCAGTCCAGTATTAATCCTGTGTTTACGTTAGGAGAGCAGATTTCTCGATTGATCCGTCTCTATCTGCAGGGTGAGATAAAATCAATCATGAAAAAAAACAGGTGCCGTCAAAAACAGGCAGTGGAGACCATCGCAAAAGAAAAGTTAAACGAGGTCGGGCTCACAGATATCAAACGGATGATGGGCCTTTATGCCAATCAAATCAGCGGCGGGATGGCACAAAGATACAGAATTGCCCTGGCCCTTCTCTCCTCGCCTGAAATCCTGATTGCAGATGAGGCCACCAGTGCACTGGATGTTACGGTGCAGGCCCATATTCTGAAACTGATGAAAGATTTGTGCCGAAACAAAAATACAGCCATTTTATTTATCACCCATGATCTTGGCATTGCAGCCCAGATCTGCGACCGGATAGCTGTGATGTATGCCGGCAGAATCATTGAAACCGCCAGTACAAAAAAGTTATTTAAGGAGCCCAGACACCCTTATACAAGGGGTCTTTTAAAAGCCGTACCCAAATTAGGGAAAAATGAGCCGCTGTCATTTGTTCCGGGGATGATCCCAGACCTGGTTCACCCCCCAAAAGGATGCCGTTTTCACCGCCGGTGCCGCCATGCCATGGATGTCTGTAAAATCAAACTGCCTGAAACCCTGACGTTTGAAGACAATCATACTGTATCCTGCTTTTTATATGGCCAGAATCGATAGATGATAAAGAAAACAGACATGAACACACCTCTTATTAAACTTGAAAATATCAACACCTGGTTCCCCTATGAGAAGTCGATTTTTGGCAAACCCGGAGCATGGGTAAAGGCTGTCAGTGATGTCAGTTTAAACATCCTTCAAGGCGAGTGTCTCGGCCTGGTGGGAGAATCGGGATGCGGTAAAAGTACGCTGGGCAGAACGATTTTAAGACTTGCCCCGCTGTACTCCGGTGAGATTGAATTTATGGGATCTAAAATCGGCCGGATGACGCCCCAAAAACTCAAACCCTTCAGGGCCCATATGCAGATGGTCTTCCAGGACCCTAAGGCATCTTTAAATCCAAAGATGACTGTATTTAAAATATTGAGAGAGGCATTGGTCCTCAACTCCCGGGTGGACAGGGCAGATTACCTTGAGCATGCGGTAAAACTGTTGAACCTGGTAGATTTAAGGCCGGAGCATATTTATCGGTATCCCCATGAATTTTCCGGAGGACAGCAGCAACGGATTTCCATTGCACGGGCATTGGCGACGGATCCCAAATTTATCGTATTTGATGAAGCCACCAGCGCCCTTGATGTTTCTGTACAGGCACAGGTTATTAACCTGATGAAAACCCTGCAAAAAAAATTGGATCTGACCTTTTTGTTTATCAGCCATGATTTAAGCATTATGGAGCATGTCTGCTCAAGAGTGGCTGTGATGTATGCCGGTCAGATAGTTGAAATCCAAAAAGCAGAAGCTCTGTTTTCTACGCCGCGTCATCCCTACACCAAAGCTTTAAAAAATGCTGTCCCCATTGCAGATCCGGAATCAAGGACTGAATTGGGAATTTTAAAAGGTGAGGTTCCAAAGCTATCGGATCCGCCACCGGGATGTCATTTCCATCCACGATGTAATTTTAGGCAAGACATTTGTAAAACAAAAAGCCCGGTGATTTCTGAAACCAGCAAAAACAGCTGGGTAAGATGTCATTTCCACGAGGCATTATGGAACCAGGGCGTGCTAATTGATAATAAGGAGTTGTTATGAACCGGTTGTTAGGTGTGGCTGCATGCCAGCTGGAAGTTATTCCGGGAAACGTAGAAAAAAACCTGTCGAATATGGTCAAACAGATTGAATTAATAAAATTTTACAGTCCATGGGTCAACGTTATTGTTGCCTCGGAACTTATTCTACAGGGGGCCCCCAATGCACTCAGCCTTGCAGAGTCTATACCGGGTCCGATCACCAACGTTTGTTCCAGGGTGGCAAAAGAGCACAGTATCTATCTTATCCCAGGATCGATATATGAAAAGAAAAAAGGAGAAATATATAACTCAAGTCCTGTCTTTGACCCACAGGGAGATATTATTGAGGTGTATCATAAGATGTACCCCTGGCGTCCCCATGAAAAAACCAGGTCTGGTGAAAAAACCCTTGTGTTTGATATCCCCGGGCTTGCCAGGGTTGGTCTGTGCAATTGTTATGATCTGTGGTTTCCCGAATTGATTAGGGATCTTGTTTTCAAGGGAGCCCAGATAATATTTGTCCCAACTGCGGCCGGGACCCAGGACCGCAAACAGGAAATCATTCTCACTCAGGCGGCGGCAATTCAGAATCAATGCTATATGGTCAGTATCAATGGACTGGGTATCAATGGAGTCAGTTCCGGGGGTAAGGGCCACAGCCTGATCGTTGATCCTGAAGGAAATATCATCCAGGAGGCAGGGCAACGCCAGGAAAACCTGATTGCCATGCTCGATATGGATGCGGTCCAGCGATCCCGGGATTACGGTATCGCCGGTGTATCCAGACCGCTGGCGTCATTTTTTCATGAAAAACACCGATTTGACTATCAGAGCCAGCCGTTTGAAAAAAGTCCGGAATATAAAAAAAATAATTTAAACATGCATATGGAGTAGGAATAATGACGAATTCAATAGAAAACCTGACCCAACTTAGACATAAATACCTGGCCGATGGATTTGCCAGCGCCCGTCCCTGCTATGTAAAAAAAGCCAAAGGGGCATTGGTCTGGGATATGGATGATAAAGAGTATATTGATTTTGCTGGCGGTATTGCGGTGATGAATGTGGGCCATTCACATCCAGCTGTAGTCGCTGCCGTTCAGGATCAGGCACAAGATTTCATGCACACCTGTTTTATGGTACTGCCTTATGAATCCGCCATCCAGCTTGCCCGAAAGCTGTGCACATCACTGCCCGGCAGCAGCGAAAAAAAAGCCATGTTTGCCAACTCCGGTGCGGAAGCAGTTGAAAATGCCATTAAAATTGCCCGTTATTATACCCAAAGAACAGGTATTATTGCCTTTGAAGGCGGGTTTCATGGCAGAACGCTGATGGGCATGAGTCTGACATCCAAAGCCAAACCTTATAAACTGGGATTTGGCCCCTTTGCACCTGAAACATACAGGATTCCCTATGCCTATTGTTATCGGTGCCCCTTTGGCAAAGAATATCCATCCTGTAACGTAAAATGTGCGGATCACCTTGAAGATTTTCTCATTTCGCATACAGCGCCGGAAACAACAGCTGCGTTTATTGCAGAGCCCATCCCCGGAGAAGGGGGATATATGGTCCCGCCGCCTGAATATTTTCCAAAACTTAAAGCCATTTGTGAAAAATATGGTATCCTGTTCATTGCCGATGAAATCCAGACCGGTATGGGGAGAACGGGCAGGCTTTTTGCCATGGAGCACTGGGGTGTGGAAGCAGATATCACCACAACCGCCAAAAGCCTTGCTGCCGGGATGCCATTGAGTGCAGTGGTGGGAAAAGCCGGGATTATGGACAGTGTTCATCCCGGCGGTATCGGTGGGACATACGGTGCCAATCCGCTGGCCTGCCAGGCAGCCCTTGCCGTTTTTGATGTTATCGAACAGGAGAATCTGATTCAAAAAGGCAAAGATCTCGGCACAAATCTGATGTCAGGTTTAAAGGAACTGCAAGAAGATTTTGACCTCATCGGGGATGTACGAGGCCTTGGCCCCCTTGTGGCACTTGAGCTTGTGAAAGACAGGAAAACAAAGATGCCGGCACCCGAGGAAACCAAAGCGATTACAGACTATTGTTTTGAACACGGGCTGATCCTTCTGTCTTGCGGAACATATGGAAATGTTCTCAGGTTCATGATGCCGCTTGTTACAACAGAGAATCAGATGGAGCAGGGCGTTGGCATTCTTAGGGATGCCTTTGCGTCACTGGCATAAAATCAGCAATTCCCGGGAGGTGGGGTATGAAGGGTTTTTACAATCAGATTTTAAACATTGATCTTTCTAAGAAACAGATTCACGTTGAACCCATTGAGGATGATGTTTATTCAACCTATCTTGGTGGAAAGGGACTTGCTTCCTGGATTTTGTCCGAACGAAATCCGGTAGGCGTAGATCCTCTGTCCGGGGACAACCATTTGATATTTGCCACCGGAGCTGTTACCGGCGGTATGACATGGGGATCATCAAGATATGGTGTGTTTACCAAATCACCTCTCACAGGTCTGTATGCCGAATCCTATTCCGGCGGCAGGGTGCCCGAGGCTGTCAGCGCCACCGGTTTTGATGCCATTGTCATTAAAGGCAGTTTAAAAGAGTTGTCCGTTCTGGAAATAAATCCCCATGGTGTCCTGTTCCATGATGCTGTGGATCTCAAAGGCAAAGGTACCTTTGAAACTGAAGCGCTGATCAAACAGACATATATTCATAAAAAAACAAAACCGTGGAAGGCCGGTGCTGTGGTCATTGGTCCGGCTGCAGAAAACGGCGTTCTTTTTTCAATTATTAAAAATGACGGCTGGCGGTGCGCAGGGCGGGCAGGAACCGGGACCGTCATGGGATCAAAGAATATTAAAGCCATCGTGTTCTGCGGGGATCAAAAGCGTGTTGTCCATGATCCTGGGGCGCTGACGGGCCTGTCTAAACAGATGGCGGCTGATTCTAAAGACAGCCCCGTTGTTCACGCTTACAAGTCCATGGGAACCTCCCAGATGGTAAAATTGATGAACAGTGTAAAAGCCTTTCCCACGCGGTACTGGTCCATGGGTCAGGCCCCTCACTGGGAGAAAATCTGTGCGGATGCACTCCATACACGATGCCGGGTAAAACCCCATGCATGTGCCAAATGTTTTTTGTCCTGCGGCCGCATGACACAGGTTGTAAAAGGGCCCCATAAAGGCTTAACACTGGAAGGTCCCGAGTATGAAACTATTTATACTTTTGGCGGTCTCTGCATGATTGATTCCATAGAGGAGATTATCTATCTCAACCATATTTGTGACAGCCTCGGGATGGACACGATCACTGCGGGCAACCTTGTGGCCTTCACCATGGCAGCGGTTGAACAAGAAAAATGCGACTATCCAATCAGATTCGGGGATGCAGAGGCAGCCGCAGACCTGTTGAAGCTGATTGCAGATCGCAGCGGCATAGGGGAAATCTTGTCCCGGGGAATTCGTCATGCTGCCGCGGTTTTTGGTATGACAGACCAGGCCGTTCATGTAAAGGGGATGGAACCGGCAGGATATGATCCCAGAATCCTCAAGGGCATGGGGCTTGCCTATGCAACATCAGACAGGGGCGCCTGCCATTTGAGAACGACATTTTACAAACCGGAACTTGCCGGGATGATAGATCCGGACCAGATTGAGGGCAAAGCCGATCTGTTTGTTGATTTTGAAGATCGGCTCACTTTGTTTGATTCCATGATCCTGTGTAAATTTTTCAGAGACCTCTACCCGTGGGAACACTTGGGGACCTTGATTTCAGCGGCCACAGGAATTAACCCAAGCACTGATAATCTTCAGCAAATTGCCCAGTCAATATCAACAATTGTCCGAGAGTTCAATCTTCGCGAAGGAATGACACAGGATGATGAAACCCTGCCCCTCCCATTCCACAAGGCTCTGGAAGACAGCGGTGCGGCAATCACTGAAGAGGAGATTTTAAAATTAAAAAAAGATTATTTTAAGATCCGCCGCTGGTAAAATGGTATTGTCAGTTTTAAGGAATAATCAAAGCCGCCCGAAAAAGATCGGGCGGCTTTTTTAAAATGGTTGGTAATGTTATCAGACAGTATCGACGTTCTCAGGGCCCAGGAAAAAGCCACGGGTTTTGCCATAGGCGCTGGTTACCCGGGATTTAACGCTTTCAATCAGAGCATAGGATGTGGGGACCACCACCAGGGTCAGTACTGTGGCGATCATGAGGCCGAAAATAACAACAATGGCCATGGAGCGCCACCACTGGCTGGATTCGCTGGCCATTGAGATAGCCATGACATGAAAGTCATAGGAGATGCCCGTCACCATGGGCAGAAGGCCTAAAATGGTGGTGATGGCGGTTAAAAGAACCGGCCGAAGTCGAGTGGCGCCGGCCGCCACCACGGCATCCCGCACCGCAAGCCCTCCCTGCCTTAGCTTGTTGGTGTAATCAATGAGAACAATGGCGTTGTTTACCACGACCCCTGCAAGGGAAATAATACCCACCCCGGTCATGATCACACCAAAAGGAGAATTGATCACGGCCAGCCCCCAGAACGCGCCGCCAAGGGAGAGTATTACCGATGTCAGGATCAATATGGGTTGAACAACGGAATTAAACAGGGTGACCAGGATGAGGAAAATTAAAAACAGGGCAATGACAAATGCTCTTTGTAAAAATTCTTCCGATTCCTTCTGGTCCTCATCTTCACCTGTGAATTTATAGGTATAGCCGGCAGGCAGTGGCATCTGTTTCAACGCTTCGGTGGCAATGGCCCGGGCAATGGTGCCGGTTGTTTTGGTGTCGTCCACATTGGCTTTCACCGTTACCACACGCTCATGGTTCTTGCGGACAATATCGCCAAGTGTGCCCTCATATTCAATATGGGCCAGGGTGGTTAAAGGGACAATCTGTCCGTTTGGCGTCGGGATCATCAGCTTGTGCAGCACGTCTGTCACCCGGCGGTCGGATTTGGTCAGTTTCACCACAATATCGTAGTCATCATCGCCTTCATAATAGGTGGAGACATCCAGGCCGTTGTAGGCTGTTTTCAAGGCACTGCCAATGGCCGATGTGGTCAGGCCGAAAAGTGCTGTTTTCTGGCGGTCGATCTTGACCTGGACACTGGGCAGCCCTCCCTGGTAGTCGTCACGTACATCTTTAACATGAGGGATCTTTTCCACGATCTTTTTGACCTGCTCGGCGATCCGGCTTAAAACGATAAAATTATCCCCTGAGATTTCAATATTAATTGGGGGACCTGTGGGGGGGCTTCCTGCTGCTGGTCCACGGTTATTTTAACCCCGGCAATATCTTTGACCCGTCGCCGCAGCTCTTCCAGATCCTCTTTAGTGGGGGTTTTACGGTGCTCAAATTCGATAAACTGGATACCGATGTGATTGGGCAGGTTATTGTCGAATATGGAGCTGCCGGCGTTTTGAACCACTTTGGTAAAGATATGTTCAATGTTATTCATATTGCCCGGCGCCATGAATTTTTTGCCGCCGGATGTTTCATGTTCCTGAAGCCTTAACGCCTCATTGTAGTCTGTGGATGTGCTGCCGGAAATGGCCATTTCCACCTTTTTTACAGTCCGGTCAATGAAATCGAGATCCGCTCCTTCGGGTGGATCAATATTGATATAGGCGGATCCCGGATCAATGGGCGGGAAAAATTCCATGGGTTTTTCAATGCCGATTTTCAGCGCCCACACCTGGTAGAGCATGATCAAAACGGCAAATGAGGCCACAAGCACTGTCACTTTATGATTCAGGGCAATATTCAGTACCTTTGCATACAGCTTGAGAAAGGGGCCTTTTATTTCAATGGGTTTTTCTCCCTGGGCCTCAATCTGGTCCACGGTGAGTGTTTCTATGGCGTCGCCTTTTTTAACTTTCATGAAAAAAGCGCACAGGGCCGGGTTGATCACCATGGCCACAAACAGGGACGAGGCCAGTGTCACAATCAGGGTGATGGGCAGATACTTCATGAATTCGCCCATAATGCCCGGCCAGAAGATCATGGGGAAAAAGGCGGCCAGGGTGGTTAATGTGGAGCCTATAACAGGCCATGCCACTTCACCTGTGGCTTTCATGGCCGCTTCCACCTTGGGAACGCCCTGCTGCATATAGCGGTAGACATTTTCAATAATAACGATAGCATTGTCAACGAGCATGCCAAGTGCCAGGGTCAAGGAAAAGAGTACCACCATGTTCAGGGTATAGCCAAGGGCATTGAGAACGGCAAAGGAGAGAAACATGGAAAAGGGGATGGCCATACCCACTAAAAGCGCATTGCGAAGTCCCAGGGCCACCAGAAGCACCAGGACCACGAGAATCAGGCCTGTAATAATATTGTTTTCAAGATCCGCCACCATGGCCCGGATGTCCTTGGACTGGTCCATGAGTTTGGATATGGTGGTGTTTTTAGGGAAGTTCAAAGAGGCCTGATTCACGATGTCATCGACTTTGTCACAGATGAAGATAATGTTTTCCCCCACCCGTTTTTTCACCGAGATATTGACGGAATCAACGCCATTGAGACGGGATCGGGATGTTTCTTCCTTGATTCCGTCCACAACGGTTGCCACATCCTTTAAATAAATGGGGCTGCCGTTATGGGTGGAGACCACCAGGGATAAAATCTCTTCAGGCGTTTCAAATTCACCCGGCACTTTAAGCTGGTAACGTCCGTCCCCCAAAGTGATGGCGCCGCCGGAAGTGTTCTGGTTTTCACTGACCACGGCTTGCTGCAGCGATGTGATGGGAATCCTATAATAGGCAAGTTTGTCCGGATCGACTTCGATACGGATTTCACGGTCCTGGCCGCCGGTGACTTCAACTTCAAGAACACCAGGTACTGCCTCAATGTCATCCTTGAGATCATCGGCGATCTCCTTTAGCATCCTGGGGCCGCAGTTGCCTGCCAGAGAATAGATGACCACCGGCATTTCGGAAAAATTGACCTCAAATACGGATGGATCATTTTCAAGGTCATTGGGCAGATCATTTCTGGCCTCGTCCACCTTGTCTTTGACCTTGGTTAAGACTTCGTCGATATCCGTACCCGGCAAAAATTCAATATTGATCTGTGACATGCCCTGGGAACTGACCGATGAGATATTCTTTACCTTGTCCAGCCCTTTCAGTTTTTTTTCAATCTTAATGGTGATACTGGTTTCGATATCCGAGGCAGACACACCCCGGTAATCGGTCTGGACAAAAACATAGGGGATCGTGATATCGGGTGTGTTTTCCCTGGGCAGAGAAATATAGGAGTAAAGCCCGATGCCCAGAATTATAAACACCAGCACCAGTACACTGGTCCTGTTTTTTATGGCTGTATCAGACAGAATCATTGGATCAGCTCCTCCATGGAACGGATGCTTTTGGTCACATGCACCTTTTCACCGTGTTCTATGATCCTGTGTCCGATCACCACGACCTTGTCGCCGGGATCAAGCCCCTGGGGGATCTGTACTTTCCATCCGTCCTGGAACCCGGTCAAAACCGGCTGGTAACGGACGGCGCCATCCTTTTCAATAAAGACCCCGACATCTTTTTCACCGCGACTGACAAGGGAATACATGGGAACCCCAAGGCCTGAAAAATCCTGCTGTTTGATAATATTGACCCGGGCAAACATGTCCGGCAGGATCTGACCGTCGGAATTATCCACCTTGATTTCCAGGTTGTAAAGCCTGGCCATTGTGTCAGATGTTTTGTAAAAATAGTGGTGTGTACCGGTATATGATTTTTCCCCTAACGCATCAATGGTCATATCAAAGGTTTTCAGTTTCCTGACCGCGTCAACATCAGATTCCGGTATGCCCACGGTAATTTTTAATTTGTCCATCTGGAGAATCTGCGCCACCGGGTCCCCGGAGCCAAGATACATTCCGTTTTCAATATGGATCCGGTCCACGACACCGCTCATTGGAGAGACAATGGTGCATCGCGTGAGGTTCAATTTGGCATTATCAAGTGCTGCTTTGGTGGTTTTTACCATGGCCACCGCATCATCCAGCTGGGATTTGGTGACAAAATTTTTCTTTACCAGCGCCTTGATCCGTTTTTCATTGGTCACCGCAGTTTCATAGGAGGCAAGTGCTGAGTTATAGGCATTTTTATAATCGGATTTGTCAATGACAGCAAGGACGTCCCCTTTTTTTACCCTTCTGCCTTCCCACACCTTTTTGCTGATAATTTTTCCGGTGACCTCTGCCACGACATTCAGGGATACCCAGGGTTTGGCAACCCCTGGAAGCGACAGTTTTTCCTGTAAAAGTCCCGGAATCATCTCAAGGGTAACCACGTTGGTCAAAGCTCTGGGAGCGGCTGTTTCATTGGCCTGTTTTTGTGCCAGCGCTTCCTTTTTGGCTTTCATTAAAGATGACATGGGCAAAATAATCACAAGGCATATACTGACAACAATAATAAAGGGAAGAACTTTCCAGGTTAATCTAAGAAGCGTTCGTCCTATTGAAGACCGGGTTGTTGGTTGGGGGGTGGGTGCGGTTTCCATAACATGTCCTTATATTTTAATAAAAATACTACACAAAAATATGCTTAATAATTAATATTTCAAGGGGTAGTTTTTAATTCATCATCAAAGTTGGTCAGTACACCAAAAATTAAGGTTATTATAATAATTAAAATAGAGATGGCAAACATCAATTTATAGGATGCGCTCCCCATCATTGTCAGCCAGTCCAGGCTCTTTCCGAACAGAGCAGGAAAGCCGAAACCGAATACAATGGTCAAAAGTGGGGCTGCCGCGAAAACACCGGTGGTGTCTTCTTTATGACTGAATTTTTTAATGCACGGGGAGTAGATCACGCTGCGGGTCCCCCGACAAAATCCCATCATCAGGCTGGCAGCAAGAAACCCGGTAAAGTCCGGGAGAAAGATCAGGACAGCCAGGGCACCAATACCGATCAGCTTTGTGGAGATAAATTTTTGTTTCAGGTTTAAAAACCCCATGGTGCCTAAAACCAGGTTCGATAGAATGGAGCCTGTATAAATAAAGGCCACAAAAAGCCCGGCTGCCGTATAGTCTGCAATCCCAAAATACTGGGTGGCATACACTGCATAAAATGAGATCACGGTCATGATAACATAATTATCCAGATCTCCGATTAGAAACCGAACCAGGTTACGGTTTTGTGTTATTTCCAGAATCGTATTTCGGGTATGGCTGAAAAAGGAGTCGTTTGACCTTTGGTCCACATGTTCCGCCGGCTGTTCCTTGGTCAGTAAAAATCCCAGAGATCCGATCAAAAACAGGATTCCGGATCCTAAAAATATCCAGGCTGCCGACTCAATTGAAAGCGCATATGCCTCAACCACCTTTAAAATAAAAACACTGGCCGCAAGCTTGGCAACGTTCTGGGCAAGATACATGATGCTCAGGCCTTTGATACTCTTTTTTTCAGAAAATATTTTAACCAGAAAATGCAGCCACACAGGGAACGTTAACCCGATGCACAACGAAAAAATAATATAGGAGATAAAAAAGGCCGGCAAAATAAAGGCGGCAATTTTATTAAAAAACAGAAACAGGCCATATCCCAGGGTTGCGCAGGATGAGACAAGGTGAAGATAGAGAACCACCCTTTTTTTCGAGACCATATTCCGGGTCAGGTAACTGGATGCAAGCGGCAGGATGGAAAATCCGGCAATCAGTATGGCCGGCACCATACCGATCATAAAATCCGATGCCCCGACTTTTTTTAAAAAAATCTGGAGGAATGTGGATTCCATAACCACAGGGAACCCAAGCCCCCAGAAAAACTCCACAACAGCAACACTTGACGCGTTGCGCGTGAAATATCTGTCTTTTGAAGTGTCCATTTGGTCGAAAATAGTGAGTCATTGTAAAGGGTTAAAAAAATGATGCTACAATAACCCCTTATAAAAGTATAGTATTGTAAAAAATTGCGCATAAAAAACCGGGTGCGCAACCCAAATCCACCACCTAATTTTAGCCAGCCCACTAAATTCGGCTTTTCGCTTTTTTCTCTGGCCACCAGCAAGGTGTCGGATGCAAGACGCAGGGCGTGCAGCTGTAGTCTGCTACCGCAAACGTCCTGCAACGAAGCAGGTGGTACCTTGATGGTGGATCAGGGGCAGGTTCTGTTGCGAACCTGTAATAACCACTGTTGTGCACAGCTTTTGAGCCTGCCATGAAAAGATATAAAGAGGGGGGTTAAAAAAACTTTCTTGACAATTTTGAATAATCTTCCTATTTTGTGACTGTCGGTCACAAAAATAAGTATGAGGATGAAAATGGGTATTGCAGACAGAAAAGCCAGAGAGTTTAAACGCCGGGAAGAGGATATCATCCAGGCGGCATTTGATCTGTTTGCAGAGCACGGCATCGAATTTGTCACCATAGACATGATTGCAGAAGAGGCGGAAGTTGGCAAGGGGACTATTTACAAGCACTTTTCCAGCAAGAATGATATTTTTGCAGTCCTGATTATCCGCCAGGGACATGAACTTTTAGAGATGCTCGAGTCTGTGCCCTGGGATGCCCCCATCCTGGTCCAGATCAAAAAGACCATGCGTGTGTTCTGGGATATGTGCGTGACTGATTCCCGCAAATTTGCGGTTTACCGGAAATGTGACCAACTGCTGCTCATGGAGGACATGGGGCCGGAAGTGTTGCTTGAGTTTGAAAAGCAGAGCAACATGAAAAATGAATTTATCCGGGGGTTGATACAAAAGGCCATTGACGAGCAGATTTTTAAGGATGAATCTGTGGATAATTTTGCCGCAGCCGCTGTCGGTGCATTTTACGGTGTGTTCGACATGATTCTGTCCGGGGATGTCAAACCTTCCGATGAGTTATATGCATTGCTTGAAAATATGATTTTTAAAGGCTTTATGCGGTAGGTTGAGATATAGAGGGGGAAAGCCCGGAAGGGCATTTTTTTTGGCCTTGATCGTGACCAGTGGTCACGTAAGGTCGATATCTATCATGCGAGTGCCAGGTTGTCTGTTGGGTTTGTGGGGATGTCGAGTGCTTTTGGGTGTAGAAACGTATAGACGCAGAAATTTTTAGTGTAAAATTATGACTGATGGTCAAAATATGAACAAAATTATCAATCGTGACCATTGTTTTCAATATTAACTGTGAATATTAAGGAAAGAAAATGAAACCAGATCAATTCATTACAAAGATGGTACTGGGGTTCCCCAAATCCATACTTTTGTTTTTCGTCCTCCTGGCCGTCGGGGCGGCAGCGCTTTTGCCGCAACTTCAGCGGGACCCGACACCTTATCTGCTGCCGCCAAGCCATGAAAGCCGTGTCAACCTTGGTAAACTGCGGGAAAACTTTACCGGTGCCAATGATGGGATTATCGTATTTTTGGAAGCCAAAACGACTGTGTTCACCCCTGCCACCCTTTCCCGGGTGAAGGCGTTAACAGCGGCATTTGAGCAGATTCACCTGATAACGCAAAAAGAGAGGGACGCCCTTTTAAAACTGGGCCGCCAGATTCCGGACCCCATCGCCCAAATGGTTGGCAAACTTGCCACAGGACCGGTTACATCGGACACCTGGATGCAGATTGAGGCCATCAAAGAGGCAGTTGAGATGTCCGATGATCTTGGCAATGTTTTTATTGCGGCATTGAATGCCGGCCTTGATCAATGGATGGAAAAACTGTCTCCCATCCGGGAGGTTACATCCCTTTCCAATACGGATAATATCAAGGGCACAGACGGAACGCTTTCGGTGGATTTGCTTTTTACGGATGTACCGGGTTCTAAAAAGGCCCTGGCAGAGATTGAAAAAAATGCAAGATCCAATGACCTGTTCAGTGAAATTCTGGTGGCCCAGAACGGTAAAAGTACCAGCATTATTATAGAGCTTGTGGAAATGGATGATAAAACCGATGATTTATACCAGATTTACACCCAGGTAAAACAGATTGTTGAAGGGCAGATCCCGGGTGATGAAATCCATTATATTGCAGGGCTTCCCGTTGTCACAGGGGCACTGGGAAAGGTCATGGAAAAAGATACCCAGCGGCTGTTTCCCATTGTCATCCTTATCGTGGTGACCTGTCTGTTTGCCACGTTCCGCAGTTTAAAAGGCATTTTTGTCCCCTTAACCGTTGTGATCCTTTCCCTTGTGGTCACACTGGGGATCAAGGTGTTGTTTGATATTCCCTTGAATATCATCACCACAACACTGCCGGTATTTATTCTGTCCATCGGGGTCGCAGACGGTATCCATATGTTTTCCGAGTACCGCGATCAAGTGTCCAGGGGGCATGATAAAAAAGCGGCCGTTGCAAAAACGCTGGCGCATTTGACCATGCCGGTAATCATGACATCGGTTACCACAGCAGTTGCCTTTTATGCCATTTCATTGACTAAAATCGTTCAATTGAATCATTTTGGTATTTTTGTCTGTCTGGGTGCCCTGGTGGCCATGGTTTTTTCCCTTCTTTTTATCCCGGCGCTTCTGGTAATATTACCGGAAAAAAAAAGAGCCGCCAACAGACAGAATCAAAGTTAGAGGCTGCCTATGCAAAAACCCTGGTGAAAATTACAAGGGTTTTTGTCAGGCATCCGGTGTGGACCGCCCTGTTTGCCATGGTCATGTTCATCGCCTCTTTGGTTGGGGCATCAAAGGTTGTGGTGGACAACAACAATGCAGCCTATTTTCTGGAAGATTCTGATATTTTCCTGTCATCAAGGAAACTGAACCAGGATGGCGCAGGCTCTGCGGTGATCAATTTTCTGGTTTCGGCTGATACCGATATCCAACAGCCGTTTAAACAGGCTCAAAATCTCGTCTATGTAGACTCTTTGGTTTCGTTTTTAAAAGAGCAGCCCCGCGTGGGCAAAGTACTGGGGTTGACAGAGTTGATCAAACGGATCCACCTGGCGCTCAATGATGAAGAGCAATCCTTCAACACCATCCCTGTTCCGGATAAAAAGGATGCAGCCACCGATCATCTGATTTCACAATTGCTGCTGCTCTATGAAAACGGCGGGGGTGACACATTGTCCGATTTTACGGATACTGAATACCGTCAATTGAACATCCCGGTCATTCTCAAGACCAATTCCTCCAGGGACATCTACCAGTTAAGCCGGACCGTCAAGGCGTTTACCGCAAAAAACTTCCCCGGGCATATCAAGGTGGCGGTGACAGGGGCGGCCAATGTATCGGTGGCAGCCACCGACGAGATCGTCAATGGCCAGATGACCAGCCTGATGGTCTCTTTGGCGGTGGTTCTTGCCATGCTGTTTTTTACCTTTCGAAAAGTCTCCTATGCCGGGATCGCCATGGTGCCGCTGGTCATGACCATATCCATCAATTTTGGAATCATGGGTTTTTTCAATATCCCGCTGGATATCGGGACCGCTATTATTTCCAGCATTGTCATTGGTATCGGGGTGGATTACGCCATCCATTATCTATCCCGTCTTAAAAAGAATCTGGACCAGGGCATGGGATTCTCTCAGGCCCTTGAAAATACCATCAGCCACAGCGGCAAGGCCATTGTTTCCAATGCCGTCACCGTGGGGCTGGGGTTTGTGGCGCTTTTGTTTTCAATTTTGACACCGCTGATCATCATGGGCTGGATGATTACGGTCACCATGCTGGTCTCTGCCGCAAGCACCCTTGTGCTGATTCCGGTCCTGCTCGTTTTTATTGAGAAAAGAGTCCTTGATGAAGACCAAAAGGATCTGCCCAAACAGCTGACGCTTCATCCGCAGAAAATGAAATATTAGGAGAGAAAAATGAATAAAAAACTTATTATCGCTATAATTTTACTATTGAGCATTGTCGCGACCACACAGGTGTCAGCCCAGTCCACAGCCCGGGAAGTGGTGGAAAAATGGGATACAAGAGAGGACGGAGATACCGTCAAAAGCGACACCTTGATGGTGTTGATCAATAAGGCCAACTCAAAACGCGTTCGAACCATTAAAAATATCCGGAAAGATTACGGACAGGATTCCAAGGGCATTATTTTCTTTTTAAGCCCGTCTGATGTCAGGAACACGGCATACATGAGTTTTGACTGGGATGATGCCTCAAAGGAAGATGATTCCTGGCTCTATCTGCCGGCCCTTCAAAAGGTGAAACGGGTGGCGGCCGGGGATAAGTCCGGGTCTTTCATGGGCTCTGATTTTACCTATTCCGACATCAACGGGATTGAAATTGAGGACTGGAACTATACCTTTGCAAAGGAGAACGGGACCTGGGACGGCCAGGAGGTATGGATTGTCCAGGGCCTTCCAAAAGCATCGGCAAAAGAAAAAGTGCTTGAGGAAACAGGATATCTGAAAAGCCTGATGTGGATCCGCAAGGACAACTTCATGCTGGTCAAGGGAAAGTACTGGGTGAAACAGGGCCGGAAGATTAAATATTTCAAGGCGGAAGAGATCAAGAAGGTCGATGATATCTGGACCGCCCACATCCTGACCATGGTAACAACGGTGAAGGGCAGGGTGGAGCACTCGTCTGTGCTCAAATTTTCCAATGTGACCTACAACGTGGCAGTGGACGATGACGCATTTACCACGCGGAGAATGGAGACAGGGTTGTAATGACAGGGACGCGATACCGGATACTGGTGGGCCTGATAACGGGTTTTATCCTTTTGGGTGCCATGCCGGAAATGATCCTGGCAGATACAAAGATGACATCCGAAAAAGAAGCTGCCACTCAAGAGATGGACGGGTTTGAAGAGGACTTTGAGGCACTAGACCCGTTTGCCTCAGTGGATACCACTGTCCTTGAAACCCCCGCGATACCACAGGATCAAGGCCCCTTAAGTGTCAATGGATTTGTTAAGCTGGAATCTGAATATGGATATAACAAGTCCGATGAAAAATTGTCAAACCTGACACCGCAGCTTTATATGGAGGCAAATTACAAAATCAGCGACAAAACCCGTGCCCGGGTGTCGGGCCGGGGGTTTTATGATCTGTCACATGATATCATGGCAAAAGACGACCACCATGGATTTCGCCAGGATGACGAGGTATATGATGTTGAACTCAAAGATGCCTGGCTGGACGGACAGGTGTCGGACAGGCTCTCTTATCGTATCGGGCGTCAGATTATAGCCTGGGGGGATTCGGATTATGCCCGTATCACGGATGTTATAAACCCCAGGGACCAGACATCTCCGGGCCTGATTGATCTTGAGGATGCACGACTGTCTGTGGCAGCCACACGCCTGACCTTTGATACGGATCCCTGGGTGTTTGAGGCGGCAAGCGTCCACCAGTACCCGGGATCAAAAATTTCGGGCAAAGGGGGTGATTTTGATTATTACAAGGTGCTTCGATCACCTTTGATTTCAATATCCGACAAGGACACGCCCGGTGTGAGCCTTGAAAATACCGGCATTGCCGCAAAGGTGCGGTATGCATTCAACGGGGGGGATGTCTCCTTTATGGCTGCATCCACCTATGATTCCCTGCCGGTGCTGCGGTATGACGGGATGGCAGGCGGGTCCATGGCCTTCACACCGGAATACGACAGGTTCACGACCCTTGGGTTTTCGTCAAGTCTGGTAAAAGGGTCTGTTCTCTATAAATTGGAGACCGCATTTCGGATGGACCGGGAAATGGCACGAAATGATATCCTTACCCAGATCGGATCCGGGCTGCCCGCACACCAGGTGAGAACCACAAACAGCGAAGATCAGATTTCAGCCCTTGCCGGATTTGAATATACCGGGATCACCGACCTTCGCCTCTGCATTGAAACCCAGGTGACGCACACCCTGAACTATAAAAGCGATCTGTCCGCTGATGAGAATGAATTCGCCACCTATTTCCAGGCCACCCGGGATTTTTTCAACGAGATCCTGGAGCTGGATCTGTTCTGGGTGATCCTGAATCCGGGGAACGGGAATATCCTGCGGCTGTCAACCACCTATGATCTGGCCGATAACTGGGAAATCCAGGCAGGCGTGGTGTTTTACGATGCAGACAGATCAAGCACCGATCTTCACCCTTACATTGACCAGGACCGGGTGTTTGCAAGGGTGAAGTTCAGTTTTTAAGTGGTTCCCTGCTGGTTGTACTCTTTAATGCTGACAACAATTTTATATAGCACGGACAAAATAAACAGGCCGATGGCGGTAACGCCGGCTGAAATGGCCAGTTCGTGAACGGTCGGTACATACTCGGTCACATGGTGCAAAGGGGACGGGATAAACCCGCCGGCTATCATGCCAAGCCCCTTGTCAATCCATGTGCCGATAACAACCAGAACGCAGGAAAGCGGCAGGATAGTGCTGTTCTTGCGCATTTTAGGAATAATGAGAAGAAAGACGGCAAGCACCATGCAGGCAATGGATGTCCACATCCAGGGCACCAGGGCATCATGGCCGTGCAGCCCTATGTACAGATATTTGATGTGATCCATGTGGGAAGGGATTCCCGAGTAAAAGACCACAAAGACTTCACAGGCCAGGAAAAACAGATTGGCAGCCAGGGCATAGGCCACGATCACCGAAAGGGCGTGAATGGCCTTTTGTCCGGCATCAAATCGGGTAATCTTTTTAAGAAGGATGCATAATAATATTAAAATAGCCGGGCCTGCGGCAAAGGCGGAGGCCAGGAATCGGGGCGCCAGTACAGCGGTCAGCCAGAACCCCCTGCCCGGCAGGCCGCAGTAGATAAAGGCGGTAACCGTATGAATGGAAAAGGCCATTGGGATCGATATATAGATCAGAGGTTTAATCCAGAAAGGCGGGGAGACGCCGTTTCTCTCTGCCTCCAGAACGTTCCAGCCGATGACAATGTTCAAGACAAGGTACCCGAACAGGACGTTGCCGTCCCAGAACAGCATTGACCAGGGCGTGGGGTGCAAAAACACATTTAAGGCCCGCATGGGCTGGCCAAGGTGCACCAGAAGATATAAAAGACACATGACAAGGCTGGCCACAGCCAGGAACTCGCCCAGGATGGTGATTTTCCCGAACGCTTTATAATTGTGCAGGTAATAGGGCAACACCAGCATCACACCGCCGGCTGCCACCCCGACAAAATAGGTCATCTGGGCGGTGTAGAACCCCCAGGACACATCCCGGCTTTGTCCCGTGACCACAAGGCCGTATATAAGCTGTTCCGCGTAAAAATAACTTCCCACCGCAATGACAGCAATGAGGACGGTTATCCATATCCAGTATGTTCTGTTTCCTTTTAAGGCTATTTCAAGCATGGTATCACTCCTAATTTAAAATCAGACGCAGTTTCATAATTCTGGAATGATATACATGAACAGACTAAATATTGACTAAACCCAGGGATTTTTCCTGCTCAAATCCACCACCTAATTTTAGCCAGCCCGTTAGATTCAGGCTTTTCACTTTCTTCTCTGGCCACCAGCAAGGTCTTGGCGAATCGTTTTATCGGGTTTGAATCAGGTCTTGATAAAAGTCGGTCATCTTGGGGTTCACCGGCAGATCCAGCTGTTTAACCGATTCTTGATATTCCTGATAGGTCCGGGTCACCTTGAGTTGATCTCCTGCGTGGCTGTAAAGCTTCATCAGCCGGCCAAATGCAGTTTCATCACAAGGATCCAGGGTTATCGTTTTTTGGGTGTAGAGAATGGCGTTTTTCAGATCCCCAATGTTTTCAAACTTGTCTGCAATGGCGTTCAGCAATTGCCCGAAAAAACTTGAAACAAGCAGTCGTTTTTCAATGCAGAACTCTTCGTACCGGTCTTCCTCCAGAAACGGGCCTGTGTAAAGGGATTCGGCCGCCAGCAACAGGTCAAAAATTTTGGGCGATTCAAAAGAGGTGTTCAACGCTTTTTTTGCCGCACGGGTGAATCGTTCGGCATCAATGGCTATCCTTTTGTCGTTATAAAGCCGGTAGGTATCTTTTTTACGTTCAATATATGATGAGGCAGCTTTGGGCAAAAGATCCGGTTCCAGGGTTTTTCGCAAAGCACTCATGGCCATGTTGAACCGGGAGCCGGTTTTTTTCGGGTCCTGATCCGGCCAGAGCAGTTCGATCAACGCGTCCTTGTGGATAAAGCCGCGCTGCCGGTGGGCGGCCAGGTATTTGAACAGCATCAGGGCTTTGGCGCTTTTAAACGGCTCGACCTGTTTTCGGTTTTTGCCGATCACCGCATTGAACGGCCCTAAAAGGGATATCTCAAGAACAGGAATGTCGACCCCTGTTTCCATTTCAGGATCAATGATGGTTTTATGCTTTTCATAACAAGATGCAAAGGTTTCTGGATGATCACTGAACAGCGTTCTGATCCATGACTTCTCTTTTTTCACAAATTGAGAAAAGTCCTGCCTTTGTGACAATGAGAGGGCCGCATCAAGATGGTCGGCAGCCTCCTGAAACCGGTTGATCCCGGCCAGAGCCCGGGCTGTGAGAAGGTGATTGCCGAACAGGTGAAATTTTGCCTGTTTCAGGCGGGGCCGCATGTCTGAAAGCATTCCGGCGGCCCTATCATACCGCTTTTGGGAAATCAGCAGGGCGGCCAGGCTGTTGGTCAGCAATCCCCTGGTAACAACCAGACCGTAGCCGTTGATGATCTCAAGGGCGCTGTTCAGCACCTGGTGCGCTTTTGGCACATTTTTTTTAAGAAGATAAACCTGGTGCAGGCACTCCCAGGCATTGGCCATTCCCCACCGGTTTCCCGGCTCCTCGAACAATGCCATACTTTTTTCAATCAGATCCTTTGCTGCATCAGGCTGTTCAAGCCCCACACAATTCTGGGCCCAGGCAAGGTAAACCCAAGCTTTCCGGCTGTCGGACAACGCCATTTTTTCGCACGCTGCAATGCCTTTTTTTGCAAAGTCGCAACCCGCCTTAAACTCTGATAGAGCATGGCAGTCGGCAGCCAGCTGGTAATAGACCAGGGGCAGACAGGGATCAATGTTGAGCTTGAGAACGATTTTCAACAGCTTTTTGCATAAACGAAATGAGCTTTCAAAATCCCCCTTAAAATAGAGCGTGTGGGTTAAAGAGGTATTGATCAGGGCGGTACCTGCCTGCCGTTCATATTCCGGGTATTGGTCTATCACATCCATGGCAGTGTGGTGATACGATCGGGCGGTTTCAAACTCGCCCAGAACCGCCGATAAAAAGGTCAGGTAGGTCATGGCGATAACATAGGTTATTGAGACAGGGTCCACATCTTCCAGCACCTGTTCCATTAAAAGCTTGGCCTCTTTTACATGACCGGTGTAATAGTAGTGGGAGCCCAGCTCCACCAGGCAGGAGATCATGTTATCTTTGGCATTAAGTTTTTTAAACAGCAGGTGGGCCCGGATGATCAGGTCTCTTGTTTTCCTGTGATCCCCTCCGAAATGGGACAGCATCTTTGCCTGGGCCAAAAGCAGTTTTGGATTTTTTTCAATGACCTGTTCCGGAATTTTAGCAAGACACCGGCCCAAAAAATTGATCTTGCCCAGGTACAGGAATTTCATTTCATGGGTTTCAATCAGGCGGACAGCATTATCAAAAGAGTGTCCCTCAATATAGTGGGTCAGGGCTAAAAAAACATCGGTAGGCTCAACTGCTTTGGCGATCTTTAAATGGAGGCGATAAATATCGCGGGGCGAATAAAGCTCTTTGATTCTGGAAATCAGAAATTCCTGCATCAGGTGATGCAGGGTAAAAACCGTGCCTTTTTCATCCACCGGAAAAATCATTAAATGGTCGGATACCATTTTTTTTAACATGGTATCGGCATTGTCGATATCAAAGATCCTGCGGCACAGCCGGGTGTCGATTTCAGTCAGCAGCGCAGCTTTCATCATGAAATCCTTGATATGATCCGGCTGGGTGTCAAAGATATTTTCTTTCAGGTATGAGAAAATATAAACAGGGGCCTGTTTAAGTTTTTTTAAATCTTTTGAAATGCTCTGTGGGCCCTTTTTGTTCAATGCATATCGTAACAGCACAAGCCCTGCTGCCCACCCCCCGGTGCCAATGGCAATATCGTCCAGCTGTTTTTTATCCACAAGGAGGGTCTGTCTGAAAAATAGTTCTATCTCATGGTGTGTAAAAGACAGGTCCGTTTCACTGATTTCAACCAGCATTTCCTGAACCCTGAGGCGTGATAATTTAACAGGAAGATCCTTGCACCCAATGATAATCATCCTCATTTTTTCCGGCAGCCGCTCAAGAATGAAATCCATGGCCTGGTTCACGGCACTGCTGTCCTGGACAAGATGGTAATCATCAAAAACCAGAGCGGTCTGGCGGGTTGTCGCTCGCTCGGCAAAGGCAAGCCAGTCCAGCAGCAGGTCTGTGTTTTTTTTCACACCGGGCTTCGGGATATATAGTTTTTCATTTTTCGTGCAACTGCCGGGGAAATGATGCTGCACAATGGTATATAAATAGGAGATGAAGACGGAAAAATCCCTGTCCTGCACATCCATCCTGTACCAGGCCGGGACCATACCATTTCTTTCAAGGAGATCCATGACAAGGGTGGTTTTCCCGTAACCGGCACCGGCAGTGATAGTTGCCAGCTTTTTTTCATGAAAATCGTCAAATTCGCGGATCAGTCTTTTGCGCTGAACAATGCCTTGCCGCCGGGGTGTTTTCAGTTTTGAATGCAGGGTTTTCACACTGTTTGATCCTATGGGTTGCGTCATCACTGGTTTGGGTTATAAACAACCAATTGCCGCTTTTCAAGACAATATAAAATTTTTAATCATGATTGGGTTTATTCCCCGTTGCCTGCGGAAGGGTCGTTGATTGGGACTATCATACAAAGGCTGACAAATCAGTTTTTTTAAAGACAAAGTGAAATTCCCAGATTGACACTATGGTATAAGTTTTATAGGGTGTGTCCAAGTGGCTAATTTCAAAGCTATTTCGACCTGATCTGCCACGGAATTTGGCTGATAATTCAAAAAAGAGGTGCTTTTTTGGTTTTGCCAATCATAAAACCGTTTTGCAGAGTTATCATTGTTATCGTGGTTGCCGTGTCTATGTCCGGATGCAGTGGCGGCAGCCAAAAACCGCCCCTGGCAAATAAAGGCCGTATTGATTTGACCGGCTGGGATTTTGAAAGAAACGGCATGATTGCCCTTGACGGGGAATGGGAGTTTTACTGGAATAAACTGCTTTCCCCGGATGATTTTAAGGCAGAGGTGCTACCTGAAAAAACAGGATACTTTAAAATTCCCGGGCATTGGACCGGTCTTGAGAGCAATGGAACAAAGCCTTTTAAAGACGGGTATGCCACTTTCCGGCCTTTGATAAAACAATCGGTTGACCCGGACATTGTCATGGCGCTTCGGACAAAGGGAATGGTTCACAGCTCAAAGGTCTGGATAAACAATCAGCCTTTTAACTGGAACGGGGTGGTCGGCCAAAATCGTAAAACGTCAATCCCCTCCCGCTGCGTTCAGGTGAGTGCTTTCAACCCCATAAATGGATTCAATGAGGTTATTCTTCAGGTATCATCCTTTGATGAACCATTGCCCGGGCCGGCAAACAAAATTTATCTGGGTAATAAAGAAAAGATTACACAAAAGAACACCATAGGATGGTCCATTGATATCTTTCTTGTGGGAAGCCTCTGCATCATGGGATTTTACCATTTTGCGCTCTATGTTTTACGGCCAAAGAATCTATCTGCCGCCTATTTTTGCGTGGTCTGCCTCATGTGGGGGGTCCGGTTTTTTGTTGAAGGATCAGACGGGTATTTCATTACCATGCTGTATCCCTCTCTTTCCTATGAAATTCATACAAAGCTGGATCTTCTGCCCTGGTATAGTGTGGTGCCGTTTACATTAATGTTTATATATTCCCTGTTTCCCGAACAGGGATCGTTTAAACTTGTCCGGATATCCCAGGCCCTGGGCATCATTTTTTCGGCCATCGTTATTGTGGCACCCTACCGGGTTTTTGTTCACACGATATTATATTATGAAATCATCAGCCTTATCACGGCCTTATACTGCTGCACGATAACAATCAGGGCGGCTTTAAAGAAAAAAGACGGTGCATTGTTGATTGTTTCAGGTATTCTGATTCTTACGATTACAGCCATTAACGATCTGCTGGCAGCACAGAATATTATCTATTCTTTATATTTGCTGCATTTTGGCATGTTCTGCTTTATCTTGTTCCAGTCCTTTGCCCTGTCATCAAGGTTTGCAAAGGCTTTTGTGGCCGAGGAGAGGCTGGCTGAAAATCTTGAGCAGCTGACAAAAGAGCTTGAAAACAAAAACCGTGATCTCACAAGGCTTGACAGCCTGAAAGATGATTTTCTGGCCAACACCTCCCATGAATTAAAAACCCCTCTTTTCGGGATTATCGGTATTTGTGAGTCCCTGATCAACGGCGTTTACGGAAAATTGCCGGACAGGGCGTCAGACCGTTTATCAATGGTTGAGTCAAGTGCAAGAAGGCTGTCGAATCTTGTAAACGATATCCTTGATTTTTCGCGGCTTAAAAACCGGGATATCAAACTTGACTTAAAACCGGTTAACATAAGACAGATTGCCCGCAATGTGATCAGCGTATCGCATCCGCTGACCAGGGGAAAATCCCTTGAACTGGTAAATGAGATTTCAAAAAAAATCCCCCTGGTAAACGGGGATGAAGACAGGATCCAGCAGATTTTTTTCAATCTGATCGGAAATGCGGTCAAGTTCACACAAAAAGGATCTGTCAGGATAGGGGCAAGTGTGAACAATACGCATGTCATTATAACGGTGGCAGATACCGGTGTGGGTATTCCGGAAGACAGTTTTTCAATAGTTTTTGAATCTTTTGAGCAGATTGATTCCAGCGCTGAAGGGCATGACCCCGGAACCGGTCTTGGGCTCAGTATTACAAAGCATCTTGTGGAGCTTCACGGGGGAAAAATCAGTGTTGATTCCAAGGTTGGCAAAGGATCTGTGTTTGGTTTTACCCTGCCGGTTTTTACCAGGGCAGCCGGGGCGGCCCTGCCGGAACCTGAAATCATGGCAGCACAGCAGCCACTGGATAATGGTGAGACCGGGATAGCAAAAGTATTTGAAGATATCAGCGCTCCCTGTGATGTGCTGATCGTGGATGATGAACCGGCAATCCTTGAGGTGGTGGCAGGGTATCTGTCCCATCAGGGTATTTCCTGCAGGACCTGTCCCAGCGGGGCAATGGCACTTGGAATGGTGGAAAAAGGGGCAAGGCCCGGGATCGTACTTCTCGATATCGTAATGCCGGGACTAAACGGTTACCAGGTGTGCCGAAGGCTTCGTAGAAGGTACTCTTCCGCCAGCCTGCCGGTGGTCATGTTCACCGCTAAGAACAGGACTTCAGATATTGTTGAAGGGCTTAACGCCGGGGCCAACGATTATTTAACCAAGCCCTTTTCTGAAGATGAGCTTCTGGCCCGGGTTGAAACCCATCTTAAGGTAAAAAAGGCCTATGAGACCTTAAAGGAAAACCTGACACTCAAAAAAGAGATTGAACGACGGAAAAAGACCCAGCTGGATTTGAAAATGATGCAGCAGCGTCTGGCCCGGATCCTGGATACCCTGGATGACGCCGTTATTGCCGTGAATGAAAACCGGGAAATCTGTTTTTTAAATCAGCGCAGTGAGACTTTATTAGGATTTGAAGCAGCAGCACTTTTAGGCCGGCCGGCAACGGAATTGTTTGCCCCGCAATCTTTGAAAAAAGCAGCGTATTATTTAAGGCATCTGCCACAAAATGGTTCTAAAAATGGTGATAAACGAGTGGATACCATGCGGGTTTTGGACAGTGCGAAGAAAAAAATCGTCTGCACGACATGGTTTTCTCCCCTGGAAATAGACACCGAATCCCTGGGTGTCATTATTTTAAAGCCCCAGGATGCATCCGGGCAAGACAGTATCCCCGGTGTGGATCAGGTGGCCGCCCTGGTGTTTCTCCGGGAACTTAACAGAACCCGGGAAAAAATGCAGATCGTACAAGACTCCCTGACGCATAGGAATTCGTCAGAACCCCGGGAAAAAATCCAGGATAATTTCACCCAGGTCCAGGCAATGCTTTCCCAGATGGAAACACATCTTTCAGGCACTGCAGAGGATGCCGCAAAAAAGCAGACAGGTGTTGAGGCCATGAACCTGGCCCTTGATATATGGCAGAAAACAACCGGGTGCTCCAAAGTGGACCTGGCCGAACAATCCGGTATCTGGAAGGTGTATGTCACATGCAGCGGCCATGAGAGGACCCAGACTTTAGATAAGTACCTGGAAATCGATACCCTGCCCTCAAAACCCCGGTGGCGCAATATTCTTGAAACAATCGATTTCGTCCTGGCAAACTGCGAAATATCGTCTGTGAGTAAAAGGAAGAAACTGGAACAATTGTCATTTAAGCTGAAGTTTCCGTAAAATTTATCCCGGCCTGAAAGTTAAGTGCAGAGAGGTTTTTCACGATTTTAACACTTTTAACACTTTTTTTTCTTGCCTGAATTTCGTCCCTGAAATAGAGATGAAATAAGCGTTCTACCGTACTCATGCAGGAGCTGTGTGTCTGAGCACTCTTTCCAGGGGCCTGCGACCAGATCCGAATTTCTGGTTTAAATGAAACTCGAAAATGGAGAAGATTATGAAAAGGACTAAAATTTTATTGATACTGTTTTTTTGTTACATTGGCCTATCTGCAAATGTTCTGGCAGCGCAGGTCGATGTGACGCTGACTATTGACAATGCCCCCTCTTCATTGTTCCCATATAGTGACAATCCGTATTTTATAACATCCGGGGATACGTTCACATGGGGGATAACATACAATGAATTATTGATACCGGATACCGGGGAGTATCAATCAAACATATTTATGGATCCCACCATGGATATCATAGCTCCTTTTGGTTTTGATACCAAAAATATTGAAGAAGCTTTCATGTGGCCGATGTTTCCCTATCTGCACTTCACAGATGCGGTCCTGGACGGGATTCTATTTTTTTCCTTCTCTGACGTAATCTTAAATAATCAGCTCATATGCCAAACCATCATCAACGGGGATCAATTAACAAGTAAACTGATTAGAAACGGCGGGCCGGAGGAAATTATATATACCGGCCATTTTACCTTTCCAAGCCCCGGTGGCGACCAGGTTCCCGAACCTGCCACCGCCGTGCTCTTTGGTTTTGGCATCCTGGGACTTGCAGGCTTGGCAAGAAAAAGGTAGCTGCATGCCGGGCCGGGTTGTAAATACCCTCATCGTAGATGATGAGCCCTTTGTACGGGAGGATCTTTGCCGTCTTTTGACGCCCCATGACAACGTGAAGGTGACAGGCGAGGCAGGCACCGTGGATGAGGCCATGCAGCAGTTGGAAAAACATTTTTTTGACCTGATTTTCCTGGATATCAGCCTTTAAGACAGGTTTTTCAAAATAAAAATGCACCGGGTTTGTTTCCGGTGCATTTTTATTTTAGGTAAACAGTCTTCGACAGAAGGCAGCACAACCAGGGATAGCCTGGGTACGGCGTTATCCTGCCGGCGGGACATGGTACTGGACTCCGTACCCGTATTGGCCGCCGGGCTGGGAGGTGCCAAGGTTATCGGACCATCGAACATACCCGGTATAGGATTCCTCCTGTTCCGGGCCGTCGGATTCTTCATCGTAATCGAGAATTTTAATATAGATTTCCTGGCCGATTTTTAATTTTTCACCTGTGCGGAAACACATGCCATGCCGGCTGTAATTAACCATTCTTGCATCACTTGTCTGGTCCGATAATCCGGGTTTTTGAAGCGTCAGATCTGCTTTATGATCAATTCTTTTGTCAATCCTTTTTTCAGTATAGTCACTCATGGTTGTCTCCTTTAATATTTCATTCAGCCGTTTTGTTTGTAAAATTGATCATAGAGATCCCGGGCTATTTCCAGGATAACATCTCTGAGTTCAAGGTTGTCCAGAAACTGATCCGGAACCGCTTTAATACCGTACAAAGCCCCTAAAATGGCACCTGTTACTGCCCCGGTTTCATCAATGTTGCCGGCATGGTTGACACTGAGTAAAAGCCCCCGGTTCAAATCCTTTGGGTGGCAGAGTGCAGCAAAAAGACCGGCGGCAAGGGTATTGGCCGCTGTTTTGTCCTTAAAATGAGTCTCAATGGTGTCGGGCACGGGATTGGCAGATGCAGACAGGGACACGGCTTTTTCAAGGGTGTCAAGCAGCACGGCATGGTCTGGTTTTGTTTTTAAAAGATTTAGGGATGCCGTGAGCGCCCATGACAGGGGCTGGCCCGCGATAATTTGTGATATCAGGGCGGCAAACAGGCCAGATGACAGGATGGCATCTGCATGGCCATGGGTGATGGCCGCAGTTTCACAGCCTGTGTCAAAAGCCTTTTGTGCATCTGAAAAAGCCAGTCCCACCGGCAGGGTACGGACCAGGGCACCGGGGCCTTTTTGCTTGTTGGGGGGGTATTGCAATGTCCCCATGGTCCCTTTTGTAAGCACTTTAAGACAGGTGTCGGACGGGTTCCTTAGGGCAAACAACGCCTGGTGACCCATGAGGATGCCGTCCACTATGGAACAGGAACCGTATGCCTTGATCATGTTACCCAGCATGTGTACCTGCTGGGTGGTCAGCCATCGCAAAAGAGAATGGAATACCGGTTCAGCCAGATCATCTCCCTTGTACTCAGACCGGACCCGGGAGAGGATCAGGCCTTCGGCAGTGAACAACGCCATCTGGGTGTCATCTGTAATAACGCCTTCGGGATTTCCCAGGGCACCGCCAATTGCGCTGGCGGTCATGGCGCCCTTGATTTGATCGATATAATTTAGGTCTGTCATTTTTTCAGTTTACACGGTTTTTCCTTGACGCTCAAGGGAATATGGTTACTTTGAATAAATTAGTCAGACCTAACAAATGCGACAAGCATATCAAGGAGGCGGCAAACATGGGTTACAAATTCAACACACAGGCACTTCATGCCGGGATTGCGACGGATGAAACAGGATCCCGGGGGGGTTCCGGTTCACAGAACCAGTGCCTATCTTTTCAAAGATACAAAGCATGCGGCAGATCTGTTTGCTTTAAGAGAGCTGGGCAATATTTACACCCGGCTGCAAAATCCTACCCAGGATGTTTTAGAACAGCGCATGGCCGCCCTTGAGGGCGGTGCAGCGGCACTGGCGCTGTCTTCCGGGACATCGGCCATCTTTTATACCGTGATCAATATCTGCGGTCACGGCGATGAGGTGGTCTCCACGGCAGATCTATACGGCGGCACCTTTACCATGTTTAACAATATCCTGCCGGAACTGGGTGTAAAGGTGAATTTTGTCCATCCCGGAAATCATGATAAGATCGATGCGGCCATCACTGGTGAAACACGGATGCTGTTCACCGAAACCATCGGCAACCCGTCCCTGGATGTCTCCAATATAAGGAAGATGGCCGATATTGCGGATAAGCACCATATTCCGCTGGTGGTGGATTCCACCTTTGCCACCCCATATCTGATCCGCCCCATTGAACATGGCGCAAGCATAGTGGTCCACTCTTTAACCAAGTGGCTGGGGGGGCATGGCACCGGTATCGGCGGCGTTGTGGTTGACAGCGGCACCTTTGACTGGAGTAACGAAAAGTTCCGTCTTTACAACGAACCGGACGGCTCCTACCATGATCTTAGGTATGCCAGGGATCTGGGCGATTTAAATCCTCTGGCCTTTATTTTAAGAATGCGCCTGGTGCCTTTGCGAAATCTTGGGGCCTGCATCAGCCCGGACAATGCCTGGATGTTTTTGCAGGGGATTGAAACCCTGCCCCTTCGCATGAGAGAGCACAGCAAAAATGCACTTGAGACAGCCAGGTTTCTTCAATCCCATGATCAGGTAAGCTGGGTGAGGTATCCGGGGCTGGAAGACGATCCGTCCTACGCAACAGCCAAAGCTCAGTTTGATAAAGGGTCCGGCGGCATGGTGGTCTTTGGGCTCAAAAGCGGACGAAAGGGCGGAGAAACTTTTATCAACAGCCTGGAACTGTTTTCCCACCTGGCCAATGTGGGGGACGCAAAGAGCCTGGCCATTCACCCGGCCAGCACCACCCATTCGCAATTGAGTGAAACAGAACTTGTGGATGCCGGTGTAACACCCGATATGGTAAGACTGTCCATCGGGATTGAAGATATCGGTGATATCAAAAATGATATTGATCAGGCACTGGAGAAGGCAGCGCTTTAAATTGGCATAACCTCAGGCAGAAAGAAAAGCACCAGGCTTATCCGGTGCTTTTTTCATTCCGGATCAGCCCTTTTTCACATGCCCAGGAAACAAATGTGTCTATTACAGGTCCGGGTTCTTTCAGCCATCTGAAATGATCGGGAGAGATGGTTTTAAAAGCCTCTGTTTTCAGGGTAACAACCTTTGTGTTACTTTGGGGAAATTTATCCAGCAGGCTTATTGTGGAAGCATAGGGTGCAAAAAAATCAGTATCAATTACAATTCCCAGAAACAGGGATAAAACCTTTTGGCTTTGCTTTTCATAGTCCATCTTTTGATTCGTTAATACGTAGCGACCCGTTCGGGCATTCCTTGACCAGTCAATCATGATGTTTTTAGGCTGATTGCCGCCGAATCCAATTTTTTTTCCGGGAAACCATCCTAAGATCATGGAAAGCAATCCGAAAAACTGGGTGACAAAACAGGTTTTTATCCTCTCGGTTCCGGTCCAGGAATGATACCCGACATTGCCCCCGGCAACAACAATGGTTGCCTTTAATCGCGGATTTTTATGGCAATTGTACAGGCACCCCAGCTGGCCGCCCAGGCTGTGCCCCAGGATCACGATATCTTTAGACGGATATCTGCCGGCGAAAAATTCAAAAACCGTGTCAATATCTTCAAGCAGTTCTGTGTATCCAAAATTGTTGTTTTTTGTCAGCAGCTTTTTTTCCAGTCGGCCGCCTCCTCTTAGATTCATGATGGCCGCACTTGTACCTGCCTGGATCATCCCGTTATAAAGTTGGGTATACAGTCTTGCCGGTGCCCCCATGGCAGGGATGATCAGGACAATTGTTTGAGATTGCTCAATGTCGGCCCCTGTGACGTTTGAATGATCTGACACCACATGTTGAAAATGGTCTAAATTATGATTTTCCACATCCCTCCTTTTGTCCGCAGTGTGTCAAAATGATGCTGTTGATAATTTAATCAATGGAAATTTGGGTGATCCTGTATGTCATTTTTGCCCGGGGTCCCCGGATTTCCTTTTCCAGGATCATGCCGTAGTCGGTTAAAAAATAGACGGTCTTGGTTTCCCGTACGATATTGGTTTTTAAAAATTTTCCTTCAAGGATAACGGCATCACCTTTCAGTGACGGGTGAATGGAACTGGCTTGAACACTTTTTTTCACGGTGAATTTGAGTGCAGTTCTGGCGGGAGCGTCAGTGGCAGAAGGGGTACTGAACGTATATTCATAGATAAATTTTGTGTCAGGCGCGGGGCTGGCCGGGATCGCAGTGAATTCGATCAGATCCTGGAGAAGGTGAACAGTCCCTGCTTTGTTTCTGGAAAGGGAGACTTTCTGCCATTTTAAAGGGATGATGTCCATGTAACTGATATTGTAATGCAACAGAAACGGGATCCCGTTTCCCGACAATTCCCGGATCTGTTTAATGATGCCGCTGCCCGCATTGATGTTGGTGACCTGGATTTGCCTGGTGACCGGGGCCTGCCCGTTTTGTTGAAAAACAACATCATAAGAAATTTTGATTTGATTATAGTTGCCAGACTTGAATTCGCCTGTTTTAAGCGTGTCCATCACCTGTTGAGGGATAGCATCTGTAGAAAAGTTTTGGGACAGATAGTCCTCTTTCTCCAGATGATTTCCTTTGGGCGCCTTTGTGCCGGATACACATGAAAAGAGAGCAAACAAGCCCATGACGGTAATCAGGATGTAAATAGTTGTTGACCGGATAAACATGGAATTCTCCCATTAGGGGGTAATAATACGGTAACATAATTTTTGGCCCCGGAATCTGAAACAAGGGTACCTCAAAGGCAACAACAGTATTACGGAACCATCAAATCGGGGAACACACCCAAGCGGTCCTCCCGAGAATGCACAGAAATTACGAATAATGGCCAAGATTGTCAACAGGTTCAATGGGTGATTCAAGTAAAACTTCATGAAATATTCGGTTTAGAAATTTCGTGCTTCATGCCTGCTGAGAAAAATATTTTATCCATGAAGATTTTATTATTTGATAAGATGTTCCAGTTCGCTATCTAATGTTTTGATATTGAACCATAATTTTTGAAAAATGGTTGAAATTGGTCATTTTTTAAATGGGGCGAAATGACGAAATTTCGTAAAGATCTTTACATTTATTTTGGCATCTGATAGTTTGTGCAGTGAATGCTGGAATGCATTTTTGCTCTAATTTCAAGTAATTATACTAATCTCATATGGTATACTCAAAAATTAATTTGATCTCAGAACACATTCATATTCAATAGCCTTTTGATTTCACAGCCCTATTTGTATTTAAAATATAGAATACAGGATTAGCAAAGGAGAAGAGATGAAAAAAATAATCTTCTTGGTTTGTACACTCCACTTGTCATTTTTAATGGCATTTTCGTCTGTCAGCGCCATGGAAAAAAAATCAATTAAAGCTATCTACATTCCCTTAGCAGACCACTATTCCGGAATCGTGGCCTATGAAAAATATCATTCGGATATGGACAAGGCAGCCTATTCCATTGAACGTATGAAAAGCTGGCCTTTACTGAGGGCTTACTTTATGTCCGGAGAGGTAGATCTGGCTTTCATCATCTGTCCCATGGCCATGGATATGTTTCATGAAAAGCCGAATTTCAGATGGGTCAGCTTGATGCATCGGGACGGGAATGCTTTGGCGATTAATGATCTGTTAAATAAATACGTTAAGCTTCCGGAAAATCGCCTGGACAGGAAACCTGACGAAAAACTGGCAAAGGCCTTTGAAGAGGCGAAAAGACAGATGGGGCAGCCCAGTGAATGCGGCGTGCCGTCACTTCTGGCAACACATACGGTGGTCCTTTATAAATATCTCAAAGATTATGGCAAAAAGATGAATCTTGGTGTCGGGCTGGATAAGGATGTGATTGCAATTGAAGTGCCGCCACCCAAATCACCTTCTTTTATCAAACGGAAAAACAGCCGGGGAATTCCGGCCAGTTTTGAACAGTCACTGCCCTGGGCGGATGTCGTTGAAACCCGGGGATTCGGGCACGTGGCCTGGTACTCCAAAGATGTTCTGCCATGGCCCAAAGGCCATGTGGAATGCATTGCCATTGCCACGGATTCCTGCATTAAAAATAAAAAAGAGGCGTTAAAAGAAGTTATTTATTACATCCATAAAGCCGGGTTGGATATTGAGGAAGCGGCCATGGCCGGGGGAAAAGCCATTAAACAGGTTTCAGATATGATCCAAAAACATATACCTGAGCATAATGAAACGGCTATAATCCAGAGCCTTCGCCCCGATCTGCATGTCATTAATTACACCAACCTGAATATCGATAAAAAAGGTCTGGAGCAGATCATGGATCTGGCGCTTGAAGGGGGTATCCTGAAACATTCGATAGACATCAATGCTTTTGCTAACGAGAGTTTTTCAACCCGGATTACCGTAAAAAAATAACTTGCGTCACCCCATCATTCTATAAGGGCTGTAAAATGAACGTATCATCAGATTCCAAAAAAAGCGGCAGTAGTTCAGGAAAGATTTTTAAAAAAGGCCTTGGAACGACGCTTTTACTGTGGTTTCTTGCCCTTTCCATCTTGCCGGTGGTAACCGTTGGATACATCAGTTATGAAAATGCGTATAACCGCCTTAAAAAAGATGCAGAAAGTGCTCTTGGGTCAGCCATTAATTTAAAAAGCGAACAAATAAAATACTATTTTCAAGGGATCTTAACCGATTTGAAACTGGAATCGGAAAGACAGTCCAACACCCAGTTCCTGTCAACACTCGTTAAGTCTTTTAATGAGAGCCAGAAAAAGATTAAGGAATTCACACAAAGCTTTAAGTGGGCGTTGATAGCGGAAGAGAACGGTACGGATTTGGAAATTTTCCGTAGAACGTATAACTACTATGATGTGTTTTTGATAGGGGCACAGGGAGATATCCTTTTCACTGTCGCACAGGAGGACGATCTTGGTACCAATCTGTTCAATGGTAAATATTCTGATACGCTGTTTGCCCAGGCCTGCAGAAAATCACTTGAAACAGGGAGACCGGTTTTCAGTGATTATGAAACCTATGAACCCTCTGGCAATAAGCCATCCGGATTTTGTGTGGCCCTTATAGTCAATGATCTGGGAGATAAAATTGGATTGATTGCCTTCCAGTTCCACCTTGATGGTATTAACAGGATCATGCAGTCTGATTTAGGTTTAGGCCGCACTGCTGAAGCCTATCTGGTTGGGATTGACCTGAAACTCAGATCAGATTCAGTCCTGGGTCCGGAAAAAAAAGCACTCACCGCCATTGTTGAGACCAAGCAGACCCTTTTATGGCGGGAGTCTGTAAAAAAGCGATTGGACCCTGAATCATCGGGAAGAAGAACAGGTGGTTTAAATCCGGATGAAAAAATCGAGTCGTCGGGTGCTTTTTTATATAAAGGGCCGCACGATGAAAACAAGGTCCTGGGCATTCACAGCGGTTTTGATATCAAAGGAATTCCATTTGGTGTTATTGCGGAAATTGGAGAAAAAGAGGCATTTGCCTCTGTGAGATCCTTACGGCAGATCGTTATCGTGTTGATCCTGTCAACCATTGTTATTGTTGTATTAGTTGCATTTTTTGTTTCCAGACGGATAGTCCATCCCGTCAAATTGCTCACAGACGGTGCCCGTCAGGTTTCGCAGGGGAATCTTGAGTACCAGATTTCCATTGTGTCCAGCGATGAGATCGGAAAATTGACAAAAAGTTTTAATGAGATGAGTCATAAGCTTTTATTGTCCAGACAGGAAGAAGAACGGCAAAGCTGGATGCAGGAGGGTCTTTCCAACCTTGATGATATTCTGCGAGGTGAAAAGGATCTTGACGTTTTTAGTTCAGATCTTGTTACTTTTATCTGTAATTATGTTCAGGCGCAGATTGGATTATTTTACATCAAGAAGAAGAATGATCTTTTTCAATTGGCTGCTGGTTTTGCAGTTAAGCCTGGACAGGGCGCTTTAAAGGAATTCAAAGCGGGTGAAGGTTTGATCGGTCAGTCTGTCACTGAACAAAAAATAAAATTTTTATCGCAAATCCCGGAATTGTATTTCAAGGTGTCTTCTGCCCTGGGTGAGCATCCTCCGGCCCAGGTTGCCATAATTCCGTTCATCTTTAACGGAGTGGCAGAAGGCGTTATGGAGATTGGCGTATTCGAGCCTTTTTCCGAATCACACAAGGATTTTTTAAGAAACTCAAGTGAACGGATCGCCATTGCAGCAAACTCGATCAGCGCACGGATAAAGTTAGATAATGCCCTGGAAAGAACCATAAAGCAGGCCGAGACATTGAAAAATCAGCAGGAGGAGCTGGCATCCGCCAATGAGGAACTTGAAGAACAGACGCAAATGCTGTCCGCATCTGAAGAGAGTTTGAAAAAACAGCAGGAAGAGCTGCAGGTGTCGAATGAAGAGCTTGAGGAAAAGACCGAATACCTGGAGAGAAGTAAAAAAGAGATCGAGACTAAAAATACCCGGTTGGAGGAATTTCAGGTTGAAATTAATAAAAAGGCCGAAGATCTTGCTGTTGCCAGCAAGTATAAATCGGAATTTCTGGCCAATATGTCCCATGAGCTTCGAACACCTTTGAACAGCCTGTTATTGCTGGCCAAACTGATGTCTGAGAATAGAGAAAAAAATTTGTCTCAAGACCAGCTTGAGTCGGTAAAAATTATTTATAACAGCGGAAATGATCTTTTATCGCTGATAAATGAAATTCTTGATCTGTCAAAGATCGAAGCCGGTAAAATGGATTTGAATATCAGTGATTTTTCGCTCATGGATTTTAAAGCGCACATAAACAGTTCATTTAAGCATATGGCCCATAAAAAGAACCTGGGCCTGAGTATCATCTTCCATGAGAATTGTCCGGCGGAAGTTACCAGTGATTTTAAAAGAATCGAACAGATATTGAAAAACCTGATATCAAATGCCCTTAAGTTTACTGAAGACGGGTCGGTTCAAATCGAGTTTTTCAGGCCGGGAAAAGACGTTCAATACAACCGGCCCGATTTGGTTCGTCACGGGGTATTTGCCATATCTGTCCAGGACACCGGTATCGGTATTCCCGAAGATAAACTGGAGAGTATCTTTAACGCATTTCTCCAGCTTGAGGGTGGAATTTCAAGAAAATTCGGTGGTACTGGCCTAGGGCTGTCCATATCAAGGGAACTGGCAAATCTTCTAGGCGGAGAAATTCAACTGGAAAGCAGGATAGGCAAGGGTTCTAAATTTTCGATTTACCTGCCGGTGAGATTGACTCAAAAACCTGTGGATGACGAAGTGCCGGTCCCGGTCGAAGCGCCTGATCGACCACTGCCGGTTGTGGAAGAGAATGGTAATGATGAAAAAAGACAGATTCAAGAAAGTGTAATACCCGATGACAGGTATGATATCAAACAAATGGAAAAATCGGTTTTGATTGTTGAAGATGACTTGAATTTTGGTAAAGTTCTCATGAAATTTTGTCGTCAGAAAGGGTTTAAATGCATATTTTCCGATACCGGTGAAAAGGGCATTTTACTTGCGCAAAAGTATCTGCCAAAAGCCATTATTTTAGACATAAGGCTGCCGGGTATTGATGGCTGGGAAGTTTTGGATGCCCTGAAAGCCGAGCCTGCCACACGCCATATTCCTGTTCATTTCATGTCTGTGGATGAACCTTTATTCGATGCATTCAGCAAAGGGGCCATCGGATATCTTACAAAGCCTGTCTCTGATAGGAGTCTGATAAAAGCGCTTGAGAAAATTGATTCCGTAATAAGTAAAAAGCGCAAGGAACTATTAATTGTTGAGGACAATGATGCCCAGCGCATGGCAATCCGAAAATTGATCGGTAACAATGATGTTGTCACAGATGAAGCCAGAACCGGAAAAGAGGCTCTAAAGGCACTGGCCAAAAAGGATTATGATTGCATGATACTGGATCTGGGACTTCCGGATATGAGTGGTTTCGATCTTCTGGAGGGTATTAAAAAGATTCCCGACAGGACCATTCCGCCTATTGTTGTATACACGGGAAGAGACTTGACCCTTGAACAGGAAAACACGCTGCGCTCCTATTCCCGATCAATCATTATCAAGGGGGCCAAATCAGAGAAGAGACTATTGGACGAGACGTCCTTATTTCTTCATCGTGTGGTCGGGACGATGTCCAAGGAAAAAAGAACAATTATCGCTGACATTCATGACAGTGACCAGATGTTTGACAATAAAACGGTTCTAATTGTGGATGATGACATGAGGAATGTATTTGCCCTTTCCAAAGTACTTTCCCTGCGGGGTATGAATATTGTGAAAGCAGAAAACGGTCAAAAAGCGCTTTCAGTATTAGATAAGAGGCGTGATATCGATCTTGTTTTAATGGATGTCATGATGCCGGTCATGGACGGGTATGAAACAATGAAGCAGATCAGGCAAAAGGAGATTTTCTCAAATCTTCCCATCATTGCCCTGACAGCCAAGGCAATGAAGCAGGACAAAGCCAGATGCATCGAAGCCGGGGCAAATGATTATCTGGCCAAGCCGGTGGATATCAGCCGCCTGCTTTCCATGATGCGGGTCTGGCTTTATGGGTGAAAGTACGGAGAGCGACGGTGATGAAGGCAAATGAAATAGAACAAATAGAATTATCCCTGTTATTGGAGGCCATATTCAAACGGTATGGGCATGACTTTAGAAATTATGCAAAAGCATCTGTTTACAGACGGGTTGATAGATTTCGTGAAGCTTCGGGGTGCGAGTCTATTTCAGATATTATTCCCAAAATTATGTATGACAGGGAGGTTTTTGAAACCCTTTTACTGGAATTGTCAATCACGGTGACCGAAATGTTCAGGGATCCGGCCATGTTTGCTTCTTTAAGGGAACGGGTGATTCCCTATTTAAAAAGTTATCCTTCCGTCAAGGTGTGGCATGCGGGCTGCGCAACAGGTCAGGAGGCGTATTCCCTGGCAGTTTTGTTTGAGGAAGAGCAAATGTCCCAAAAATCAATTATTTATGCAACAGATTTTAATGATGCGGCCCTCTCACTTGCAAAACAGGGAATCTATGAAATTGATAAAGTGAAGCAATATGTTGAAAATTATAAGGAGGCTGGGGGAAAGTATTCTTTGTCTGAATATTATCATGCAAAATATAACGCAATTCAGGTGACGTCCGACCTTAAAAGTAAAATCACCTTTGCAAACCATAATCTGGCTACGGACAGTATTTTCAGCGAAAGTCATCTTATTTTCTGTCGAAACGTATTGATCTATTTTGACAAAGAATTACAAAAAAAAGTGTTGAAAATGTTCCACGACAGCCTGGTTAATGGAGGATTTTTATGCCTTGGAACAAAGGAAAGCCTGTTGTTTTCTTCCGTTGTAGACGCATTTGACGTAATTGATGAAAAATATAAAATATATCAAAAAAAAATATGCTGAACCTATCTCAATATGAAGCCGTTGTAATCGGGGGTTCGGCCGGAGCACTGGATGCCTTAGAGCAATTGCTTTTCGGACTTCCCGAAGACTTTGACCTGCCGATTATCCTGGTGCTGCATCTGCATTCGTCTGATGAAGGTGAGTTGGCAAATTTTTTGAATGAAAGAATGAAGGCCGTTGTTAAAGAGGCTGAAGAAAAAGAATCGATTTGTTCAGGTACTATATATGTTGCACCGTCAAGCTATCACCTGTTGATTGAGCCAGATAAGACCTTTTCATTGTCAAAAGAGGCTAAGGTCAATTATGCACGGCCTTCAATTGATGTGTTGTTTGAAAGTGCGGCATTTGCTTATATAAACCGCCTGGTGGGTATCATTTTAAGCAGTACCAACCATGATGGCGCAAAAGGGATTTCAAAAATAAAGTTTTATGGCGGATTAACTATTTCACAGACACCTGCAATGGCGGAATACCCCGTAATGCCCCAGGCGGCTGTCGATACCGGTGATGTGGATTTGATCCTTCCGGTTGCGGAGATTCTCAGGTTTCTTGCCAGCAAGGAGACATAATGGACAGTAAACAAAAGATTTTAATTGTAGACGACAAGCTTGAAAATCTGTTCAGCATGAAACAGATTATGTCTGATATAAATATTGAGATCATTGCGGTGGCAAGTGGGAACGATGCCCTGGTCGCCAGTATTAATCATGATTTTGCCCTGGCTATCCTGGATGTGCAGATGCCGGAGATGAATGGCTATGAGCTGGCAGAACATCTGCGATCAGATGAAAAAACCCGCACGCTTCCCATTATTTTTGTTTCAGCAGTCTATTCAAGTGATTTCCATGTGTTTAAAGGATATGATTCAGGGGCGGTGGATTTTCTGGTGAAACCCTTTGAAGCACGGATTCTTATCAGCAAACTCAATATCTTTCTTGAACTTGATCGCCAGAAAAATCAGCTTGCGCTTTCAAACAGCAGGATAGAGGTCCAGCTTGATCAATTAAGAATATCGGAGAGCCGTTTTTCAACGCTTGTAAATACCGTTCCCGATATCGTATACCGCATTGATCCGGGCGGATGTTTCACCTTTGTCAATGAAGCCATATCAAAACTTGGATACGCCCCTGAGGATATCCTGAATCATCATTTCAGCAGAATTATCTGGTCAAATGATATCGAGAATATCTCACGGGATGAAATTCTCAAACAATACCAGAAAGAGCCCTGGGTTTTGGAGGAACCTGTAAAACTTTTTGATGAAAGGCGGGTGGGAACAAGAAAAACCACAGGCCTTGAAACCCGCCTGGTTCCTAAAAACGGGGTGCATGTCGCCTCATTAGGACAAGCGGCCCAAATATGTGATGACGCTGTGGTTGTCGAAATCAACAGTGCAGGGTTTTACTCCGACAACACTGAAAGCCGGGACAAGACCTTTTTGGGGACTGTGGGTGTCATCCGGGATATTACGGTTCGGAAAAATCTGGAAGAGAATTTGAAACAAGCAAATGAACGATTGGAGGCAAAGGTAAAGCAGCGGACAACAGAGCTTGTTTCTAAAAATGTTGTATTACAGCGTGAAGTAGAAAAACGGAAAAAAGCGGAAAGAAAAATCAGGAAAGCAAAAAAAGAGTGGAAAGATATATTTGAAGCCATCGGCCACATGACCATGATTATGGACAAAGATCACCGTATTCTAAAGGCCAACAAGGCTATATTTGAAGAGTTCAGCCTCAACGAGAGAACGATAATCGGGAAGAGATGCTATGAGGTATTTCACCATTCAGGATCACCCCATCATAAATGTCCCATGGAGAACGCGCTGACAACTAAATGTGTAGAGGCATCGGAAATAACATTTGAGAACGGTGACAAAAGCTATATTGTCTCCTGTACACCGGTTTATAATGGTAAAGGGAAGCTGCAAAAAATTATTCATATTGCCACCGATATAACCCAGAGAAAGCAGCTTGAAAAAGAGTTAATCCAGGCACATAAAATGGAAGCCATCGGTACCCTGGCCGGGGGGATCGCCCATGATTTCAACAATATCCTGGCATCCTTGATCGGATTTGCCGAATTGTCTCTGATGGAGGCTGAAAAAGGGTCGGCGCTTGAAGATGATATTAAGGAAATTCTGAATGCCGGAGATCGTGCAAAAGACCTGGTGAGCCAGATTTTAACCTTTGCCCGGCGGTCAGATGATGAAGTGATGCCGCTTCGAGTTGATCTGATTGTTAAAGAGGTTTTAAAATTTATAAGATCAACCATCCCCTCCAGCATAAAAATAAAACATAACATTCAAAGCAAGGCAAAGGTTCTGGGAAATGCAACACAGATACACCAGGTACTTATGAACCTTTGCAGCAACGCGGCCTATGCCATGAAAAAAGAGGGTGGGCAGTTAAGTGTAAATTTGGATGAAATTCAAAATGGCGGGAAAAAAGCCCCTGTTGCCGATAACCTTGGGGATGGACCCTATTTAAAGCTGGAAATCAGTGACACAGGAGAGGGGATACCCAAAGGAATCATTGACCAGATTTTTGAACCCTATTTTACCACAAAAGAGGCCGGTGTGGGGACAGGGATGGGGCTGGCGGTTGTGAGCAGTATCATAAAAGATGCCGGCGGTACCATCCAGGTGCAAAGCGAGTTTGGTGAAGGTACTTTTTTTACACTTTACCTGCCTGTAACAAGGGATCAGGTGATACCAAAAAAGTCAGAATTAAAAAAGATAAAACAAAGCAGCGGCGAACACCTTCTTTTTGTTGACGATGAAAAGCTGATCACCAGAATGGTAAAACAGTCCCTTGAAAAAATAGGGTACAACGTATCAGTATTCACCCGTCCTCAAAAGGCCATAAATGCATTTAAAAAAACTCCCCATCTGTTTGATGTCATTATTTCAGATCTGACCATGCCGGCCATGACAGGGGACAGGTTGTTGGAAAAAATTAAAGAGATAAATCCGGATATCCCCTTTATTTTGTGTTCGGGATACACAGGCAAGTACTCAACAAGTGTCAGGGGGCTGCCCAAAGTCGATGCATTTATCAAGAAACCGTTTGATATTCAACAGTTTATCAGAACGATTCAAACGGTGATTGATAATAACAAACACGACACCTAACCCGATATCCGGTCTAAAGCCCGTATCGTGTTTGTATGAAAAAATTGAATGTCAACAGACATGTCTGTCACCTGCCATTGCCTGCAAATTGTTCATATTGCTGATGATTTAAAATGCTTTAACAATAATTGGGCCGTATCCCGTCCCCCCATCATCACCGGGGTGTATCCTCCGCCATGGGACCAGGCACCGGCAAGATACAGTCCCTTGACCGGGGTTTTAGATCCCAAATGCTTCATATTCCGGTCATACCCGTATATGGCGCCGTTGGTGTTGCCGGTATAGAACACATTGGTCAGGGGGGTCCCGATTTCCATTTCCTCAACCATATCGGACAGTCCCGGGATCAGTTTTTCTTCCACCCTTTGAATAAAGCGGCCGGCGATCCGTTCTTTTTCAGCCGTGTAGGCTGTCTTTTCATTATTGAAATAATCGGCCTCATATTTTTTCCAGGGATCGTAATCCGCCAGGCACATGATGGTCATGGTGGTTTTTCCAGGGTCGGAATATCCCTTAAACAAGTTGTCATAAATGGTGATGCCAAGGCCGGATTCGGCAAGATCCTTTTTGGCGTATAATTCATTGTTTTTTATGCGGCCGGGCCCGGCAAGATCTATTTCATAGTCGTGGATGTGGTCAAGCTTTTGGTTCAGTCCCAGCCAGACAACAAAACTGGACAGGGAGGTCTGTCGTTTCTGCGCTTTTTTAACAAAAGATGACGGCATAATATCCTTTGGTATCATGCCGTTGATCAGCGCCGGTATCGGGCAGTTGGCAATCACGGCTTTGGCCGGGTGGACACGGCCATCTGAATCCGTTACCCCTGATACGGCATTAGATTTATCGAATTCTATTTTCTCTACCCGGGTGTTGTAAAGAATCCGGCCGTTAAAGTCTTCAATGCCCTGTACCAGGGTATCGCTTAAATCCTGGGACCGGGTTTTGTAATACTGGCCCCCGTGAACCATGTATTCTCCGGTGGCAATGGCATAGAAAAGGGCGTTTATTTTTTGGGGCGGAAGTCCGTAATATCCGGAGAAAATGGACATACATGCTTTCACATTGGGGTTGGACACATGATCGCTCATCCACTGCTCAAG
>CAZLTD010000006.1:0-79068 GCA_964562385.1 uncultured Desulfobacula sp.
ATCTATCTTGGATCTGATCGGGTTTGCCTGCTTCACCCCGTGAATGGATACGAAAACTCTTTGAGAAAATGGTTACCCAGGATGGGAATATCCTCTTTGCGGTCTCGCAACGGCGGGACGGTGACATTCACCACATTGAGTCTGAAATAAAGATCCTGGCGAAATTTTCCTTTATCCGACAATTGCCGAAGATCCTTGTTGGTTGAAGCGATAATCCTGACATCGGTGGTTACGCTTTTGTCCGATCCCACCGGGGTTATCTCTTTATCCTGGATCACCCGCAGAAGCTTGGCCTGAACCGACATGCTCATCTCTCCGATTTCATCCAAAAGGATGCTGCCTTTGTCCGCCAAAAGGAATTTGCCTTTTCTTTTTTTATCCGCCCCGGTAAAGGCCCCTTTTTCATGACCGAACAGCTCCGACTCCAGCAGGGTTTCCGTGATGGCGGCACAGTTGATCCTGACAAAGGGCATTCGTTTTCTGGGGGAGTTGTAATGGATGGCTGCGGAAACAAGTTCCTTACCGGTGCCTGACTCCCCGAAAACCAGGACGCTGGCATCGGTGGGAGCCACCATTTGAATGGTGTCCAGCAGGGACTGCATTGTTTTGCTGTCACCGATAATATCATGGGCAAAATCTTTGGCCTTCAGCCGTGTTTTCAGTTCTCTGTTTTCGGATTTCAAAGAAAACCGTTCAAACACCCTGTCAATGGTCAACTTAAGCTTGTCAAAATCCAATGGCTTGGTCAAATAATCATAGGCCCCTATTTTCAGGGCCTTGACCGCTGTCTGGACACTGGAATAGGCCGTCATGATGATCACCGGCAATGACGGGTTAAACGCCTTGATTCTCTGCAGCGCTTCCATGCCGGACATCTTTACCATCTTCATATCCATCAGCACCAGGTTAAATCCATGATCTTCGACCTTTTTCACCGCCGTATCCCCGTCATCGGCAAGACTGATCTTGTACCCCCACTCCTTGATCAGGGTTTCAAGCATTTTGGCATGGGCAAGATCATCATCCACAACAAGAATTTTCTTTTCAATTTTACGCATTATCTTCTCCCACAGGAAGGACCAGTGTAAAGCAGGTCCCCTCTCCTTTTTTGCTCTTTGCACGGATGCTGCCGCCCAAATTTTCCATAATCCTGTGAACAATGGACAGTCCCAGGCCCGTGCCCGTGGCATGGGTGGTAAAATAGGGTTCAAAAATGCGGGCCAGGACATCCTGTTCCATACCCTCACCACTATCACAGATCTCAATTTCAATCATACCGTCCCCTGCCTGGGTCACATTGATATCCAGGCGGCCCCCTTTTTCAAGGGCCTGCAGGCCATTCATATAAAGATTAAGCAGCACCTGGTTTAACCGGTCCCCATCCGAGTATATATCTGTTTTTGCCAGATCAATATTCACCCGGGCGGTGATATTTTTGGCATCAAGATCCGGTGCCACAAGTTTTATTGAATGATCAATGATCTGTTTTAAATCAACAGCAGAGCGCTGCGTGGGCATGGGTTTGGCAAACTCCAGAAGCTGGGTAATGGAGCGGTTGATACGCTCCACTTCCGTGACCATAATCTGTGCTGTCTCCTTGTCAGCAAGATTATCTTCATACCGCTGGCCAAAATAGGTGGCAAGCCCTTTGATAGAGCTTAAAGGGTTTCGAATTTCATGGGCCACGCCTGCGGCCAGTTTCCCGATGGCAGCCAGGCGCTTATGGGTTTCCACCTGCTGTTTAAGATCTTTTTCCCGGGTTAAATCCTTAAACAAAAACAGATATCCCACGTCACGATTTTCCGCATCCCGGATCCCGGAGGCCGTCAGATCCAGCAGGATCGATTTGTCGCCTGCTGTCTCAATTAAGAGCTCTTGGCTTACAATCGGGGTCTCTTCCGTTATGGTGGCGATGATCCGGTTCAAGTGCGACTGGACAGATGCAATATTGTCATCAAGTATTTTTTTTGCCGCATCATTGATGGCGGTCACACTGCCATTTATGTCCGTGGTGACAAGGCCTGCCGGCATGTTCTGGATAACGGTGTCGGAATACGCCTTCATGCTGGACAAGGAGGATTTGGCCGCCCTGTAGGCCTGGAAAATAAAAACAGCCGCCATACCGGAAAAAATCAGCAGAAAATAGACCCCTGCCTGGAAAACGGTCTCTTTTACCCGTTTGTCCCGGACCACTTTTGCGGCCGCCATGGAAAGTCCTGCAATCATGTAATGTTCCGCACCCTTTCCCGGATCTGATTGGTCAAATGCCTGGTAGGGCAGGCTCCAGTCTTTTTCATTATGATCGTCCGACCCCGGCCTGTGCTCCTGCATCATCATCCGCATACGGTGCATACGCCCCGGCCGGTGCCCCATCCTGCTGCGAACCGGTTCAAAGCGTTTAAACACCTCAAACACCCCTTTGCCCGGATCATAACGCAACACCCGGTGATAAACACTGACGGGATCGTCATTCACACCCGGGACCTGCGGCATCTTTTTGTTTATTTGCCCCACAAGGTCGGGATTGGAATGGGACAAGATAAGGCCGTCTTTTGTGGTGATCATCATGTAGACCACATCGGGCTGCAATGCTGTTTCGGTCAGCAGCAGCTGAATCCTTTGCGCGCCCCAGCGCATGTTCAGCATGCCGGTTCGGGTACCGGCCTCAAAGGTTCGGATCAGGGAAATCCCCTTTTCAAACAGCTTCTGGGTTACAAACTGGTCCTGACGTTCAATGCGGTCCCGGGTCATGACAAAAAATACCGGCACCAGGATCAACAGCAGTACACCCACCGCCGCCATGGGCATGAAAAACATCTTTTTAGAGTTCATATATATCTGTCCTTTGTGATCCCTGTGATATTTGCACAATCTTCAACATTCTTGTTCAAGCAAAATCAGTACCATTAAAAAGATGGTGATGCGTTTATCTTTTAAATGCTTTAAAGCCCACTTAATACAAGCTGATCAGCATAATGCCGGAACTATTATAATAGGAGGTCCGAATAGTGTGCCGCCCCCATCTGTGTACAAAATATACAGATGGGGACATCGACCTGTGTAAAAAGTATACAGCAGTGGTGACAATTGGGGCAAGATAAAAACCAAACCTTTTAAAATTTCTTTATTTTACAGACAGTTGAAACTTTTGGCCATACCTGGCACACCCTTTGCTTTTTATGGTTTGCAAGATCAAAAAACGATCAAAAACCATTTAACACCCAATTTTGGAGGACATTATGAAAAAAGCAAGCATGATCATCAGCATCACCCTTATACTGGCTTTGATTGCCGGAACAGTTTTTGCCTGGGGACCCGGCAGGGGCCGCATGATGGGCGGTGGATATGGCGGCGGGTACGGCTGCGGCGGATACGGCCAGTCCGGATACGGGCCCGGCAACAGCAGCAGCAACCTGACCCAGGAACAGCAGCAGCAGCTTACCGCCCTTGAGCAGCAGTATATTGATGACACCTATACACTTCGCTCATCCCAGATTGAGACAAGACAGCAGATCAGCCTTTTGATGCAGACATCCAACCCTGACCGGGCAAAACTGGATGCGCTTTTTAGTGAAGTTGATGCCGTACAAAAACAGCTGAGGGACAAACGCATTGATTTTGCACTTCAGGCCAAAAAAATTGCACCTGATGCCAGTTTCGGACCGGGTTCAGGATTCGGCAAAGGCCGCGGCGGCAAAAGATATGGTTCAGGCCAGGACTGCCGGCAGGGCGGCGGCCGGGGACCGGGCTCCTGTTTTAACTAATCGTTTGAACAGCATAAAAACAGTTTTTTAAACCCTCAACTCCCCCGCGTCCGGGAAAGAAATTTTCCGGACGCATCCTTCATCCTTCTAAAACAACCCTGTTCTCCAGCACACCGATATTTTCTATATGCGTTTCAAGAACATCTCCAGGTTTCAGATATACCGGGGGTGTCCGTGTAAACCCAACCCCGGAAGGTGTGCCGGTCAATATCAGTGTCCCCGGCAGCAGGGTGGTGGACTGGGACAGATACGATATGATCTGCCCCACTGAAAAGATCATATCACTGGTATTGCTCTCCTGCATTGTCTTACCGTTGAGCAGGCATTTAAGATCAAGTTTATCGGGATTGCCGATCTCATCCGGTGTCACAATCCAGGGCCCAAAGGGACAGAAGGTGTCAAAGCTTTTCCCCTTTACCCACTGGCCGCCCCCGGCATGTTTCTGCCACCGCCGTGCCGACACATCATTGGCACAGGTATACCCCAAAACCGCGTCAAGCGCTCTGTCCGGGCTGACATTTTTGACCGGGCGTTTAATAATAACCCCAAGTTCCGCCTCATAATCCACCTCCGGCACTTCAGCACAGGATGCAGGGATGATAATATCGTCATTGTGTCCTGCAACCGCTGCCGGGTTTTTCATGAAGACGATAGGATATCTGGGCAGCGCCATTTTTGTCTCTTTTGCATGGGCCCTGTAATTAAGCCCGATACAGAATACAGCCGCAGGTGCAAAGGGCGGCAGTATTTTCTTTACCTGCGTTTTCTCACCGGTCTTTGAGAGTGTCCCAAAGATATCTCCGGACAGGATTTCTGCGTCCTTTCCGTCATATCCGCATCCAAGATAAACCTTTGCATCCTCTCCTTCAAATTTTAATATTTGCATCTTGCCTGTCTCCTGATATGGTTGCCAGATTAATATTCAAACTATTATCCATCCATAAGTGGGATTTTGGATGGAAGCCATTAGCTCTTAGCTTTTAGCTGTTAGGATAATAAAATCTAATTTCAACGAGTTGGCTAAAAGCTGAATGCTAACAACGAACTGCCCCATTTGGAAATTTTTATTTCCGGATGGGCACAAACAAAACTATTATGGCAATATCGTTATTAACGATCAAGATCTTAAAAAAATATGGATAACACAGATCTGACATTGTACACCCACCTGCCGGCAAAAAAAGCGGACCTCATTGTATTGATTCTTGCCTCCCAGCATATAAAGACCCGGGTACAAAAGCATGCCCGCGGATTTGACATCCGTGTGACTGTTCAAGACGAAGCAAAGGCAAAATCCGCAGTGGATGCCTATTTTAAAGAGAACAGGGCCGGGCTTTTTAAACAGATTCCCTCCCAGATCCCACTCTCCTCTTTTAAATCAGCCACGGCTTTTTTTATCATAGGACTGCTGGCAATAATCCATTTCATCTGCATCCACCTGGATATCCACAGGCAGGTCATCCTCAAGTTCGGGGCCTCTGCCCTGTACATCCTGCAGGGAGAAACCTTTAGGGCCATTACCGCCCTTTTTTTACATGCCGATATCCAGCACCTGGTGGGAAATATGGCCGGGATGGTCCTTTTCGCTGCCCCTGTGATTTCTGTATCAGGATACGGAGCCGGCTGCTTTGTCCTGCTTTTTTCAGGCACCCTGGGCAATCTGTTCAATGCATATCTTTACCGGACCGCCCATCTTTCCATCGGCGCCTCCACGGCTGTCATGGGGGCAGCAGGACTCCTTGCCGCCTTCCAGGTGACCCAGAAACGGCCCTTCCGGTTCAACAACCTTGTGCCGGTATGTGCCGGTGCCATTCTTGTGGGGCTTTTCAGTCACGGGGAGCATACAGATGTGTGGGCCCATATTTTCGGATTTGTGGCCGGCGTCGGCACAGGTATTCTCTTTTTCCCCTTAAACCGGGTGGTCAATTTCAGGTACAAGGATATAATTTTACTGATGATAACCCTTTTAATCCTTGTTTCCGCTTTTATATCAGGCTTTTGAGCCGGCCATTGCTTTTTTAAATTCCCCCGGGCTTTGGCCATACCATCTTTTAAAGGCTCTGTGAAAAGCGCTGGGCTCTGTAAACCCCAGCAGATATGCGGTCTGGCTGGCGGTAAAACCATTGATCAGGTGTTCCCGGGCCGTTTTTTTCCGGGTATTAATCAAAATGGTTCTAAAGGAGGTCCCCTCCTTTGCCAAATGCCTGTAAAGGGTAGAGCGATCCATGTGAAGTGCGGCCGAGGCTGATTGGATGGTGACATCCCCGGTGTGAAGGCGTGATAACACAAATTGTTCCACCCGGGATGCCAATGAGGGCTGGTCGCCAAATTTTTTAATGGCTTCATCCGCATGCTTAACCAGAAGGGCTTTTAAGTATGAATCCGGTGATACCACCGGCAATGCCATATCCGATTTTTTAAACCGGATCATATTCTCATTTTTCCCGAAAAACACCGGACATTGAAACACAACATCATACTCTTCAACATATGAGGGGGCGCGGTGCTTAAACCAGACTTCCATGGGTATGATATCCTGTCCACTGATCCGTCTCCCGTATTCCAGGGCCAGGGAAAAATACTGCTCCGGAATAAAATGATTTTCATACTCCGGGGCCGTATTGGTATAGGTAAAAATAAAATGGTCCTCTTTTTCAAAAATCTGGATATGATCGATCTCGCAGATCAAACGGTCATACCGTGCCCATGATTGAATGGCCTCAAGAAGGGTACCACTGTTGATGGCAATGGTGATCACAAAATGCATCAGGCTGGTACCGAAATGCTCCTGGAGATGGAGTCCCAGTGCAGGATCATTGGTTTGCTCCACAGCCATCTGCCACAATTTTAAAAACCGGCCCATGGGGATACGGGCATCCGGGTCTTTCATCTGACTCTCTGTAATGCCTGTTTTTTTCTCAATGGCTGCGGCGGCCATGCCGGTTTGGCGTATCATGTCAAAAAGAACAATGCCTGAAATTGCAGATGAAGTTTTGTGTTCCGCCATAAATACCCTGCTTTTATCCTGCCCCCTGCCGGGATTGCAACCAATTGATAAAAAAGTGCTTCTTAGGATCATAGACAGCTTTTTGCACCTGCTATATGATCTTTTAACTTATAGCGATTTCCCAATAGCGTTTCTAAAAAATATAGGGTTAATGGAATCGCCTAAGCGCAAATCGATAACACTATCAAGGTATTTTTTACCTTAAATAATAGAAATAAGCACTATGTTTTCGGAACATTTTTTCACGATTTGCGGCAATACCCTAACATGATGGCCTTTGCAATATAAGAGCCTGATCAGGAATCCACCTGGATGAAAGGCAAACGATAGTGCTGGAGAAATCAATTAAAAAAACCACCATTAAAATCGCCATGGTCTGCCTGGGCAGAGCCTTTGAATCGGCTGCCAGGTTTGATCCCGTGATCATAGAAGAGACCCGGACCTGGAAGGCCCCTGTCTCTATCCGGATGCGGGTTCTGCCCTGCGGCCCCTGTATGACCCTGATAAAAAACCGGGGGAAAATCAGGTATTCGGGAAAACCCCAAAAGAGCTGTGATCTTGAAATCAGTTTTAAAAATATCCAGAGCGCATTTCCGGTGATGGCAGGATTTATCAATGCGGAAGCAGGCTTTGCCCAGCACCGGATGATTGTTAAAGGAGACATCCCCCTTGCCATGAGCCTGATAAGATGCATCAACCGGTTGCAGCGGTTGATGCTGCCACGCGTTATCAGCAAGCGGGTCCTGAAACGGGTCCGGCCTTTAACCCTCACCGACGTTTTTCAACGTCTGCGGCTGTATTCAACCGGTATTTTGTTTAAATATTAAAAGGTGCCTGAAGACATACATCTGCCAAGGAGCACCAATGAGTATTACCCAGTATGAATTCCACAACCCGGTAAAGATTATCAGTGGCCACAATGGTGTTGATAACCTGGCCTTTGAACTGAAACAGAAGGGTGCCGGATGCCCCATGATTATCACCGACCCGGGGGTGGTTGCAGCAGGCCTTTTAAAAATTATTACAAACGCTTTTGCCGATGCCGGACTCACGGTGGGAGCCGTGTTTGACCAGACCCCACCGGATTCATCCCTGGATATTGTCAAAAAAATCTCAGGGATCTATAAACAGAACCATTGCGACAGCATTGTGGCCGTGGGGGGGCGGCTCTGCCATTGATACGGCCAAAGGGGCCAACCTTTTGATCACCAAAGAGTGTGATGACCTTTCCCAGTTTGCCGGGGCACAGATTATAGACACCCCCCTGCAACCTTTGGCCGTTATTCCCACCACCGCCGGTACCGGTTCCGAAGTGACCCAGGTGGCGGTTATTTCAGATACGGACAGGGGGCTGAAACTTGCCTTTACATCCCAATATCTTCTGCCGGATATTGCGGTTTTAGATCCAAGGATGACAGCAACCCTGCCGCCTTCCATGACCGCAGCCACAGGCATGGATGCACTAAGCCATGCCATGGAAGCCTTTATCAGCCTGCAGCAGAACCCGGTCTGTGACGCCTTTGCCACTGCCGCCATAAAAATGATCACACAAAACCTGCCCAACGCTGTAAAAAACGGCAATGATCCGGATATCCGGCTTGCCATGGCCAATGCCGCCACCATGGCAGGGATTGCTTTTTCCAACGCCATGGTGGGAGTTGTCCACAGCCTTGGCCATGCCGCCGGCGCTGTTGTCCACATCCCCCACGGAATGGCCATGTCCATTTTTCTGCCCATCGGCCTTGAATACAATATCAAAAAAGAGAACCGGCGTATCGGGCAGATGCTGCTACCCCTGGCTGGCGAAAACATCTATGTAAGCACCCCTGAAAACAAACGGGCAAAGGGGACGGTCAAGGCTGTCAGGGCACTGCAGAAAACCCTTTATGATTGTTGCGGTCTGCCGTATACTCTGCAACTGGCCGGTGTCAAACGGGCACAATTAGATTTGATTGCTAAAAAAACAATGGATGACGGGGCCCTTGGATACAACCCGAGAGCTGTTGATATTGACGATGCACGACTGCTGATCCGCCGCGCGTATGAATAAGGATATAAAAAGACAGACCATGAAACAGATCACAGGAACAAGCAACCGGATACTGGAAATTGACCTGAACAGCGAAGCACAGAGCGTCTATGAAGTTACCGACCACGAAAGAAGACTTTTTCTGGGGGCCAAGGGGCTGGGGTTAAAGCTCTTGTACGACCGCCTGACACCGGGAATCGATCCGCTGTCACCGGACAATGTCATCGCATTCATGCCAGGTGTCCTCATGGGAACCGGCGGTCCCTGTTCCGGCCGGTTTGAAGCTGTGACCAAATCGCCTTTGACCGGCATCACCATCTCCTCATCCTGCGGCGGCCCCTTTGGCCTGGCCCTGAAAACAGCCGGGTGGGACGGCCTGATCATCAAAGGCCGGTCATCAAAGCCTTGCTTTTTAGACATCACCTGTGACGGGGTTTCATTTGAAGACGCCGAACATCTGTGGGGCAAAGAGATCCCGGACACCCAGGCCAAGCTGGATGAAAAAAAAGCCAAATCCATTGTTATCGGCCCTGCCGGTGAAAACCAGGTGCGCTATGCCAATATGGCCTCCGGTCACAGATTTCTGGGACGCGGCGGTATCGGTGCGGTCATGGGTTCCAAAAACTTAAAGGCCATCCGGGCGCACGGCGGTATTTTCAGGATCAAGCCCAAAATACCGGATCTGTTCAAAAAGACCCGGACCAAAGCCCTTGATTATATCAAACAGAACCAGATGACATCTGACAAGTATACCCATTACGGCACTGCCGCCAATGTGCGGCCGTGCATAGAGGCCGGCATCCTGCCCGTTAACAATTTTAAAGACGGCACCCATGAACTGGCTGACCAGGTTTCCGGCGAAGTCATGGCCCAAAAGCATGACACCACCCATCACACCTGCAAGCCGTGCACCATCCGATGCGGACACAAGGGAAATTTCAAAGGCGGCAAAATGGCGGCCCCGGAATTTGAGACCATCGGTCTTTTGGGCACCAGTCTCGGGATCTTTGATCTGGATATCATTGCCCGTCTAAACCAGGTGTGCGGAAACCTGGGGCTTGACACCATCTCCACCGGCGGTACCCTGGCCTGGGTCATGGAGGCTGCGCAAAAAGGTATTATTAAAAGCGATCTGGCCTTTGGTTCTGAAAAAGGTATTGAACAGGCCATAATGGATATTGCCCATAAAAAGGATTTTGGCGCCCAGATGGCACGGGGCAGCAGGGCTTTGTCCAAAAAATACGGGGGCAGGGATTTTGCCATGCAGGTCAAGGGACTTGAGATGGCGGCCTACGATCCCCGGGGCTCTTTCGGCCAGGGACTTGCCTATGCCGTGGCCAACCGCGGCGGATGTCATCTCTCCGCCTATCTGATCGGGCAGGAGATCTATTTTAAGCTTTTAAAGGCAGACTCTGATTACGGCAAGGCCCGGTGGGTAAAATTTTTCGAAGATTTAACCTGCTGCATCAACAGCCTTCAGACCTGCCATTTCACCATGTATGCATTCATGATGGAACCGCCCCTGGCAAAATACACCCCCGATTTCATCCTAGGGCCGCTGATGCAGTACCTGCCCGACCTGGCCGTCAACCTGGTTGATTTTTCCATTTATGCGGATCTTTGGCGCTCCGTCACCGGCATTCCCATATCCAGAAAAGAGTTCTTAAAGGCAGGAGAACGGGTCCATGTTCTGGAACGTCTGCTCAACACAAATGAAGGCATCAACCGGCATGACGACACCCTGCCCGGCCGCCTGATGAACCAGGGACGTGAATCCGACCCAGAGGATAAAAAGGTCCACCTGGATAAAATGATATCCCGGTATTATAAATTAAGAGGATATGACGCCGATGGTATCCCAACGGCACAGACCATTGAGGCCCTGGGTCTTAAATAAACCCCTATGATCTGTGCAACATCAGGACAGGGTTCCGCCCTGCCGGACAGCTTTCACATCCCCCTTCTAAAAAGAAATCTTGCGATTTATTCTGGTTGCACTTGACTTGGCGCCTGACTTTTCTTACAAATATTCCGGGTAAAATCCGGAAGAGCACCATTGTCCTTTTTAACCGGATGTACTTTAGGAAATCTTTAAAAAACCGTACCGCGACCTCATGACCCGGCAATCCCGGGAAGGATGGATAAATTGGATTTTTATGAACTAGTTCGAGGCCCCCTGGCAATGCTGTCTTTTGCAGTTTTGATCATCGGGATCTGCTTCAGGATGGTGACATTTTATTTTAAAGGCACCAATCCGAAAATGCTCTACCCCAAAGAAAACATCAGCAATGGATTCAAATCCATTATTTTCGGTATTATTCCTTTTGCCACGCGGGCCATGCGCGAAAGGCCGATATTCACCATTATTGCCTTTTTATTTCACCTCGGCGTGTTAATTGTGCCGATCTTTTTCATGGCCCATATCGTTTTATGGTTTGAATCCTACGGGGTCCTATGGAAAGGGATTTCAAACACCCTGGCCGATATCTTGACCATTATCGTTCTTGTCGGATGTGTTTTCTTTTTTATCAGACGAATCACTGTAAAAGAGGTAAAACTGGTGAGCCAGCCCTCTGATTTTATTTTACTGATACTGATTTTTATATCATTTTTGACCGGCTTTCTGGCCTTCCACCAGATGGGTCCCTACCGCCCCATGCTGATCACCCATATACTTTGCAGCAACATTCTCATTGCCATGATCCCGTTTTCAAGGCTCTGGCATATGATTGCCTATCCCTTTTCGAGATACTACATGGGCGCCGACTTCGGACCGCCACTCCAGGCCCGGGACTGGTAATACCATTGTCTATTATTTAAAAGGAATCTGTTTATGAAATCAATCAAACCCCAATTTATACTGATACTGATCTGCCTTGGTGCTGTACTGTTGTTCCAATTATCTGTCAGCGCACAGGATGACACCCCGGTACAGGCACAACAGCGGCCGACCCCCGAATTTGACCATACCCTTCATGAAGAAGCCCTTGAAGACGCGGGATGCGGCGTGTGCCATCATGTCTTTGACGACACCCAAAAAGCCCTTGTCTATTCCGAAGGCGAAGAAGCCTCCTGCACAGAGTGCCATTTAGATAAGACCGACGACGATACCCTGGCCCTTCGGGAAGCCAACCATGCCAGCTGTACGGTCTGCCACAGGGATCTTAAAAAGAACAAACAGACAGCCGGTCCCACCACTTGTGGTGAATGTCACAGGAAACAATCTTAAGGAAAAACACCATGACTGCCAATACCGCACCATCGAATGAGAACACCTTGAGTTCTGCCGAATATATTGAAAAGCTAAGACAGATCTTTGATAAATATACCAGCACCAAATTCTTCTCCATGCTCAATGCCTGCGTGAACTGCGGTGCCTGCGCCAATGCCTGCCATTATTATTGTTCAGAGCCGGAACCCGAACATATACCGGCCAACCGGGTAAAGGTGTTGAAATCTGTAATCGCTGAATACTTTCACCCCATCAAATCAAAACTGGGAATGTCCGGCAGTGACCCCATGACCAACCCCAAAATAGAATCCCTTTACAAGGCCGCGTTTGAGAACTGCACCATCTGCGGCAACTGCGCCATCAACTGTCCCATGGGCATCAATACCGGAGAAATGATGTATGTGGGCCGGGCGCTTCTCTTCGGGCTTGGAAAACTGCCGTCCGGGCTGATCGGGCCTGTGAACACCACCCTTGAAACCGGTAATTACCTGGGGCTTTCCAAAGAGGATTTCATCGATACGGTGGAGTGGCTGGCAGAAGAGATGGAAGAGGACATGGGGGAAGGCTTTACGTTGCCCATCGACATTGAAAACGCCGACGTTCTCTATGTTCCCCATCCCCTGACACTGCGGGATCTGCCCTTTCTGTTGATGGATGAGCTTAAAATTTTGTCTGCGGCCAAAGAGAGTTGGACCCTGTCCACCCACGGGTTTGATGTTGTCAACTACGCCTTTTACCAGGGCAGCAAGGAGAATGCCGCACAGGTTGCCGGCACCCCGCTTGAGGCCCGCGAACTGCTCAATGCCAAATCCATGTCACTGGCTCCCTGCGGCCACGGATACCGGGTGCTGAAGCATGAAATGGAAAAAATCCGGGGAGAAAAATTTGATTTCCCCATCACCACCTTTGTGGAACTCATTGACCAGTATATCAAAGATGGCCGCCTGAAGCTTAAAAAAGACCTTTTTGAAGGCCCTGTTACCTACCATGATCCGTGCAACATCGGTCGGCGCGGCGGTGTTATTGAACCGCCCAGAAGAGTTATAAAAGCATTGACCTCCGACTTTGTGGAAATGACCCCCACCGGTGTCCACAACTATTGCTGCGGCGGCGGGGGCGGGCTTGCCTCCACCGGTGATCTGGGGCACATCCGGCACCGTATGGGAAAAATCAAGGCGGACCAGATCCGGGCCACAGGTGCCAAGACCATTGTCACAGGCTGCTTTAACTGCAAAAACCAGATCCGGGATATCGCCAATAATTATGACATAGATTATGAGGTCAAAAGCATTGTCGAGGTGGTGGCGGCATCCATCATTCTGTAAGTTTTTAGCACCCCGTCATACAGGGTTCCCGGCCGTAACAGCCAGTGGTAACTCAATGCCATTAACTTAGGAATACAGACATTTTAGCCATGGAGACCGGAGTCCGTGTCAGTTAAGCATACTTGCTCAGCTATTAAATGCAGAAGCAAAATAATAGATGGGGGGCTTAAGTTAATGACATTGGGTGTTAACAGCCCGATGATACCAACCCCAATGTTGCAATCCCGGGCCGGGTTCGATATGATTCAGTAATAGTACGGGTGTCTGTAAAGCCAACCCCCAATCCCTTTATGTGAGGATATATGACGATTCTTCGGATCCTGCTGGTGACTGCCATCATCAGCAGTGCAACGCTTAATGCACAACAACGGCCACCCGCCGGCGTGGTCGTTAAAAAAATCGTTTCCCAAAAGGTGGATCAACCCCTCTCTTTTATCGGCACCCTCTATTATGAAAGGGTCAGCCAAGTCTCTTCACAAGTGGCCGGGCAGGTCAAACGGGTTATGGTAAAAGAGGGTGACCGGATCAGCCGGGGGACGGCTGTGGCATTCCTGGACACACAGATCCTTGATAAGGAAATCCTAATCCAGAAAAACAGGGTTGAACAGGCTGCCCTGCAAATTTCGCATACCCGATCCGACTTTGACCGGATGACATTTCTGCATAAAAAAAATTCCGTCAGTAAAAAACAGTTTGATGATACAAAATTTCTTTTTGAAGAGGCCAGGCTGCAAAAAGCAGCCGCCCAGACACTGCTGGAAAAGCTGCTGATTCAAAAACAAAAAAGCGTTATCCGGGCACCCTTTGACGGTATCGTCCTTGAAAAGAACAGTGATTCAGGTGACTGGGTCCAGCCCGGAACGGTGGTGATCAAGCTGGGTTCGGTCAATGACCTTGCCGTAAAAGTACCCATGGCTGAAACCGCTTTAAAGCACATCACCGTGGGGCAACAGGTCAAGGTTGTCATCAATGCCCACAACCGGGAAATAACCGGCATCATAGACCGGCTGGGCACCGTGGCCGACCTGCGGACAAAAAACATCTTTTTAACCGTCACGATTCCCATGCAGGCCCTGGTGGTGCAGAACATGTCTGCCACAGTTTTTATTCCAGCCGGTGAAAAACAGATCTTAAGCATGATCCCGAGAGATGCCGTGGTAAAATTCCAGGGCCGGGATGTGGTGTTTGCCATAATGGATGGAAAGGCCGTGATGCTGGATGTAAATATCGTCACCTATCTGAACGACATGATCGGTGTCGATAATACCCATTTTAAAGAGGGCATGCCTGTGGTGGTGGACGGGAACGAACGGCTGCAGGATCAACAGCCGGTTACCATTGTCAGCGGATACTAAATGAAATTTATGAATCATTTTAAACCCCGGATGCAGGAGCTGGGATGAACATAATCCAGACCTTTATCAACAAGCCTGTGACCGTGGCGGTGGGGGTTATCCTGACCGTCATGTTCGGTATCATCGGCATTGAAAAACTTCCGGTCCAGCTGACCCCGGATGTTGAAACCCCGCAAATCACCGTGACCACAAGCTGGTACGGGGCTACGCCCTATGAGATCGAAAAAGAGGTCATAGAAAAGCAGGAAAAAGTCTTAAAGGGACTGCAGGGGCTTTCTAAAATGGAAAGTTCAAGCTACAACGGCCTTGGGACCATTACGCTCTCCTTTAAAATCGGCACAGGATTAGACAATGCCCAGCTTCGGGTATCCAATAAACTGGCCGAGGTGGGCGACTATCCGGAGAATGTCAACCGTCCGGCGATTGAATCCTCCGGGGCCACCAGTTCACCGGTTATCTGGATGACGCTGAAAGTGCTTCCGGATAACAAAACCCATATCAATCATTTCAGAACCTATTTTGAAGACAATATCCGGCAGCACCTGGAACGGATCAACGGTGTGGGCTCCCTGCTGGTCTTCGGGGGAACGGCAACCACGCTTGATGTCATCATTGATGCGGATAAAATGGCCCGCCACAAGATCACCATTCACCAGATCAACCAGGCCATTCAAAAGACCAACCAGAACATCTCCGCCGGTATTATGGGCCTGTCTAAAAAGAATTACCGTATCCGGACCATCAGTCAATACCAGAACCCTTGGGACCTTCTTGACGTTGTCATCTTTGATGACGGTGTCAACCGGGTATATCTAAAGGATGTGGCCCAGGTGAAAAAAGGGTACAAAAAAGAGAGCGACTCCGTGCTTGCCAGCGGAGAACAGGTCATTGTCTGCGGTGTGAGAAAGGAGAAAGGGGCCAATGTCCTTGACATGACCGATGCCGTGGAAGAGGTGGTGAACCACCTGAACCACACCGTCCTTAAAGACCGCCATCTGACTATAGAAATGGTTTACGACCAGCGGCCCTATATCAATACCGCCACCAGGCTTGTCATCAGAAATATCATTATTGGCGGGATACTGGCTGTTTTCGTATTATTGTTGTTTTTAAGAAGCGTTCGGGCCACCGTAATCACCGGGATCGCCATCCCCATATCCGCCATTGGCTGCTTTTTCTTTCTCTGGATTTTTGATCGGAACCTGAACGTGGTCAGTATGGCCGGAATTTCATTTGCCGTGGGCATGCTGGTGGACAACGCCATTGTGGTGCTGGAGAATATCGACCGCCACCGGAAAACTGGCAAAACAGCCTTTGATGCGGCCCTTGAAGGGACAAAAGAGGTATGGGGTGCGATTCTGGCATCCACCGCCACCACCGTGGCGGTATTTTTACCCGTGATTTTCATCCAGGAAGAGGCCGGACAGCTGTTCCGTGACATTGCCATTGCCATCACCGCCTCTATCTTTTTAAGCCTGATAGTATCCGTATCCGTAATTCCCGCGCTGTTTCACCTGTTTTATAGAAACAGGAACACCCATACAAAAAACGGCCTTCAAAAGAGCATTATCGGACCTTTTATAGCCACTATCATTTTGAAATCCAGCACATTGTGCATGAAAAATGTTGTCACCCGGCTTTCCACGGTTGTCCTGTTCACAGGTCTGTCCGTGGGACTGACCGCCTGGCTAATTCCCAGTGCCGAATACCTGCCCCAGGGCAACCGGAATCTGATCTTAAATATTCTTATCCCGCCGCCGGGATACAGTGTTGAGAAATTAAAAAACATGGGCCGCCATATTTACAAACAGACCGAACCCTATTTCAAAGAAGACGGCAAAGACGGATTCCCACAGATCAAGCACATGTTTTTTGTGGGCGCCGACCGGGTCACCCTGTTTGGCGGCATCAGTACCCATGACACGCGGGCCCGGGAACTGATACCCCTTTTTACCCGGGTCATGCGTTCCATCCCCGGTGTCTTCGGGGTCAGCATCCAGGCAGGCATCTTCCAGTCCGGCATCGGGAAGGGCCGAACCGTTGATGTTAATATATCCGGTGAGAATATTAACGAGATTCTGCGGGCAGCCCAGATCCTTTTCGGCACCATCTCCGGCAAAATGCCGCGCACCCAGGTGCGGCCGGTGCCCTCCCTTGAGGCAGGCTATCCCGAAGTAAAAATAATTCCGGACAGAGAAAAACTGGCAGCCAGCGGGCTGAGCCCCCAGGATCTGGGCATCTACATTGATATCCTTATGGACGGACGAAAAATTGAGGAATACCGGCCCGACGGGATCAAGCAGGTCGACCTTGTTTTAAAAGGCCGGGACACAACCATCACCTCTCCCGAGGATATTTTGGACAGCACCATTGCCAACAGCTTCGGGGACCTGATCAGGATAAAGGATGTGGCCCGCATTGTTTATGATCAGGGCATGCCCCAGATAAGCCACCTGGAAAGGGACCGCACCATCACCCTGCAGGTGACACCGCCGTCGGACCTGGCACTGCAGGCAGCCATGGAGATGATTGAAAATGATATTATCCCCTCCTTAAAACAGGCACAGCAGCTTGAAAACGTCCAGGTGCGTGTGGGCGGCAATGCCGACAAACTGGTTGAAACCCGACGGGCCCTGCAGTGGAACCTTGTGGTTGCCCTTATTATCACCTATCTTCTGATGGCAGCGCTGTTTGAAAACTTTTTTTACCCCTTTATCATCCTTTTCACCGTTCCCCTGGCGGCTGCCGGTGGTTTTGTAGGACTTTGGGCCGTCAACACCTTCATAGCTCCCCAGGGATTTGATATCTTAAGCATGCTGGGGTTTATCATCCTTATCGGCACGGTGGTCAACAACGCCATTCTCATTGTTCACCAGTCCTTGAACAATGTCCGCTACAACGGCCTTGCCGGGAAAAATGCTGTGACCGATGCGGTCAAAACACGGATTCGCCCCATTTTCATGGGAGCTTTCACAAGCCTTCTGGCCATGCTGCCCATGGTCCTGTCCACCGGTTCCGGCAGTGAACTTTACCGGGGGCTGGGTTCCATCCTTTTAGGCGGTCTTGCCATGTCCACGGTCTTCACCCTTTTTGTCATCCCCTCTTTGCTGCTTTTTTTCATCGGTAGTGAATCAAAAAAAGCCCCCCATCATCCTCCTGAGAATTAAAAAACACCTGCGTGCCCTATGATTTTATGGTATGCTTTTTAGCATTCACCTGCTTCATAATTTACCCCCAACGCCAATGACACGTGCGTCAGGCGTAAGGCTGTTTAACAAAAAGGAGCAACACCATGACCCAGACCCGGAAAATTAAAAAAATATTTAAAAGTTCCCCTGTCATCGAAGGCGCCGGTGTCCATCTAAAACGTGTTTTCGGGCATCACCAGGTGCCGCAGCTGGACCCGTTCCTGCTCATGGATGATTTTCACAGTGACCAGCCGGACAAATATATAAAAGGGTTCCCCTGGCACCCCCACCGGGGGATTGAGACCATTTCCTATATCCTTGAGGGCGAAGTGGAACACGGGGACAGCATGGGCAACAAAGGCATCATCGGCAGCGGTGATATCCAGTGGATGACCGCCGGCAGCGGCATTGTTCACCAGGAAATGCCAAAAGGAGATGCAAAAAACCGGCTCTGGGGATTTCAGCTGTGGGCCAACCTGCCCGCTGCCCATAAAATGATGGATCCCAGATATCAGGAGATTAAAGCTTCCCAGATTCCGGAAGTCTGCCTTGAAAACGGAGCAGTGATAAAAATTATCTGCGGAAAAATCAATGATGTTGAAGGGCCGGTCACGGATATTGTGATAGAACCCCAGTATCTGGACATTACGGTCCCTCCGGAAACCAGATTCACCCTGGACACCCCGTTGGGCCACACTGTGTTCGCCTATGTTATCGACGGGTCGGCCCGATTCAACCCTGACACCTCCAATATCACCGGGCCGGAAAATCTGGTATTATATGAAAACGGCGACTATGTGGGTGTTATCACAGCAGGACAGCCTGTCCGCTTCCTTTTAATATCCGGTAAACCGATTAATGAGCCAGTTGCCTGGCAGGGTCCTATTGTCATGAACACGGACGATGAGCTGGCAACCGCGTTCCAGGAATACCAGAACGGCACCTTTTTAAAGCATCGGAAGACCTGAGAGCGCCATTGAGTCAGATTTTTATCATATCAGACATCTTCGGCCGCACCCCGGCGCTGGAGCAGCTGGCACAGGATCTTGCCCCTCCCGGATTCGCTGTTGAACTCCTGGATCCTTACAAAGGCGTTGATCAGGGATTCTCATCTCAAGAGCAAGCCTACGACGCATTCATGGCAGGAATCGGTCTGGATGATTACCAAAAATTTATCAAAAAAAAGCTGAACTCATATAACGGCACTATCTTTCTTATCGCCTTCAGTGTGGGGGCGTCTGCCGTCTTCCGCCTCTCCGGAAACCCGGCGTTTAACCATGTACGCAAAGCTATCTGTTTTTATCCCTCCCAGATCCGGCATTTCCCGGATATTGACCCCTGTTTTGATCTGGAACTGATCTTCCCGAACTGTGAACCCGGGTTTGACGTGGATAAGATGATGGCCATGCAGAAAAGAAAAGAGACTGTATCATGCCAAAAGGCACCCGGCAGCCACGGGTTTATGAACAAATTGTCCCCCGGGTTTCATGAAAGACTGTATGAACAATTCTGTGACGCCTTTATCAAAGGTATAAATTCCTGATTTAAAAATAAAAAAGAGCAGAATCATTTCGATCCTGCTCTTTTTTATTTCAATAATGATAGAAGAGAATTCGTCCGGAGTGCCCCCTAAAAAGCCCCTTTTCCGCAATTCTTAATTATCCATTCTCAATTATCAATTAAATATCCGTTTTCCCCTCAAACACCCGTGTCGCCGGACCGGTTTTAAAAATATGATTGGTCTGCTTATCCCAGAACAGTTCCAGGTCACCGCCGGCCAGGTGGATGAGTGTCTTCTCTTTTGCACGGCCCGTCAGAACTGCTGCCACATGGGAGGCACAGGCACCGGTGCCGCAGGCCAGTGTAATCCCGGCACCCCTTTCCCAGACGCGCATTTCAAGTTCGGTGTCGCTTAAAACCTGGATAAACTCCACATTGGTTTTTTCCGGGAACCGTTCATGGGTTTCAATGGCGGGACCGATCTCTTTTAAGGGGATATTTATGGCATCCTCCACAAAAATAACCGCATGGGGGTTGCCCATGGAGACACAGGTGATTTCATATTGTTCGCCTGCCACATCCAGAGGCTCTTCAATGGCCCTTTCTTTGTCACAGATCACGGGAATCGCTTCACTCTCCAGGATGGGTTCACCCATATCGACTTTTACCTGTGACACGCCACCGTCCTTATCAACAATCACTTCAGGAATAACGGTACCGGCAAGGGTATCCACCCGCATACATGTTTTGGTGATGATCTTTTCTTCATACAGCCGCTTTGCAAAACAGCGCATCCCGTTGCCGCACATCTCGGCCTGGGACCCGTCACAATTATAGATACGAAATTTGATATCATGGTCATCGTCAGCATTGAGGGTCAGGATAATCCCGTCCCCGCCGATACCGAATCTTCTGTTGCACAGCTTTTGGGCAAGTTCCGGGTAGGACATTGCTTTTTCAATATTTTTGTCCCGGTCATCAAGCATGATAAAATCATTGCCAAGGCCTTCCATTTTCACAAATGATATTTCCATGATTTTCCTCTCTTATTTCCTGAAATGCGACAAACCCTTTAAAATGTCCTCTCCCATGGCATCTACCTGCCAGCGCCGGATCGGCTCAATCAACGCCAGATCCTGCATCGTTTCCGGGTTTGCCACACAGATCCCGGTAATCAAGGCATTGTTTAATAAAAAACCGGGTTCCATATCCATGGAAAGGCTCCATTTTTCCCGCAGCTTTTTAAGATGTGTAATCCGGTTTTGAACCTTTGGATCTTTTCTGGGCCGCCGGTTTCTCGGATAGGACGGCAGATCTTTATGGGCCAGTGCCATGGCCTTGCCAACAGCCTTCTCACACCGCTGCCCGTACATCTGTGCCTGTCGTTTGCTCAAGACTCTTGTGCGGACCATCCGGTCGGCACTAACCAATCTTTGCTCTGCCATGGTTTTCAGGCTGGCATTGGAGAACACCTTAAAGACAGGCCTGTCCTTTTCTTCTGCAATCTCAAGCCGCAGTTCCAAAAGACTTTCCAGAACAGCCAGGCTGCGATTGTCCATCTTTCCGGCACCTTTGAATTTTTTAAACAACGGCGGTTTATGGTTGTATTCATACCGGACCTGCTCCTGGATCTCAAACTCCTCTTGTGCCCAGGACAGACGCCCTATTTTTTTAAGCTGATCTGTCAGAATGGTATAAAGCTCTTCAAGGCTGGCCACATCCATGATGGAATATTCGATCATGTCATCCTTTAGCGGTCGCCGTGACCAGTCCACTTTTTGAAACCGCTTGTCAACGATGATATCAAAATGAGCTTTGAGAAGTGCTCCCAGTCCCCTTTCTGTAACCCCTAAAAAACGACAGGCGATCTCAGAGTCAAACAGATTGTTCACCCGGATACCATAATCCCGGTCCAGGCTTCGGATGTCAAAATCCGACCCGTGGAATACCTTTGTCACATCCGGATTTTCCAATACCGTAAGAAATGGATCAATGTCCTGCATTTCAAAGGGATCGATCAGATACGCCTTTCCCGCACATGCCATCTGGATAAGACAAATTTTTTCCTTAAAACAATGCATGGAATCCGCTTCAAGATCCACACCCACAATTTTCTTGTTTTCAAATCGGGAACACACCTTTTCAAGATCTGCTGCAGATGAAATAAACTGATAATTCAATATTTTTCCTTGATTGTTGTCTCGTTTCTTCTTAAAATCTTTGTTTTACATTTAACACTTATAAACATGCAATGGAAAACAAGATGATTAACATAACATTTCCGGACAATAGTATAAAGAGCTTTGAAGATATCCCCACGGGACTTGATGTTGCCAAGAGCATTTCAGAAGGGTTTGCCAGAAACTGTGTGGCCATGAAAATTGATGATTCCCTCATGGATCTGACCCTGCCGGTGGCAAAAGACTGCGCCATTGCCTTTCTTACCACCAATGATGACGAGGGGCTTGAGATCCTTCGGCACTCCTCAGCCCATGTCATGGCCGAAGCTGTACTTAAAATTTATCCGGATGCAAAATTGACCATCGGGCCTGTGGTGGAAGACGGATTCTACTATGATATCGACATGGACCCCATCTCGGAAGACGATTTTGCCGCCATCGAAAGGGAAATGAAAAAAATCATCAAGGCCAAAAACACCTTTGAAAGACAAGTGGTCTCCAAAAAAGAGGCGCTTGAGATGTTCATGGACAATGCCTTTAAACTGGAACTGATCAATGAGCTGCCGGAGGATGAGGAGATTTCCCTATACCAGAACGGCAATTTTGTGGACCTGTGCCGCGGTCCCCACATCCCCCACACCAGGATGATAAAAGGATTTAAACTGTTGAAAATTTCCGGTGCCTACTGGCGGGCAGACCAGGCAAGAGAGCAGCTTCAACGGCTCTATGGCATCTCCTTTTTTGACAAGAAAAAGCTCAACAAACATATCCACATGATCGAGGAGGCCAAAAAACGGGATCACCGGAAACTTGGCACCAAACTGGATCTTTACTCCTTCCACGATGAAGCAGCCGGCATGCCTTTTTTCCATGCCAAGGGCATTGATGTCTGGAACACCCTTTTGGATTACTGGAGAGTTGAACACAAGGCTGACGGGTATGTGGAAACCAAAACCCCTGTGATGCTCAACAGAAAACTGTGGGAGAAAAGCGGTCACTGGGAAAACTACAGAGAAAACATGTACACCTCGGTGATTGATGATGAAGAGTATGCCATCAAGCCCATGAACTGCCCCGGCGGCATGCTGCTTTACAAAACCAAAGCATATTCATACCGGGATCTGCCGCTTCGCGCCGGAGAAATCGGGCTGGTCCACCGTCATGAGCTGTCAGGTGCCCTGTCCGGCCTGTTCCGCGTAAGGGCTTTTCACCAGGATGATGCCCATATTTTCATGACCCCGGAGCAGATCGGCGAAGAGGTACTTGGGGTGCTCAAACTTGCCCAGCGGATATACAACCGGTTCGGCCTGAATTTCCACCTGGAATTGTCCACACGCCCCAAAAAATCCATTGGATCAGACGAACAGTGGGAAGAGGCCACTGCCGGGTTGAAGAATGCCCTTGATGACTATGGCCAGGAATATTTTATCAATGAGGGCGACGGCGCCTTTTACGGCCCCAAAATAGACATCCATATCAAGGACGCCCTGGGAAGGACCTGGCAGTGCGGCACGGTCCAGCTGGACATGAGCCTGCCGGAACGCTTTGATCTGACCTACAAGGGCGCTGACAATGAAAAGCACCGGCCCATCATGATCCACCGGGTCATCTATGGATCTTTGGAGCGGTTCTTCGGCATCCTTGTGGAGCACTTTGCCGGCAAATTCCCGCTGTGGCTGGCCCCGGTTCAGGCAGTGCTTCTGCCCATCAACCAGGATCTGGCAGACTATGCCGACAGCATCAAGGCACAGCTTGAGGAAGCCGGTATCCGGTGCGAGACAGACAAGAGAAGCGAAACATTGAAACGAAAAGTCAGGGATGCCCAATTGTCCTACGTCCCCTTGATTATCACCATCGGAGACAAGGAAAAAGACGGGAACACATTGTCTGTTAGAACCCTTGACGGCAAGGTGAAAATGGGGCTGCCCATGGATGATTTTTTAACCCCGGTACTGGACCATATTAAGAACAGAACTTTAAATGAGGCAATATTCTAAGAGCATTTTGCTTTTTATTTTTTACAGACTGCCGGTGGTGGCCCTGTGCGGGGCCATTTTCTGGCAGTCTTCGTATCCGGGCATCATCAAAGAGCCTTTGTTTCCCTATGATGACAAGGTGCTTCATTTCCTGGTATACGGGCTTCTGGCATTTTTAACCGCCCGAAACGTTGCGGCGGACAAACCCACGCGGTCCACATCGAAAATCGCTTTTATCAGCATCGTATTCTGCAGCCTGTACGGCCTGTCCGACGAGATTCACCAGGCCTTTGTGCCGACAAGACAGGCCTCCGTAGCCGATTTTATTGCTGATTGCCTCGGCAGCGGTACCGGGGCATGGACCTATATCAAATTATTTATCAACCGATCCAAAACAAGAGTGTAACATCATGGAATTAAAACTTTACCAGATCGATGCATTTACATCCGAAGTATTCAAGGGAAACCCGGCCGCGGTCTGCCCGCTTGACACCTGGCTGCCCGATGAGACTATGCAGGCCATTGCCCTGGAAAACAATCTGTCTGAGACCGCGTTTTTTGTCCCGTCCGAAAAAGGCAGCCATATCCGCTGGTTCACCCCGGTTGCCGAGGTGGATCTGTGCGGCCATGCCACCCTGGCATCGGCCTATGTCCTGTTTGATATCCTGGGGTTCCGGGAAGATGAGATCTGTTTTGAATCAAGATCCGGGGATCTCTGGGTTAAAAAAGAAGAAGACTGGTTCATCATGGATTTCCCCTCCCAGCCGCCGGTTGAATGCCCAATCCCCAAAGACCTTGAGAAAGCCTTCCATGTCAAACCCGCGGCCTGCCTGAAATCCGAAGACTATATTGCGGTATTTGAAAATGCCGCTGACGTGGCTGCCCTTGACCCGGACATGGAACTGCTCAAAAGCTTAGATATGCGCGGTGTCATTGCCACTGCCAAAGGGGACAACGATGTTGACTTTGTTTTGCGGTTTTTCGTTCCCAAATACGGGGTCCCTGAAGATCCTGTGACAGGATCTGCCTTTACCCAGATCGTCCCCTACTGGGCCGGCCGCCTGAACAAATCCTCGTTCACGGCGTTCCAGTCATCAAAAAGGGGCGGTGTCGTAAAATGCCGCTTTAATGGCAACCGAACTGAAATCGCAGGCCAGGCCGTATCTTACCTTGAAGGTGAAATTCAGGTATAAGCATGGAGATCACAAAATTAAAGGGTGAGCAGTTTCATACCATAAAACCCCTGTGGGAAGAGTTAAACCGGCTCCACAAAGAGAAATCCGACTATTTCAAGGCCCATTTTACAGCGTTTACATTTGAAAAAAGATTTGAGCAATTTAAGGACCGGGATGATTTTGCGATTTTTGCTGCCGGGGACAACAAAACCATCATCGGCTATTGCATTGCTTCTGTCAAAGATGGTGCCGGTGAAATCGACTCCATTTATATCCGCCCCTCTCACCGGAAAACCGGCATTGGCGACCGATTAATGGAAAAAGCCGAACAATGGCTGACCCGTCAAAATATCAATAAGGTCCATATCAGCGTGGCCCAGGGCAATGAAGAAGCGTTCGGGTTTTACAGCCGCCACGGCTATCACCATCGGTTTTCAGTGCTGGAAAAAGAAGTGAAACACAGTGAATAATTGATAATGGAGAATTGATAATTAAGGATGGCGACCCGTCTTACTTGTGAGCAAAGCTGGATCAGGCCAGGCGTTTTTTCAAAAAAAGTTTGGCATGGTTCCCGCAGAAATTATCCAGTTTGCTGAAAACTGTATATCCGTTTTTCACATAAAATTCCGGTGCCTGAAAATCGTACGTAAACAGATATACATGATGGCATCCTTTCTCCTTTCCCTTTTTTTCAGCCGCTGCCAACAGTTTTTCCCCGATTCTTTGTCCCCTGTGCTCTTTTGAAATCCATAACCCTTCGATATAAAGCCAGCCCCCGCCGGATTGGCAGTTAATCCCGGCGATAATCGATCCGGATTCATCCGTGATTTTATAGACAAATTGTTCGTATTGGTAATCTTTAATTTGGGAGGCATTGAATTCCAGCAATCGCTCTTCAATACAGGCTGCATCTTTTTCAAATGGCGGTTCGCTGTAAATAAGATCCATAGAACACCTTTCCCTGCTGTCTCCAATTGACACCCAATGTCTGTTTGATTAAAAGCAAGACTGCCTCTAATAATTTGAATTTTGGTGTTTATAAAATTCCAACTGTATCATTCACGTGCCAGGAAGATGAAAAGGCTTTTCTAAAAGCCAAAACTGCCGCTGAAAATTAGGATTTTGGGTTTAGTTCAAGGCGCGGGAAAATTTTAACCGGAGGAATATGTCCCATATTTTGAGGATTAAAATTTTCCCGCAACGCAGAAATTGGCCCAAAAGACAATTTTCAGCGGCAGTTTTTTAGGGTTTGCATACGCCGCAGGGTTTGTACCCCGCAGCAACGGCCTCGTCAGCCGTGGCAAAGCTGGCCGTGCACTTCTTGGATGTGGCAAATTTGCACTCAGGGCTGTGGAACACCATGGAGTCGGTGTTGCCGATAAAAGCGGACACAGGGGCTGCCGGCTCTTCAGGGGCTTTTTCAACCGCAGGTTCCTGTGCAGGTGTCTCCTCTTTCGCTTCTTCTGCGACAGGGGCTTCGGGTTCAGGTTCCGGTGCCACTTCAGGCGCGGGTTCCGAGGCAACGACATCATCCCCTGACGCATCTCCTGCGGCACAGCCATCGGTATCCTGATCGTCATCACACTCTTCACATCGCATCTCACGATACAGGTACAGGGCCACACCGCCACTCAACAGCAGTATGATCGGCAACGTACCCGCCAGAAAATTCAAAAACTCCGGAAAAAACAGTGTAAAACCAACAACAGAAAGAATAATTGAGATTGATCCGCCAATGATCAGTTTCATAGGTCATCCCCTTTATTAGACAAAAAATTAATTTTGGTGGTGCCGAGCGATTTGTTCCTGCACCCATATGTATGATTGTTTTAACCCTTATGTCAAGATCCAGAAAAATTCCATAGCCATTATTATCGTGGTGATTGAAAAAACCGGGATCGGGATATGCATTGTATTTATTCAAGAATTTGTTTTATCTATTGAAAACCTGCGATTTCCCGGGTATAACAGGTACCATTCTGATTGTATGATCCGGCGCTGTCATCATTCATTTTCTAAAGCGCCCAAGATTAAGAAAACAACCACTATATGAGACATTTGATATTCTGCCTGCTTTTTATAGGCTTTGCCATCCCTGCCCCGGCGCAGACGCTTGAGTTTGTTTACAGTAAATTCCCGCCGTTTGAATACCATGACGGTGATACCGACATCGGGATGAATATCGATATCTTAAAAGAGGCGTGCCGCAGGCTTAACATTACACCAACATTCCGGGAGCTTCCCTGGAAAATTCTCACAGGTTTTAGTACAGATGGAAAAAGAGGGGGTTATGCAAACCCTGAAGATAAAGTACCAGTTTTAACCCCCTGCCCCTGGCTATTGTGCCGGTCGGGTAAACAACCAGGAACCATTTTCAGGCGGCGGCTGGGCAGCCTTCCATCCCAGTGCGGAAAACCCCATCAGATCTTTAGGGTCCTCCACCCTTTTTTCTATGGCATAACGAACAATCTCGCCACGGGCTTTTTTGGCATGAACAACGGCATTTTTGAACGACCCGTCACGCTTTTTTTCTTTAAAAACAGGTAATATCACGGGTGAGCTTAATTTTTTAATATCCAGGGCCTTCATATATTCCTGTGACGCAATACTGACAATGGGTTCGCCTGGTGACAGCTCTTTATTCAGCCTGGCAGTCAATGTCTTTTTCCAGAATTGGGCAAGATTGGAATGATTGTCCGTTTTTAATTTATACCCCATTTCAAGCCGGTAGGCTTCAATCAGATCAAAAGGGGCTAATAAACCATACAGCCCGGATAAAATACGGACATTTTTGCCGGCAAAGGCCAGGCTCTTTTCAGTGAGACTTCCTGCATCAAGATGTTTAAAAATCAGGCCTGTAAACCCATACAGGGCCGGTACTCTGGGTTGCCCGGGCCTGCCCCACAACGAAAACGTCTCATGGGTCTGCGCGGCCAGTTTATCACTTAAAGACATGAATGCTGCCAATTGGTGACGGGACATTTTTGAAACTTTATTTACAAGTTTTTCTGCTGTTTTGAGAAAGCCCGGATCTGTTGCCGCCATCCCCGGCAGGACCTGTGTACTGAAATCCATGGTCTTTGTTGTGTTTAAAAGTAAAAGCATTTTTTAACCTGCATCAAGATTATTGATAATTATTGCTGAAAAGGCCGGGTGTACAATTTTCTGTGAACGGCATGTTTTTTCGCATCCGAGTTCCACTTTATTTTTCCCAGCCATCGATACAGCCAGTGGGGAACAATGCCTTTTGCCATGAGGATTTGGGCATCCTTGGGGATACTGCTGCCGGAACTTAAAGCAACGGCTGCCATGTCCAGGGATTTTATTATATTTCGTGCCATTGCTTTGACTTCTTTTAAAGGCTTGCCGTTAATGGCTTCGCCGCCCCCAAGCACGAGACTTCCAGCCCAGTCAAAACCGGTCTGTTTTGCAAACTGCCTGCAGATCGCAACGGCAGTATCATTCTGGTGCGGCTCAGGAAACCCGTTGTTCACGATGCAAACCAGTCTTTGTGCCGGTAACGCTTGTTTTTGCCTGCGGTCTTTGGCAACGATTTCCATCATCTTGATGACGGAAGACGGCAGGCAGTCGATATACAGCGGAAAAGCGATGACAATAAGGTGTGCCTGATTGACCGCCTTTAATAAGTTATCTCTTCGATCCCGGGTTCTAAGTGATTTGTGAACAAACAAGGTTTGCGCCGCAGCCCCCTGTGGCTGCATTTTTTCAATCAGGTAGGTCCCAAGTGATTGGGAGGTGCTGGGCTGCTGCTTGGGACTTCCGATCAGAAGAAGCACTCTTTTATTTAATTTCATATCGCCCCCTTTAAGGATCTGAACAAAGCGTGAATTCTGTTTTGTTTTTCATCTGTTTCCCAGCTGTTGTGGACAACAGCGCTGACATGAAAGGGAGCATGAAAATTAAGGGAATTCCGGCTGACAAGGGTATTGAATATCTCCTCGCTAATGTCGTCCGGCCTGTCAAGGACGCCAACGCCCATCAGCATGGGATATTTCTCATAACGCGGCCGGTGGTGTGTTTCCTTGTTAATTTTCATAAAAAAAGGGGCAATCAGGCATATGATACGATCAAGGGCTTTTTTAAGTTGTGAAGAATATCCGCCAAATGTCAGGGGTGTTAAAAAGATCACCAGATCACTTTTAATATAGGCTTGTGCTATCTGCTGCCCGTCATCATTGAACCTGCATAATCCCGGGGTTTTTATCCAGCAGTCAAAACAGCCTGTGCAATGGGTAATATTAAATTGCCGAAGGGTAAATGAAGTGACATCCCATTCAGCAGCGGCCGCCTGGTCGACAATGATATCGCGAATGCTGTCCACATGAGTATCATCCTGCCTGGAGCCGTTTAAAATAAATGCTCTCAATATTTATTTCTCCTTGGGCTGTAAAAACGGATATCAGCGGTTAAAGGGCGTTCTTTAAAATTTTTTGCTATCAGAATATCCCGGGTTTTGCAAATACTATTATTCCCGCTTACGGACATCCTGGAACGGATGCTGGAGTTGATCATTATGGCTCACCCTGAAATCCGCTCCCCTTTTCTGCCTCTTACCGGCATCGGGTAAACGCGACACAAATTACCCTGTTAACCTAAGCTGCTATTGCGAAAAAAAAATCGGGAATCATGCCCAAATTGCATACGATTGCCCTGGACTCTCAACTGTAACATGTGGAAATTTTTTAAAGAATATGGTATGGTGCCTCCTTTTTTTAAATATTTTGGAAGAACTAAGATGCCCCCAGCCGCAGAAAACAATATCATCCGGTTGTACATTATCAAGCTGTCCAAATGGCTGATGCTGACAATGCCCATTCTTTTCCTGTTTTACAAGGAGAACGGGCTTGCCACCCAGGATCTTTTTCTGCTCAAAGCGGTATACTCCTTTTCCATTGTGGTGCTGGAGGTACCCTCGGGGTATTTAGGTGATGTCTGGGGTCGGAAAGCATCCCTGATTCTGGGCAGTATCCTGGGATTTGTCGGGTTTACGGTGTACTGTTTTGCCACGGGTTTCTGGGCCTTTCTGGTTTGCGAGATTATCCTGGGTGTTGGCCAGAGTTTTATCTCCGGATCTGATTCCGCGCTTCTTTACGACAGTCTGCAGGCCTCAAAAAAAGAGAACCAGTATCTTAAGATCGAAGGTAAAATGATATCAGCCGGTAATTTTGCCGAGGCTGTGGCCGCGCCCCTTGGCGTTCTCATTGCAATGATCAGCCTGAGAACCCCTTTCTTTTTCCAGGCCGTTGTGGCCTTTGCCGCTGTCCCGGCCGCCCTGACCCTGGTTGAACCGGCACGCAAAAAGATGAAAGGCCATACCAGTTTTCGCCAGATCCTGGCCATTGTCCGGTATACTGTAAAAGACCATAAAAACCTTCGGGCCGCCATTCTCTATTCTTCTATCATGGGGACAGCCACCTTGACCATGGCCTGGTTTGTTCAACCCTATTTTGTATATCTTGCTTTACCCTTAGCCCTTTTCGGAATACTGATCCCTGTATTGAACCTGTTTACAGGATTTGTTTCAATGTATGCCTGGAAAGTGGAGCAGATACTGGGCCGTAAAAAAACCATGATCTTTATTGCAGCCGGTATTGGCTGCGGCTATCTTCTCATGGGATTGACAGGCAGCATCACAGGATTGTTTTTCCTTTTCATGTTCTATGGGGTTCGCGGGGTGGCCACCCCGGTGCTCAGGAATCAGATCAATGAGATCACACCGTCAGATATCCGGGCCACAGTCCTGTCAGTCCGGAATTTAATGATCCGCATGGCCTTTGCCCTTCTGGGGCCGCTCCTGGGGTGGCAGGCAGACTGGGCCGGCGTCCCTTTCGCCCTGGCGTTCGCAGGCCTTTTTTTCCTGGCAGGGGGGCTTGGAGCCGCCATTTATACCATCCACACTTCAAAGACTCCGCAAACCGTTGTCCCGGATATTTCATAAAAAAAATTGTAGCTCTATTGATATAAGAAATAGACATCATGGGGTGTAATACCTTTGCCAGGGGATATGACGAACGCAAAGAATCACCCAAAGGCAAATCAATTGTCACTCAAACGGCCTTAAAAGTTGAGTGATAGAAAACCATGTCTGTGTATCGGGACCTGTTTCTGCGATTTGCTATAGAACACCCAAATCCACCATCTAATTATGGCCAGCCCACTTAATTTGGGCTTTTCGCTTTCTTCTCCGGCCACCAGCAAGGTGTCAGATGCAAGACGCAGGGCGTGCAGCTGTAGTCCGGATATTTCACGAAATGATTTTGCTTTAAATGCAAGGCACCAGGCGGTGAAGCTGTAGTAGCTTTACCGCAAACGGTCTGAAACGAAGCAGATGAAATAAAATCATTTCGCCCGCAGGGTGACATTTTGCGTCCGTTAGTATCCCCGGTAAGAATAAAGTAACCCTACGCTGTTATAGGATATTTTAGTAAAATCACTAACACTCTCATGAAATGTTCGGGGTAGTCCGCTACCGCAAACGACCTGCAACGAAGCAGGTGGTACCTTGATGGTGGATCAGGGGAACACTTTCGGGCTTGACGAAAAAGCAACGGCCATGGTAATCAGTGGCATTATTCAACTATTACAGGAGTTTTTTTGTTTAACAGATCATTAGTGCAACTTGTGCCGGACGCTGCCGGCATCGAGACCATCTAACCCGATTTTGGAATGCACCCGGTTTCTCAATTATTGAAACCGGTTCCCGTAAAAAATATGTCATTTTCAAACGGCCGGAACCTGGGAATGATGTTCTCTTTCTAGGCAGCCCCCTCTTTTTGCCCACTGCGTGGTGCATAAACCGCGCCCCCTTACATTTTTTATATATAAAAAGAGAGCCAAAATGATCGATAATAAATATAAAACAGATCCTTTAACACCTGACAATTTTTCACATCTTTCAGCCCTGGGCTGGGATGTATATTTTGAAAATCACCTCAACAAAATTAAAGCGGAAAACGACTTTCCAGCCAGAATCATCGAAGTTCAGAAAAACTATTTTTTAATCAGCAATAGCAAAGAGCAAACCCTTGTTTCTGCTGCCGGGCGGCTGAAACAAGATAAAAAAGGATTATTCCCGGTCATCGGGGACTGGGTTCTGGTCAATGGGAATATCATTATGGATGTCCTGCCCCGGAAAAATGCATTGTCCAGGGGAACCTCGGGCGCCCGCGGCACCCGGGATCAATACTCCAGAAAAGAACAGATCATTGCTGCCAATCTGGACACCATATTCATCGTCTGCGGTTTGGACCGGGATTTTAACATCCGCAGGATTGAGCGATACCTTACCCTGGTTTACAATTGCGGCTTAACCCCGGTAATCATTCTGACCAAGTCAGACCTGAACCCGGACCCGGACGGCTGTGTTGACCAGGTTAAATCCGTGGTGTTTCAGGTCCCGGTTTACCTGGTATCTTCACCACAAGGCAGGGGGCTTGCACCTTTGGACGCCTATTTGCGGCCCGGGAAAACCATTGCCCTGGTCGGATCGTCCGGCGCAGGAAAATCCACACTGATAAACCGGCTGTCAGGCAAAAACATCCAGGCCACGGCCACGGTGAGTGAAAGGATGGGAAAAGGCATGCACGTGACCACTGCCCGCAGCCTGATCCAAATGCCCCGGGGCGGCTTGATCATTGACAATCCGGGTATCAGGGAAATCGCCCTGTGGAACGATGATCAGGGAATAGAAGATACCTTCCCCGACATCGAAATACTGGCCAAATCCTGCCGGTTCTCGGACTGTACCCACACCCAGGAACCCGGCTGTCGTGTGCTCCGGGCTGTGGATATGGGGGATATCGAACCGGACCGATTGAACAGCTATCACAAGCTTACGCGTGAACTTGATTTTCTGTCCCAGCGACAACACAAAAGTGCCGACCGGATTGAAAAAGAACGATGGCAGCATGTTGCCCTGAAAATCAAGAAGATGAAAAAGAAGAAACGATATTAAAGAAGGCTTATTGTGATTCTCAAAAATATATTTCTAAAAAAACATATAAGAAAAGAATCACCAAAGGCAAATCGATTGTAACTCAACGGGCTTTAAAATTTGAGGGATAGAAAACCATATTCTTGTATCGGAACCTGTTTCTGCGATTTGCTACAAAACCGTGGTCAGGGTCCGGCCTGCCCAAGTCATTTTGACTGCTGGAAATTTTTTTTATAAACTATTCTCATAGAAGCCCCATTTGGATAGCAGCACGGGGCTTCTATGAGCTGGTTTTCGTAATTCGCATTTTTTTTATCGATATGCTCAATTCACAGATGCAGAATCCGGGTTTAGTATCTCATCCAACCCGAATTTATATTTCTCCAAGTCCGGGTTTTTAATCTTTGAAAACTTTGTAAAATCTAAGGCCTGCCATCTTTTGCTTTCGAATAATTGCTGGTAGGTGTTTACATTGTCTTTATGCAGCACAAAAAACCTGGACCTTTCAGACCGGGTTTCCAGGAGTTGGCCATAATGATAGTCATAAAGGAGAATCAGACTCCAGGCACCATCCATATAGTGCCCGCCCACACTTGATGTAAAAGAGCCCTTTTCAACGTGCTTGATTGCAAAGTCCGCCCAGTCAATGCCTCCGGTCAAAACATCCTTTCCCGGTATTTTCCCTTGGGATTTAATACCCTGGACAACCCCCAGGGCCATTCCGTCGCTGGCCGTCCAAATAACCTTAATGTCCGGATATCGTTTCAGCAGTCCCTGGGTGATACGATTTGCAGTTAGCGTTTCATAATAGCCCGGTGATACCTGCGTGATAACCACATTGGGATATTCCGACACAGCCTTTTTTAATCCCCGGACCCTGAGTGAAGAAGAGTTTGTCATATAAACGCCGCTGATTCCGGCCATATTTAGCATGCCGTCGTTATCCAGCAGTTTCATCTCTAACGCCTGGTCTATCAAATTTTTAGCAAGCAGATAGCCCGCCTGGAAATCATCAGGAAGATATTCAAAAAACCAGTTTTTGTATACCGTACCGGGTGACCCGTGGGTCTTTTTCCCCTCGGGCAGTATGCCTTCATTAAACAGAAGGATTTTAACACCCATGGCATCTGCAACAGGCAGCAGCCCGGCGGCGGCATTTTTTTCATTTATCAGCATTAAATATTCCGGCACTGTTTCTCTTGCCAATAATTTTTTCCCTTCCGCCACCAGCTTTAAATGATTTCTGTCACAATATATAACTTCCAGTTCGATGTTAAGATCGTCTGCTGCCGACTGCATAAAGGTTGTCATGAGGTTGAAAAAAATATCTTCTTTTGCGCCGGGATTTAAAAAACAACCGAGGGCGGATTCTTTCCATAAACAGCCGATAAATGTCCGCTAATGAGAAGCACTAAAAACAAATTAATCAAAACACTATTGATTTTCATACATTTCGGCCCACTGACCTTGAAACCCATCTATACGATATTTGCTTCATCATCATAAGAAACAAAATCTATAATATCAAGGAGTTCCTTATCTATGATATATTTGATTTATGACTCATCCCCTCTTGAGATTTCCGGGCTGACCGTTGAGGTTTCTGGTCTTTAATTTTTTTATATTCAGCATTCAATCATCCCCTGAGGATGACAATTTAAATAAGCAATTCCGGACATCTCAATTTTAAACGTGGAATTTGCTAATGAAGGGAAAGTGAAGCTTAAATTATTTTTATAATCATTAATCTTCATCAGTAAAAACGCTGAAAATCTGGCGGGTTTCGGGATTTCACCCGGTTTTCATTGCCAGAATGACCAGACCTTTTCCCTATGGGGTACAATCCGTATCGCTTGTTGGTTTTTACTATTTTTTAATCACCTTTTCATTGATAACCCTGACCGGGTCGGCCAGTGCTCCTGTTTTTGAAGCGATTACAGCGGCGCTGGCTTTTCCTGTGAGAACCTACCTGTGACAACGACCTTTGGGCCGATCAGGGCTGAACGAATTTGAGGGGCTGCATACCCTTGTTATCGAAGACAACCTCCTGTCTTTTTCAGATATTTTCCCGGGTATTCCGCTCAAAATCCGGGAAACTTTTTCTAACGGTATGGAGATTTTTTAGTAGATTAGTACCAGTCTTCCTTACCGTATAATCTGTCCGAGCAATCAGGGCAGATGCCATGGCTGAATGAAGCGTCAGAGTGCTTTTCTATATAGGATTCAAGCTGGTTCCAGTATCCCTTGTCGTCGCGGATTTTTTTACAATTGGCACAAATCGGCACCAGCCCTTTAAGCGTCTTAATTTTTTCAAGGTTCTGCCGCAACTCGGTGATCAAATGCTCTCGTTCTTGCTCAACCTGCTTTAATTTTGTGATGTCCAAAGTATATCCGATCATTCCCGTGATTCCCCCACCGCTGTTCCGGAGAACGGAAAGAGAGACCATGGCGTCAAAATGATCTGCATTTTTACGGATCAAAGTGGTTTCAATCTCCAGACTGCCCTGTGACAGAAGGGTGGGGATGATTTCCTTGTCAAGCATATCATGGGATTCTTCAGGATATACCAGTTTGACATGCTCGCCGATGGCCTCTTGATCAGCAAACTGAAAAAGCCTTTCAGATCCCTTATTCCAGCTGGTGATCAAACCGTTCAAATCCACTGAGATAACTGAATCATGAACCTGGCTGATCATCTGGGCCTGAAGATGTAACTGTTTTTCAACCTGTTTCCGTTCTGCTATTTCATCTTTCAATACTGTATTCATTCGGGTTAGATCTGCAGTACGCTCAAACACATTCTTTTCAAGGGTGTCTCTCTGATCTGAAAGCAGTCTGACAGCCATGTTACGTTCATCCATGGCAGCGGCCAGAAACATCGCTGTTATGGAAACCGCCCCCATAAAAGACCATATCAGGCCCAGGCTTTCAAACAAGGCCTCCCTGATAAAGGGACCGGCACCAATACTTGTGAAATATACCGCTGAATATGTGATCAACAAAGTTGCCAGAGCCGTTTCTTTTGTTCCAAACGACAGGCTGATCCATATCAGCAGAGGAAAAGACAAATAAACAAGTGTTTGGGTGACAGAATTCTCGAACCAGGTTCCATATACAATCAAATTGGTCAGGACAAGCAACATCAGCCAGGCCAGGGCTCCCAAAGCCTTTTTCAGATTCCACCCCACGAACTGATAGTTTGAAAGACTCAGCAGTGCCGGGGTCACTATCAAAACGCCCATGGTGTCGCCCAGCCACCATGTAAACCATGTGTGGGAAAAGTTGTCACCGGTAATCATGCCAGTGGATAAAAGACCTGCTGTTCCGACAGTGGCGCTTAATATTGTGGGAATTAGACCTCCCAATAAAACCAGAAATAAAACACCCCGTATCTGATTTGATTTGATATTAAATTTCACCAGGCCAAGCATGAACGCACCAGCCAATGGTGGAAGGGGATTCCCTACAGCAGTGGCCAGAGCAAACCCCAAAGGTGCACCGGTTGTTATATTGGTTAAAAAGGCTCCAATGACCAGACCCGGCCACATTCTGTATCCAAAAAGCAGGACCGCGGCAAGCCCCACGCCTGTTGGCGGCCACACCAGGGTGACAACCCCGGCAACGGTGGAAAGCGTTAACCCCAGTTTTGCTGTTACAAAATAAAGGGCAATTAAAATCACATTTTTCTTTATATCGCCATTTGAAACCATATCATCCTTTTTCCGGATTCCCCAATCCCGTTTTTAAACAATCCAGTCAGATAGTCTATTCGACCGGGTAGGGGTTAAAACCACTCACTTTCTTATCATACACAACAATAGCTTTTCGGTCATTTACATTTTTTCCTCTAACCGAAGCGGTAGCTTAACTATAAACCTTGCCCCATCTCCCGGCTGTGATTCAACAAACATCTCCCCGCCATGGTCATCCACCACAATAAAATAGGAAACCGAAAGCCCGAGTCCCGTGCCCTTGTCCACACTTTTTGTGGTAAAAAAAGGTTCAAATATCCGTTTACGGGTCTCTTCATCCATGCCCGGACCGTTATCCTCAACTTCAATAGAAACCTGTGAAAACTCATTTTTCAGGCGGATAACAAGCTGTGCCTCCCTGGCCGCATCATCCTCTCCCATGGATTCCGATGCATTCTTGATCAGGTTGAACAGGACCTGCTGGATTTTGCTCTCCTCACATAAAACCTGTGGCAGATCCGATGAAAACTCCCGGATAATCCGAATATTCTTAAAATCATGCTGCTTTTTCAGGTTATAATCACTCTGGGCAAGCTCAATGGTGGTTTCAATCAGTTCCGGCAGATTGACCCGTGTTCTCTGGGAACTGCTTTTTTTTGAAAAACTGAGCATGTTCCTGATGATTCTGGCAGCCCGCTGACCAGCCGCCCCGATATTGTTCAACTGGCCCAGGATACCGCGCTCCTCCATATATTTCTGAATGGCATCCATTGAAATATTGTATTTATCAGCGGCATCGGTATTGGCCGGCAGATCCTGTGTTAAACGGTTGTGGATCACCTGGGCATTCTGTATCATGCCGGCCAGGGGATTGTTAATCTCATGGGCCATACCGGCGGCCAACCCTCCCACGGACATCATCTTCTCGGTCTGGATCATCATCTCCTGGGTTTTCCTGGTTTCCGTGATATCATTGACAAGAGACGCCACGCCTATAATACTTCCTTCATTGTTTTTTATGACCGTATTGTACCAGTCACACAGGATGCGTTTCCCGCTTTTGGTGACATTTTCATTCACGCTGCGCTCGCCCCCGCTCTCAGACAAAAGGCTGTTAAAAATCTCATCCACGACAGGGATCACATCATCGGGCAGAATCAATTGGGCCGCATGTTTCCCAATGGCCTCGGCTTTAATATATTCAAATATCTTCACCGCAGCCGGATTCCACTCCACCACCTTGAATTCCATGTCCCAGGAGATCGCCCCCACCGGTGTGTTCAAAAGATGGGCAGACAGGCGGTATTCACTCTCCTGAAGGGCCTGTTCCGCCTTTTTGCGCTCTGCCAGCTCCTTTTTCAACGACTTCAGGGTTTGCCGGTAAATGGAGAAAAGGGTAAAAGAGACAAAAAATACAAAGCTCATGGCCACCAGGTTATCGAAAAAATAATCCAGACGTTCTATAAGACTCAATTCCAGCACCAAGTCTGTATAGTAACAGAAAACGATGAAAAGAAGCATATTCGCGACAAAATAACCTATCATGGGCCGGCTGTTTTTAAACATCATCAGCGGCATGGCCGCCAGTAGTGCCGGGATAAAAACTATCGTATCCAGGGCGGTTAAAAAGGAATGACCCGTCTCCATGAAGAGTATGAGCCAGATCAGACTGAACGCGGTGACAAGAATGGTATGGATGGCTGCGTTATAATATCCTTTGACAAGCAGGCCCAGCGCGCCCAGCATAATGGCAAAACCGACCAGTTCTGTAACTAAAACCTTGCTGTTCACACCCGTTAAAAAATAGGTGTAGAAAATAATAATGGTCATAGAAATATTCATGACCACCGTGGTAACAAGGACAAATCGGGCTTTCAGATAAAGCTCTTGATCGTTGGGATCATAATTTTTTAAAAATATTTCAGCGAATCTGTTCATAGTTCATCATGGCGCCGCGGCAGTTTGATAACAAACCGGGATCCTTTTCCCGGGCCGGACTCAACCGTCATTTCCCCACCGTGGTCTTCTACAATAATAAAATAGGATACGGAAAGCCCAAGTCCTGTGCCCTCGCCCACACTCTTTGTCGTATAAAAAGGCTCAAATATTCTTCTTTTAGTGTCCGCATCCATTCCCGGTCCATTGTCCTGTATCTCAAGCCGGACACGGCCCTGTTCTTTTGCGATAATCAAAACCACTTTGGGATCATCCTGCCCGCTTTGTGCCATCGCCTCAACAGCGTTCTTAAAAATATTAAAAACCACCTGCTGGATCTTGCTTTTATCACAGGCTATTGCCGGGATATCCCCTGCAAACTGCCGGATTACATCGATCTTTTTAAAATTGTATTTCCGGCGAAGGCTGTAATCATTCTGTGCCAGGGCTATGGCCTTGTCCACAATCCCATCCAGATGATGGTATTGCTTTTTGGTGTCGCTTTTCCGGGCAAAACTAAGCATGTTCTCCACAATCCCGGCGGCCCGCCGGCCGGCCTCACCGATCCGGTCCAGCTGCTGATCAATGTCTCTTTTTTCAACATACCGGCCAATGGCCTTCATGGAGATTCCGGCCTCCCCGGCGGCTGCCTCGTTTGCCGGGATCGGTTTTGTCAGACGGTTTTTAATCACCTGGGCATTCTGCATCATCCCGGCCAAAGGATTGTTTATTTCATGTGCCATGCCGGCGGCAAGCCCGCCCACAGACATCATTTTCTCGGATTGGATGATCATGCTCTGCATCTTTTTTCGTTCCGTGATATCATGAACGACCACCCGGGCTCCTGTCAGGGTTCCGTCTTCATACAGGTAATCATTGCTCAAAAGAACGGTCAGCCGATTGCCGTCCTTGGTAACGATCTCATATTCCATCTCTTTTTCCAGTTCATGCCCCTTCATGAGTTTTTCAAACCGCTTTACAAAAACGGCCCGGCTTTCATCTGTTAAAAACTGCATCGGGTCCATGGCCAGCATTTCTTCTGACGTATAACCGCTCCAGGCGCACAGCACGGCATTGACCTCCACAAACTTAAAACGGGTAAAATCAATCTCATATATCCCGACCGGAGCATGGTTGAAAAGGTACCGGTATTTTTCCTCACTCCGGCGTAATGCTTTTTCCGTGTTTTTGTGTTCTAAAATCTCTGTTTCCAGGTTTCTCTGGGTTTGCAGCAGCTTCATTTTTTCCCGCCGCAACGACTCGGTCAATCGTATCTCTTTTTTATGGCTTTGTGTCAGCCCCTTCACCAGAACCGACACGGAAATGGCAGCCAGGGTATTTAAAAATATAAAATTACCCAGCCCGACAATCATCAACTGGTGTGAATGGAACGTGGGAAACGCCGCCCCCCATATCCCCTGAATCTGTAAAAAGGCCAGCAGGATGACAGTGGCTGAATTCAGGGCAATGGCCAGGATGGCCGCCCTTGAACCCAGCAGGACGCCCGAGAGCACTGCAAAACAGAACAGCCAGGCCGGCCCCCCGCTCAAAGGCCCCACATGAATGATGACAAACAATCCAATGCCGTAAGTGGTAAATAGTGCAATAATCGATCTGACATTCAGGCTGATGCCGGGAAAAAACAATAAAAACAAGGCAGATATCATGGCCAGGAGATCTATAAGCAACAATCCCCAGAGCGATTCATGAATGGCCACACGGATAAAAAAAGCAAAGATGGGAATACCAAACACCACACCGGCGAAAAGAATCGAAAAAAGGATATTGATCCGCCAATAGGTCAGGCTGTCAACCTGGTCTTGTCCGATCCTGAGTATGCCTTTGAAAACAATGGCGTGATACTGTTTTATAAATCCTGAAAACCTGTCTTGTGTGACCATATCCTCAAAGCCGTCTTGTGTGAATGAATTGTCCAAGTTTATCATTTTCAAGGACAAAGCGCCAATGTCTGTGGAAAAAACATGCCCAGTGGTTTGTAAAAACACGACAGCAAAGAACCATGATGGCGTGCGCGATATTAAGTAGCAAATCGATGCAGCAACATTACAAAGATTGAAAGCGGGGAAACGAAATGATATAAACATATGATCTTTTTGAAAAGATTTAAAAAAGGCAACCCATGAAACTGACCGTTCTCGTTGACAACAACACTCTGATTGACCGTTATTTTTTAGCCGAGCCAGGTCTGTCTTTTTTAATTGAAGACAATGGATTTCGCATTCTGTTTGATACCGGGTATTCAGATATATTTATTAAAAATGCCATAAAAATGGGCAAAGATCTGCGACACCTGGATGCGGTGGTTCTCTCCCACAGCCATCTGGATCATACCTGGGGACTGGAGCCGCTGATACGGTATTACAGCGAGCTTGAAATCGAAAAACAACAAATTTCACGACCCAGGCTTGTTGCCCACCCATTGGCGCTGACCGGTTCCACAGCCGATGGATTCAGGGAGTTCGGGACCCTGCTGTCCAAAAAGCGGCTGGCCAAGCATTTTTCACTGCAGCTGGATACTGCCCCCATGGCCCTGACAGACCGTCTCATTTTTTTGGGACAGATTCCGCGAAAACATGATTTTGAGGGGAAATTGACATTCGGCCATAAGGACGGTTCGACTGAAGCGGACACTGTGCCCGAAGATTCCGCCCTGGTCTGCCGGACAGACAAAGGACTTGTCATCATAACAGGCTGTTCCCATGCCGGGATTTGCAACATTGTCTCTCATGCCATGGATATCTGCAATGATGACAGGATTGTGGATATTATCGGCGGGTTTCATCTGCAGCAGCCGTCACCCGAACACCTGCAGGGTACGATCAATTTTTTAAGTAAGCTACAGCCCCGGACTGTCCATGCCTGCCACTGCACGGACCTTGATTCAAAAATAGCCCTGGCAGGTGCGGTGAACCTCAAGGAGGTCGGGGTCGGGCTGACCCTTGATTATGATTGACCCATTTTTTGATCATGCAAAGGAAAAAAACATATGAATGATACGTTCAAATACGCCATGCTGGGAAATACCGGCCTTAAAGTGGGGCGCCTTGGCATGGCCGCAAGCTACGGCGCACCAGCACCGGCGTTTGAAGAGGCCTTTGAAAAAGGGTGCAACTATTTTTATCTTGGATCGGGCCGTCACCGGTCCGGCATGAAAAAGGCGATTAAAAACCTGGTGGCAAAGGGTTATCGGGACAAGATGGTCATTGCCGTGCAAACCTATGCCAGACTCGGTGTCATGACTGAAATGTTATACCGCGGGACACTCAAGGGCCTTGGTATCGACTACGCAGACGCCCTGATCCTGGGCTGGCATAACAGTGCGCCTTTTTCCATGCTGACAGATTTTGCCGCCCGGATGAAAGAAAAAGGATTTTGCCGGTTTGTCGGGATGTCCGGCCACAACCGGTCACTTTTCGGAAATCTTGCCAAGGATAATTTTTTTGACCTGTTCCATGTCCGGTACAACCCGGCCCACCGGGGTGCCCAGAACGAAGTCTTCCCAGTGCTTGATAACCCCGGCGGTCCCGGGATCGTATCCTATACCGCCACCCGCTGGGGGCATCTTCTGGATTCCAAAAACATGCCCAAAGGACAGATTGCCCTGAATGCCGGGGACTGTTACCGGTTTGTACTGTCCAATCCCAGTGTGGATATCTGCATGTGCGGCCCTAAAAATGTCATGCAGATGAAAGGCGCGCTTGACGCCCTTGAACGAGGCCCTTTAAGTGAGGAAGAGATGAACAAAGTTAAAATCGTTGGTGATCATGTTCATGACACCGTCGGCGGTTTTTTCGCATAATTTTATAAATAATCAATTAAGTAGAAGGGAGTTAGTATGGACATCGAAAAAGTCATAGAAACACTCACCCACCTGATCACTGCCTATTCTCTGAAAATCGTTGCCGCCATCCTGGTATTCATTATCGGGAAATGGCTGGCCGGAAAAATCAGCAGAGTGATCACCACGCTTCTGGAAAAAAACAAGGTGGATATCACCCTGGTCAAGTTCCTTGAAAACATCATTTACTATACCCTGCTGATCGTTGTGGTGATTGCCGCCGCAGGACAGCTGGGCATCAACACCACATCCTTTTTGACCATTGTGGGCGCGGCGGGCCTGGCCATCGGTCTTGCCCTGAAGGATTCTTTGTCCAATTTCGCTTCCGGCGTCATGCTCATATTATTCCGCCCCTATCGGGTGGCCGATTTTGTCACCGTGGGCGGCGTAACAGGCAACGTGGTCTCCATTGACATGTTCAACACCACGCTCAATACCGTTGACAACAAACGGGTCATCGTTCCCAACGCCAATATCACCGGGGATGTTATCACCAACGTGACAGCCAATGATACACGGCGGGTGGACCTGGTGATGGGCATCGGGTATGACGATGACATTAAAAAGGCCAAAGAGGTTCTTACACGGATCATATCCGAAGAAGAGCGTGTTTTAAAGGAACCCAAAACAAATATCGCCGTTTCCGAGCTGGCAGACAGCAGTGTCAATTTTGTGGTCCGGCCCTGGGTAAAAACCGACGATTACTGGAATGTCTATTTTGATCTGACCGAAAAGATCAAACTGGCCTTTGATGCCGAAGGCATCAGCATTCCCTATCCCCAGCAGGATATTCATCTTTTTAAAGAAGACAAAGAGTAAGGATCGGCTCCAAAATTACTTAGGGGCAAAGCTGTGCTTTGCCTTTCTTGAACTTTTGTTTCTAAAATACCCTGTCTTTTAAAGGGCCTTGGAAACAATTTAGATCAAGTTATTTTGGTACGATTCCTAAAAGGAAAAATGCATGATCCAGGCCTCTGATACTAATGCGGAAACGATTCATCAGCTTCTTGACATCTTTTATGACATAAAAGGCGACATTAAAAGGCTGGCCGGTGAAAATGAAAACTACCTAATAACAACCGATGACAACACACGCTTTGTATTAAAACTGGCAGATGACCAGACCACTGCGGCCATGGTAGAAATTGAACATCTGGCTGTGGAAAGGCTCATGGAGGACGGTATTGACATCAGCCTGCCCCGGGTGGTTGAAACCCGGACAGGAGATGTCCAGGCCTGTCTGATGACCCAAAACAGACAGGATATCCGGGGGCGTCTTTTGACATTTGTTCAAGGAACTGCCTGGTGCAACAGTCTTCCGGCTTCCGAAAAGCGCCTTGAACATCTTGGAGAGACCATTGCCCGCATGAACCGGGCCATGTCCTTTATTGTCCACCCCGGGACACGCCGCACACACACCTGGGATCTGGCACGGGCAGACACTCACCGTGTGGATATCGGGCTCATTAAAGCCCCGGATCAAAGACAGATGCTTGAGTGGGTCTTTCACCTTTTTGCCGCTATTGCAAAGCCTTTGTTCCCGAAACTGTCCCACTCCCTGATCCACGGGGATATCAACGATGACAATGTCCTGGTGGATCAGGAGCAGGTATGCGGCATTCTGGATTTTGGCGATAGCCTCTTAAACCCCACGGTCTGCGATCTTGCCATTGCCCTGGCCTACCATACCCTGGATGAAGAAAATCCGCTCAACGCCGGTGCCCGAATCATCGGCGGTTACCATAAAGTACGGCCTTTAAGTGAAGATGAACTCAAGGTTGTCTTCCCGCTGATGTGTGCCCGGCTGGCGGTTTCAGTTATTATATCCGCCAAACGAAGAGCCATCGACCCGGATCGGGAAAGCTGGTTTGTTTCCGAAGAGCGGGCCTGGAAAAACCTGGATGATTTCAGGACCATCGGACCGGCACAGGCAGCCATCATCCTGGCCGGGCAGACCGATCTTGAACCTTATGAAAACAGGGGTGCCGGCGTCAGGGAGCTTGTGAAAGAGAGAGCCAGGGTCATGGCACCATCATTGTCCGCCGCCTATAATGTGCCGTTGAAAATCCTTACAGGCCGCGGCCAGTATCTTTATGACTATAACGGACGGCCATTTCTCGATCTTTACAACAACGTCTGCCATGTGGAGCACTGCCACCCGAAAGTGGTTGAGGCCGGCCAGAAACAGATGGCACAGCTCAACACCAACACCCGGTATCTGTATGACGGACTGACCGCCTATGCCCAGCGTCTATGCGATACCCTTCCCGATGATCTTGACACCTGTTTTTTTGTCAACTCCGGCAGCGAGGCCAACGAACTTGCCCTTCGTATTGCCCGCACCGTCACCAACGCAAAGGATATGCTGGTGGTGGACAATGCCTACCACGGCCATACCAGCGCCATGGTTGACATCAGCCCCTATAAATTCATGGGAAACGGCGGCAGGGGAGAGCCTGCGTCCTGGGTCCATGTAGTTCCGGTGGCGGACGGGTATCGCGGCAAATTCAAGGGATCTGATAAAGAGACCGGTCTTTCTTATGCCGATGACGTTAAAAATATATTAGCGGGTCTTGACCGGCCCGTGGCAGGGTTCATCACCGAATCTTTACTGTGCTGCGGTGGCCAGGTCATCCCGCCCAAAGGCTATTTCAAAGCCGTGTTTGATCATGTCAGAAGCCATGGCGGACTCTGCATCGTGGATGAAGTCCAGGTGGGATTCGGCCGGGTGGGCACCCACTTCTGGGGTTTTGAAACCCAGGATGTCACCCCGGATATCGTGGTCATGGGAAAACCCATGGGCAACGGCCATCCCATGGCAGCCGTGGTCACAACCCGTGCCATTGCAGATATCTTTGCCAACGGCATGGAATTTTTCGCCACCTTTGGCGGCAACCCTGTATCCTGCGCCATCGGCATGGCGGTCCTGGATGTCATTGAAGAAGAAAATCTGCAGGCCCATGCCATGGAAGTGGGCAGCCGCATGCTCCAGGGACTTTCCGGCCTGATGGACAAACACCCGATCATTGGGGATGTCCGGGGGGCCGGACTTTTTATCGGAATTGAGCTTGTCAAAAGCCGTGACACAAAAGAACCTGCCACGCGTAAGGCCGCTGAAATGGTCAACCGGCTGAAAAACCGAGGCATTCTCACCGGCACGGACGGCCCCTACAGCAATGTGATCAAAATTAAGCCGCCCATGGTGATTGATAAGGATGATGCAGACATGTTTGTCCGGGTATTTGACGATGCCCTGACCGTGATGAAAGATGCTGATTAAAAAGCACAGCCATTCATTAATTTTTTATTTGCAGTGCTCAAATGGCATTGCGAATAAAACGGATAGATAGAATGCAATTCATTGATGAGACTGATTTTTCTTTTTTCCCCAAATGCGCATTCATGGTTTCCATAACCATGGCTTCCGGTCTGGCTGCCTGGTTGATGCTGGCGGATGAAACCGGCCTGATCGATTTGTTAAAACCCTATGCCGTTAACGGTAATTTTATCCGCCAGATAATACTCATATTCTGCCTGTTTTTCTATATTTTAAGACTGGGGGCCACGGTGTTTGTTTTTTTGAAACGCAAGATGACCTGGGGTGAAATGCTGCTGGTATCCGTGTTAATGTCCTTTGCACTGTTCTCATTCGGCAGGGTTGGCGGCGGAAGCCTTACCGCCTTTGGAGGAGTGGACACTATAGACCTGGCGATGTATCTGTTCGGTTCATGGATCAATACCTGGTCAGAGTATACACGGTACCGCTGGAAAAAGATCGATACCAACAAAGGACAACTATACACTCAGGGGTTGTTCCGCTATTCCATGCATATCAACTATTTTGGGGATGTTCTCCTGTTTGCCGGACTGGCACTGCTCACACGGCAGATGTCCATGCTGTTCATTCCTGGGGCCATGGCGTTAAATTTTATCATTATCATCATTCCAAGGCTTGATGATTATCTTTTGAAAAAATATGGAGATGCGTTTACGCAGTATGCCAAAAAGACCCGAAAGCTGATACCCGGAATATATTAGTATTTCACGAAACCCGTTTGCATCACCTGCAAGCCTGCCGGCTGCACCCCAAAAAAGAGCATGCAGTTTTTAGTATCATGATTATCATTTGAGTATACTTTTGGAAATTTCACTTTTCTACCGGGAGGCCGCCATGAGAGTATGGGACATTGATCCGGGGTTTCTAAACGACAAAAGCCTTCTGGGTGAACACCGGGAAATCCATGGCATCCATTCCATCCTGACACAGGGGAAAAAAGGCTACTCACGCCACCCGGAAACACTGCGGTGGCGACATCATCTGGCAGCCCTCTGCCTCCGGCACGACATGCTGGTGCAGGAGATGGACCTTCGCGGATTCAAGCACCAGAGTCCTTTGCCGCCAGACACCGGGCCTGCTACACCACCGCACACCCTGATTGATTCACCGGCAGACCAGTTTGATATTTTATTCAAAAAGTACGCGGAAAAACCAGAAGGCCGCATACCACTGCCCCAAAATGGCCATGCCCTGTGGGCTGCCCACAAGTATTCGGTAATGGCCCGGGACCCTGAAAACTATAAGCGGCTGGGAAGGGCCGTTGCCCGGGATCAGCTGTCCTTTAGACAATTATCCTGCATATTGGTAGATGCCCTTTGCCACCCCCCACCGCCCAACCGTTTAACCAACGCCCTGCAGCACATGTGGGGATATATCGCCGAAAAACAGGCTCAAAAACCGCATCACATGACCCCTTGTGAACTCATCCGGGCTGTTCAAAAAGCTGCTGTCAATGAGTCCATCTCTTACCTGCTGCACTCAACAGCGTTAGGGGAACTGGCCTTCTGGTGCTGCCACACTACAACAAAAGGAGAAAACCATGAAAAATTTGATAACCCACAAATGCATCCCCTGTGAAAAGGGCGGTAAAAAAATGACCCAAGATGACATTGATGCCCTCATCCCCCAGGTGCCGGGCTGGGACGTTGTTGAATCAAACGGTACGGACACTTTAAAAAAATCATTCACATTCAAAAATTTTAAACAGGCCCTTGTCTTTACAAACCAGGTAGGAGACATTGCCGAGGAGCATTATCATCACCCCACTCTCATAACGGACTGGGGAAAAGTAACCGTCATCTGGGTCACCCATAAAATCAAGGGACTTCATATCAATGATTTCTCCATGGCGGCAAAAACAGATGCAATCTATGACACATAATTAGTTTTCGGTCAGGCTCTAATTAAGTGCATCAGGACAGCACCGGCTTAAGGTTTTCGTTCGCAATTACGATAATATAGTTAATGATCAAACAAAGGTCAGGGTGATGCCATGAAAGATATAAACAAAATAAGTCATGCAAAAGCCATAAAGCCGGACAAAAAGCCCTTTGGTGTTTATGAACTGCAAAAACGAAAAAAGAAAAAACACCATAAAGAGGCTAAAAAGCATCTGCCCGAACTGACCCAGATTGTAAATGAAACCCATAAGGAACTTGAAGAAAATGATTCTCCGTTCAGGTTGAGCATCTACCAGGACGGTGATGACATATATATTGATATCGTTACCATTGACGATGCCGGAAAAATCGACCAGGTTTTCAAGCATGATATCTCCCATGCGGAACTTGAAGACCTGATTGCCCATATAAAAAGCGGCCGCGGACTTATCCTTGACGCGGATGCCTGAATTTCCTATCATTCATGCCGATATCCGGCAATGATGCACTTTTTTCATCACATTCTATTTTCAAAGGAGACCCTGACCCATGAAAGCATTCCAGGATTATTACGATAAAGATTTTTCCCATTGCTACGGTTGCGGCAGCCAGAACGAACACGGCCATCAGATTAAAAGCTTCTGGGATGGCGAGGAAAGCGTGGCCCGCTATATGCCCAGAGAATATCACACAGCTATCCCGGGGTTTGTCTACGGCGGACTTTTAGCCTCCCTGATCGACTGTCACAGTACGGGCACGGCATCTGCGGCCTCATACAAATTTGAAAACCGTGCCATGGATTCCGACCCTGCCCTTCGGTTTGTCACCGCCTCTCTCAAGGTTGATTATCTTGCCCCCACGCCCATGGGTGTTGAACTTGAAATACGGGCAAAGGTAGTGGAAGTGACCGCTAAAAAGTGCGTTATCGAATCAACGGTCTATGCCGGTGAAACAGTCTGTGCCAAGGGCCATGTGGTGGCGGTGAGGATGCCGGCTTCCATGATGAAGAAATAGTCATTCAATGGATAATTATTAATGAAGGAAGAGGGCCTTTTGAATGTCCTCTTCCGGTTTTCACCTAAACGCATAACTATATTTCTCACAGGGACAATATAATGAAAAACTCAAAACAGATTATTTTCGCATTCCGCGGCGATCCCATGTGCTTTATCCACGTACTGCTTAACGGAATTGACCTCCATGAAAAAGGCCGGGACGGCCTGATCATCCTGGAAGGTGAGGCCCTGACCCTGGTGCCGTTGATGTCACAACCCGGACACATGCTGAACATGCTGTATGAAAAAGCTAAAAAAGCCGGGATTATTCACGGGGCCTGCCGGGCCTGCTCCGTGAAATTAGGGGTAGACAAGGATATTGAAGCCCAGCAGATCCCTTTTATTGACGATATGTCCGGCCACCCGTCCATGGCCGCATTCATTGAAAAAGGGTATGAGGTTATTACGTTTTGATGGGAAGCGGTTAGCGATTAGCTGCCAGGCGTCAGAACGAAAACGATTCTCCACTCTGCCAACAACCTGCCACCTGATACCTAACCGCTGATACCTGACCCCTAACAAACCCCCACATATATCTTCACCTGCCCTGTTTTTTGATCATAGCATTCAAAATCGCTGACATAGGTTCTTTTTAATTTTGTCTGCCAGATCTTCTGCCAGGCGGCAATGACCTGGTCTGTGCCAGGGGCGGTGAAAACAGCATAATTCCCGTTTGGAATGCCAACCAGCTCCAGACCCGGGGATGCCCCGCTCCCTTTGGATCTGCCGCCCAGTACAAAATCGTACTCCCCGTGCTCATCGCTTTCATAGGCCGTATAAACCCCATAGACATAAGGTTCAGCGACAGGCTCACTGATCCGTGACAGTGTATTGTCTTTAAAAAAGGTTTCCCATAACCCGGGGATGACCTGCATGGCCCGGCTGTTGTCGGTTCTTTTTTTTAATCCTTCTATGGTGCATCCTTCAAAGGTTTCGATCGTATAATCCATGGTATTCTCCTTGATTTTAAAAAAATCGGGTTTGCCCGGATATCCGGGTCTGGTTTGATCTGCCCGGTATTTCCCGGGCGATCTGAATCATTTGAATGGATTATAGATGATCAGAAAAACAGATTCTTGACATTTTGTATCATTGTTGAACAATTTTCAGCGGAATATAGATATCCACGCTGCCGGATGTTTCACCGAGTTTGGCCGTGTCATACGCTTCAAAATCAATGCCCTTTTCCCGCTCATAGTTTGAATTGGGCAGCCAGCTGCCGTAGATATAATGCCAGGCATTGACCAGTTTTTCAGGTATGGGACCCTTTGCCGTGAACACGGCATAGTTTCGGGGCGAGATCCGGTGCTGTTCCATGCCCTTTGGCAGATCTTTTAAGGGGGCAGTTTCATAGGCGATGGAAAACCTGAAATTGTTATGAGCATCCAAATTGGAGTAGATCCCGTAAAACAAATTGGGATTAATAATCCCGGGAATCTGCTGCGCCCTGTTGCCGGAAAAAAATTCTTCCATGAACCCCGGGATATCGTCTGCCACCCGGTCTTCTTCAAGCGAGGTGTCAATCCCGAATCCGGTCACGGTAAATTCATTATAAGTCACAAATCTGAGAGCAATGTCTTTGTCCACAAATTTATTTTTATACTCGGGCTTAAAAATATCTATTTTTTCAAACAGGACATGCTCCCGCTTTTTTTTCCGAAACTGCCCCGGGTTCATGTTGAACTCTTTTTTAAAGGCCCGGGTAAAGGTTTCATGGGTCTGGTACTGGTACTTCAAGGCGATATCCAGGACGTTCTGGTCCGTGCAGATCAATTCGTGGGCTGCCACGCTCAACCGTCTTTTACGAATATAGACTTTCATGGTGAATCCTGTCATAAACGCAAAAATCCGGTGGAAATGGGACAGCGAACTGTAGGCGTGCTGCGACACCTTTTCCAGGGAAATTTCATCGCTTAAATTATCTTCGATAAAATCAATGGATCTGGCCAGCCTGGGATAATAGTCCATTGCCACCCTACCGGCCTGTTAACGGGCGGCCCAGGGCATATATCAGGCCGCAGTGCTCATATTCCTTTGCCCCGTCGATATCCTTGATAGCTTCAAACCGGGCCCGAACCTCTTCGGCGTCAATGGGTCGTTGTGCATCCCCGATGCAGACCCCTTTGCCCGACACCATGGCGGATCTGGCAAACCATCCCGCACTCATGGTAAAGGCAAGGCCCGAATCCTTATTTTCCTCGGAGCAGAGCCAGGTTACAATGGGGGTGTTGAACTGCGGTTTGATGCGCTTTGCCACCTCATCGGGGAACACGCCCTTTGTCATGCCGGTATCGGCATTGGGGGCCACCGTGTTAACCTTGATATTGTATCTGGAAACTTCCAGTTTCAGGGTATTCATGATGCCGATAATACCCATTTTTGCCGCCCCGTAGTTGGACTGCCCGAAATTGCCGTACATGCCCGAAGATGATGCTGTAAAAACGATTCTGCCGTAGTTGTTTTCCTTCATGGCTTTGACCGCAGGCTGGGTCACGCAGAATGTCCCTTTCAGATGAACCGATATCACATCATCCCACTCCGTTTCACTCATCTTCATAAAGGTGCGGTCACGCAATATCCCGGCGTTGCAGACCAGAATATCCACTTTCCTAAAATGTTCCAGGGCGGTGTCCACAATTTTTTGTCCACCGGCCATGGTGGCCACGGATTCATAACAGGCTACAGCCTGCCCGCCCTGCTGTTTAATCTGGGCCACCACCTGATCTGCCGTGTAACCTGTTTTGGGATGGCGGCCAATATCATTGACCACCACTTTTGCGCCCCGTTTTGCCAGGTCAAGGGCATACTCTTTGCCGATCCCCTCTCCTGCACCGGTGACAATGGCCACCCTGTCATCGAATCGTATATCCTTCATGCTGTCTTAATCTATGCTCCCTTAGTTTTTATCATCCATTTTTTATAGATTTTATGCCTGCTTTCACTTTATCCGGGCTGTTTGAAAAGACCTTGACAATGTTGGACTCAACTGCTCAATAATTTCTAAATTGGCGGTATTTTCCATGCCGCAGGTTTCCAGCAGGGACAACAATTGCGACCCTGTAAAAAACAGGTGCGTCTCAAGGTCCTGCCGTCTGTCCCGGGGATCAGCATCCAGCCTTTTCCAGGAATTAAAGACAAAGGCATCGCCGTGACCGGGTTTACAAATCGATGCCTCGGGAATATAAAAACTTGCCGTGCATGTCACCATCAGGTGGTAATCCTCCCCGCCCAGGGTGATGATGATTTCATTTTTATCTGGTTTTAACGCCGCAACATATGCCATTATCCACAGTCCCTTTTTAATGCGAGTCATCAGATTATAGCTATCGGCGGCAGGTAAAAGTCAATGATTTATTCAGTACCACTCTTACTTCTTAAAAATTTAGTGTCTCTCCGTCTGCGGGAATAAGGATTTTATCCAGCAGGTAATTTTTTTCAAGCACTTGGCGCAGCACTTCCCGGGTGGTGGGACAATGGTTTAAGGCCTCCATATGGTTGGCCACCACTTTTTTAGGGGCAGTTCGTACAAATTTCAGGAGCTCTTTTACGGGCATTAAAATAGACCCGCCCACATCCAGTTGCGCGGTGTGCGCCGGTGTTTTTCTGGCAGCCAAAACAGGAATTTTAAACAACAAAAGCGCCACCACGCACTGGCTTCTGGCTGATGACTTTAAATCCCGGTTCCCTGACGTTACTCTGAAAAAGAGAAAATGATCGTTGATGAAGGCGATATCATCACGGCAGGCGGCGTGACGGCCTATATGGACCTTGCACTATACATCGTGAAGCGGTTCGGGTCCGACACTCTTGCATCCACCCTGTCCAAAACCTTTTTAATTGATCCGGTCAGACAGTCCCAGGCGCCCTACACAAGTTTTAAATTTAATACCACCCATAGGGATAAAGACATCTTAATTGCCCAGGCATTCATGGAAGAACACCTGGCCAACCCCCTGTCCGTGGACACCCTCGCAGACAAGGTCAATTTAGGCCAACGGACCTTTGCAAGGCGGTTCAAAAAAGCCACCGGAAACACCCCCCTTGAATACCTGCAGCACCTGCGTATCTCAAAAGCAAAATCCCTGCTGGAAACAGATACAAAAACCGTTGATCAGATCACCCGGGCCGCAGGATACGAAGATACAAGCTCTTTTCGCAGACTTTTTAAAAGGATTACCGGGCTGTCGCCCACGGCCTATCGCAAAAAATTCAAAATAATTTAAATAAGTGTATGAAAAAGTGTATGATGACCTATCCGTAAAAACAGACGATTCACAACCCATATTTGCAGGAGGTGTCAAATGAAATGCCACGAAGTCGACTATGAGATATTTGGAGATGACATGCAGACCGTGGAGGTGGAACTGGATCCCGGTGAGGTGGTCATTGCCGAGGCCGGTGCCATGAACTGGATGGAAGACGGGATCAGCTTTGAAGCCAAAATGGGGGATGGGTCCCAGCCGGATAAAGGGTTTATGGGCAAGCTCTTTGATGCCGGCAAAAGGGCGGTTTCAGGCGAATCCCTTTTTATCACCCATTTTACCAACACGGGGTCGGGGAAAAAACGTGTGGCCTTCAGCGCCCCCTATCCGGGGAAGATTATCCCTGTGGACATGTCGAAAATCGGTGGAGATCTGATCTGCCAGAAAGATGCTTTCTTGTGTGCAGCCCTGGGCACCGAAGTCTCCATTGCCTTTAATCAAAAACTCGGTGCCGGTTTTTTTGGCGGTGAGGGCTTTATTCTCCAGCGTCTTTTAGGAGACGGCATGGCCTTTATCCATGCCGGCGGTACCATTGTTAAAAAAGAACTCAAAGGCGAAACCATCCGTGTGGATACCGGCTGTATTGTGGGATTCAGCCCCGGAATCGATTATGATATCCAGCGGGCCGGGAATTTAAAATCGATGTTCTTTGGTGGTGAGGGGCTGTTTTTAGCCACCCTGCAGGGACACGGCACCGTCTACCTGCAAAGCCTGCCCTTCTCACGCCTGGCTGACCGGATTATCCGGCACGCCCCGTCTGCAGGCGGCACCAGCAAGGGAGAAGGCTCGCTTTTGGGCGGCATCGGCAGGATGCTGGACGGCGATTAGACCGGATATTTCATGTGAATTTGAGTAATAATATTAGAATATTCAATGATAGACATCGGTTATAATACTATTGTGTCCTATAATGCAGGAAACAAACTCGTTTCGTGAAATATCCGGGTTAGACCCGTGACATTGAAACCACACCCCGATGGTGTGCTTTATTGTCCCAAAGCACATCATCGGATAAAATTGCAATCAACCATCCAGAATATGCTTGTCCAGTACAAAACAGGTGAATTCACCTTTGAATACTGCTTTGTTTTCGCGGCTGACCACAACTGACACAACATGCTTTTTGCCTTCACTGGAAACCACTTTGGCCTCGGCAAAAATTGATTCATCGGTTTTTACCGGTTTTGTGAATCTGACATCGGCACTGCCGAGAACCACATTCGGGTGATTCACCGCGAGCATGGCCGCATAGTCAGCCAGGCCAAAAACAAATCCGCCGTGAACAAGACCGGAGGAATCGGCTGCCATTCTCGGTGTTGTTACATATTCGATCCTGCTGTAACCCTCTTCTACGGTGACAGGCGTTCCACAAAGTTCAGCATCTATAGACTGATGAGTTATAATATCCATTGATCGTATCAACTCCTTTTTTACATTTTATACCCGATCATCCTTAAAAAACCTTTGCGCTTTTCAATATCCTCGTCCGTCTCAATACCCTTGGATGAGAACCCGTCAATGACACCCAAGATCCCCCGGCCCTGGTCTGTTTCGGCAATAATCACCTCAACCGGGTTGGCCGTGGCGCAGTGGACCCTGGCGACCTCCGGGATATTTTTAATGGTGTTTAAAATATTGATGGGAAACATATCTTTCATAAAAATAATAAAGGAGTGGCCGGCGGACAGGGCATAGGCATTTTTTTTGGCAAGCTCGATCATTTCGTCGTCCGTGCCGCTGTATCGGACCAGGCACTCCATGGACGCCTCGCAGAATGCCACGCCGAATTTGGCATTGGGCACCGTGCAGACGATGGCCTCATGGACATCTTCCACGGTTTTGATAAAATGGGCATGCCCCAGGATAAAATTCAGTTCATCCGGATTGTCTATTAACAAGGTTTTAAGTTCCATTATATCCTCCCTTTTATTGAAATAACACGAATTTGAAAAAACCAGTATAACCATAGTTACGCCCTAAAAACAACCAGCAGTGGCTGGAATTTCAGCGGTATTGATTGGAAGATTTCAGGTTTATTCATTCCGGACCAGTGTGCCGCAATCCGGGCATGCCTGCCATTCTTTTTCAAGAAGCCTATGGCATTTTGGACACTGGGGATGGGATGGTTTACCGCAAAAGGGGCAAAAATTAAAACGCTCTGTGAGCATCTTATCGCAAAAGGGGCATCTGAATTTAAGCAGGTTTTGCGGTCCCAGCACCCTTAAAACTTCTTCACAGGTGGTGATGCCCATGTTTATTTTTTCCATGCCGCTGTCATACAGGGTCTGCATACCGTTAAGAACAGCCGTTCTCATCAGCTCGTCTTCCGTGGTCTGTTGCTGCAGCAGTACCGCGATTTCACCATTGATATTAAGGACCTCATAGATCCCAGTGCGGCCTTTGTACCCGGTCTGTTCACACTTAGCGCACCCCTGCCCCTTTTTAGCTTTCAGCGGACTGCCTTTTTCAAGTCCCAAAAGGTGCTTCATTTTCATTGACGGAGATTCATCAACCATACACTGGGGACAGATTCTTCTGACCAGACGCTGGGCTATGACCCCGTTGAGTGATGCACTGATCACATGTGACTGAACCCCCATATCCAGAAGTCGTGTTATGGTGGCGATACAGGAATTGGTATGCACTGTACTCAGCACGGTATGTCCGGTCAAGGCAGCATGGAATGCGACCTCGGCGGTTTCGAAATCCCGAATCTCACCCAGCATAATTGTGTCCGGATCCTGGCGCAGCAGCGCTCTAAGCACGAGGGGAAAAGTCAGCCCGATCTTTTCCTTGATCATCACCTGCTCTGCCTTGTCCATGAAATACTCTACCGGGTCTTCTATGGTGGAGTAGTTTTTATGGATGGTGGCGGTTCTCTGTATCAGAGAATACAGGGTACTTGTTTTTCCACTGCCGGTGGGCCCTGTAACCAGAAGACACCCCTGGGGTTTTTGTACCATCTGGGTGACAAGCTCGATCTGATTGTCCGACATTCCCAGCTCGTCAATGTCCTTTATCGGAGAATTTCTGTCGAGAATCCGGAAAACAATTTTCTCCCCCAGAACCGTAGGCAGAGTGGACAATCTGACATCCACCATACGCGTGGATGTCTGTATGGTGATCCTGCCGTCCTGGGGCCGTCTTCTCTCGGATATATCCAGTTCCGCCATGACCTTTATACGGGAAACAATGGCATTTAAAAAAGACAAGGGGATATGCATCTTATCAAACAGAAGCCCGTTGATCCGATGCCGTACCATGACATACCGGCTCTTGGGTTCAATGTGCACATCTGACGCACCCTGGTTCAAAGCATCTGCGACAATGGCGTTGACCACCTGCACCGGGGATGGACTGGACGAACCGATAAATAGGTCTGCGATATCCGGATTTTCCTCTTCTTTGGCAATGACAATTACGATTGAGTCCTGGACCTCGATATCCACCAGCGCCACGGGTTCATTGTCAGGCCGCTCCAACAGCTCATATATATCACCAATTTTATCCAGAATCTGTTTTTGGAATGCCGCCACAGGCTCAATGGTAAGACCGGTTAAAAATTTCAATGCTTCTATTTTCATGGTATCCGTGGGGTCGGCCATGGCAACGGTTAAAGAGTTCCCTGCTTTTTTAATTGGGATCAGTACATTATTGACGCAGACTTCTTTGGGAACCAGTGATGTCATGGAAACTGGGATATTGACACCATCAAGTTCAAGGGTCTCTATCTTCAAATAATCTTTCAATATGGACGCGACCTGCTCCTCCTGCATTACCCCAAGTTTGACCAAAACCGATGTAAAAATCTCTCCGGTATCCTTTTGAACGGCCTGTGCCTTTTCAAGATCTTTTTTCTTAAGTATTTTGTGTTTGAGCATTACTTTCGGCAGCCCGCTTTTGTTAATAAACTTGGACAATTTATCGATGTTTTTTATCTGCTGCTGCTGTGCGGCTTTTAGCCTGCGATTCTCTGCCTGAAGGTCGTGCTGAACCAGTGCCAGCCGGATCGACAGCTTCAGATCCTGATCATTCCAGGGTTTTGTAATAAACTTGTATACTGCTCCCTGGTTGACCGCTTCCATGACCGAATCAATGTCGGCATATCCGGTGAGCATAATTCGCATCACATCCGGGAATACAGTTTTTGCCTTTTCCAACAATTTTGCACCGCTGAAATGAGGCATTCTAAGGTCACTGACAATAACATGAACGGTTTTTTCCTTGAGCAATTGCCATGCCTTGGCGGCCGACTGTGCTGTCAGGATACGGTAGGGCTCTTTCCTGAAAATCCGGACAAGGGCGCTTAAGATTTCCCTTTCATCGTCCACAAACAAAATGGTGTATTTCTTCTCCCCGTTTTCTGATTGCTTTTGGTCTGCTGAAAGGTTATTCGCCGGTATCGCCATAAATCGTCCTAAGTCTTTTTTTAGATCAAGAAAGGATTTTCGTGCTGACACTCCGCATATATGGATACTACAATGATCTGAAATATATTCAAATCGAGAATAATATCAGTATCGGATTTTCATTCTTTGAAGTCAAGAAAAGAGTCATTCACTAAAGGTCAATTTTATTTCAGAATTCCAAAGCCAGCCGGATCAAAAAAAACATTCAGTTTCTGTCAATGTCCTGCCGGGGGCAATGCCCTGGTCTGTGCTGTACCAGATGGTCCCGGAGCAGCAATCTTATCGTATTTTTGAATATCGATATTTTCAGACTTTTTTAACCTTTGTTAAACAGGGTAAAACTCATCTGCTATCAATTATCGCAGGGCCAGATTGTTCATCGCCTTGATTTTTCATCTTTTAAAACGCTGTCGTCGATTTCTTTTCGCAAGTCGGCCAAAACATCGTCGACTTCAACCCCTTTTGATTTTGCCTGTTTTCGTGCCCAGGCCATTAACCGCCACAGTGCAAAAACGCCCATGCCCCGAGAATCCAAGGACAGTGAAGAACCGCATTCACAATTGGAAAGCGACATTGAGCCAACAGGCTTTTGGGGTTTCCAATCATTCGCCTGGGCATCATAAGATATCGGTTTCCCGACATGGGTGGTCTGCTTAATGTATATAGCCAGGGTGGGATATCGTTTACCGCAGCTTGAGCAGGTTTTGGGAAATTGCCGGTAAAGATGGTTTTTTATGGTATCAATAACCTGTCTTTTCTCCATGGAGTCCCCTTTTTCTTCCATGTTGCACAAACAACTTTTAATTTTAACGATAAAAGCGTCAAAATGCAAATACCGGCTTTAAACCGGCAATAGCAATTTTCTTTAAATGAAAGCTGGAGCAATGACCGCGTGATCAAAAAACAGTTCAGGCAGATAACAAACCGCTGCTGACAATGATTGCCAGCAGCGGTTTGTTTGGGGTAAGTGATTTATGAATCTACAACCGCTTCGGATACCTTTTTCGAATTGGCAAAGCTGACCTTGTCATCGATCCTGTCGTCCGGATCCAGCCGGTTCAGTTTCACCATCTGGAACGCATCCACTTCGATGAAAAGGTTGCCCTTGTCATCAACCAACTTCAGGTTATAGGTATTGGTTTCATCCCCGGACGCCATTTTTTCCGTAATGCAGAAATAATCCTTATTCCTTTCAACATCTTTGTAGAATTTCAAAGAATTGATCTTGTACGGCAGCACTGTCCTGGATGTGGTAAAGAACTCCAAAAGGCCCCCGGTCTGGAACATGGCATCCACCAGAACCGGTGCTGCCACAAACCTGGGATCTTTCACACCTTTAAAAAATTCCTTATCACTGGTATCAGACACTGTTGTAATCAGGGTTTTCCCGTCAAAAGAGTTGATATCGGTAATCGTACCAAAAAGACCGAACATGAAAAGGCGCCTTGGATGGTAGACCAGGGTTTCCACATCCGTGTCAAAGGAAACCGGTGAAAATTCAGGCAACGCGATCTTTTTAGGTTTGAGCTGTTTATCTTCAAACCTGTATTTCCCCTGGTAATGCAGCTTGGGATCTCCCATGGCCACGCCTTTGGGGTTCTTGAACTGCGAGGTTATGGTGCAGTCAAAGTTTCCGTCACTGTCTTTATCACCTGAAATCAGCAACTCTTTGGGCCGGCCTTTTAACAGCTTAATCCCGTATGGAATGGAAAAATCGGTCAGTTCCACAAATTGCCGCTCCCCGGCAAGGCTTCCCGCCATTTGGGCCATGGTCTCAATTCCGGTGGAACCCAGGAACAGCGGCACATCGCCCATGGTGTGGTCATGCAGAAACACGTCCCGTTCGATGTCTAAAACCCGTGAATAGGTCATGCTGGTGTCGGTTTTCTCCACCGGTGTATCCAGGAACGGGAATGGTGCATCCGAAGGGTCACCCAAAAGACCGTCACGGTCAAAGGAGTAATCAAGCCCTGAAAAAACCATTTCAGATTCGGATTTATCCAGCAGATCCGCCATAAAGAATTTGACGCCCTGTTCCATGGGAAGGAACTGGATGCCCCTTTCTTCGAGCACCTTTTTAACCGTTGGGTTGGTGGCCATACCCACACCGCCCCAGGCGGTCCAGGCATAGACCTTGTAGGTTCTGTCCGGATGCTGCTGTTTCTGAGCGAACAATGTCTTGCCCAGATAATCATTGGCAGCCGTATAATCCACCTGGCCTTCATTGCCAAACCGTGCGGTAACCGAAGAGAAGGTGAAAAAGTACTTGTAATCCCGGCCCTCGAATGCGGCAAGCAAATTGCGCATACCCTTGACCTTGACATCCACCACCAGTTCAAAGGACCAGAGTTCCTTTTTGGCGATAAACTGGCTCATCTCCATACCGGCGGCATGGAAAATCCCGTCGATCTTGTCATACTTGTCCACGGCCGCTTTGACCGCCTCAAAGTCGGTGACATCCACACAATTATACTCCACGCTGACACCCTGTGACTGCAGATATTCAATATTCTCCACACTGGTGCGCACCCGCATCAGCCGGTCAAGTGCCCGTTTGACCTCAACCGGTTTAACGCCCGGCATATCATCCCGCAGCATGGCCATCAGCTCGGGCTGGGTGCTGGATTTGTCCAGGTATTTGGCATCGGTACTGTAGATATCGTTGATATCCAGGATCACCAGGTTCACCTTGTATTTCTCGACCACCTGTTTGATGATCTCATAGGTGATGCCCCCGGCCCCGCCGGTTACCATCATGGTATCGTTTTGGGAAATAACGGGGTTGGTTCTGTCTGCAATGGACGGTGCCATGGACAGGACATACCGTTTCTTGTTTTTATATCCCACTTCCACCTGCGTATCATCACTGAGCAATTCATTAACAAAAATTTCACAGATCCGTTTCAGGCTCTTCTTGGGCTGTTTATAGGAGAAATCCACCACCTTGACCTGGCTGTTTTCAAGTTCCTTGTTAGCGGTTTTCAAAAGGCCTGAGAGCCCTCCGAACATGGGATGGATGGGACCACCGTCCGCCATGTAGGGGAAAATCACCGAATCAAAGGTAATGGTGCCCACATAGGTTTCTTTTCGATCCAGAACATCAAACAGGCCCTTGAGGATGGCAAAGGTCGACTTGATCGTAGTTCCAAGAGAATTATCGCTGTCTGCCTTTCCGTTTTTGCCGTCAAAATAGTAATCCAGGCCTGCCAGGTGGATAAATCCGTCAACCTGGCCGTATTTGGCTTTAAACGCTTCTATTCTTTCTTCAACCACCTTAACGTCGGTCAGGTCCATCGCAAAATCAGCTTTTTTCCCGCCAACCGTGATCACCTTGCCTTTTTTCTTTTTAATCAGGGCAATCACCTGCTTTGAAAACCCATGAGCGTCCTGGGAGACCAGCAGGGTCTTGCCTGAAAAATCCCTGTCACTTTTTTGGGGTATATCTGATTCCCGGGTGCTGACTAAAAGCCGCTTGATCGGGGAGGCTGGATCGGGAAATTCATCATCCGGTGTTACCGTTTCAACAACGCTCCCACTGTCCCGGGTTTCAACAGCTTTGACCGCTTCCGGTTCATCGGTTGATGCCGGTGCTGTGGCTGTCTGGCCTTGTATATACTCGGACAATTTGGCGATGGTGTTCAAATCTCTTAATTTTAGGTCATCCGGCACAGAGAATCCAAACGTGGATGCTACCTTGCCGAAGATCTCCACCTGTTTCACCGTGTCAATTCCCAGATCCGCTTCCAGATCCAGGTCGTCTTCCAGCATATCCGGTGTGTATCCTGTCTGCTGGGCAATGACATCTTTCACCGTTGCGCTGACATCCATACTTGTTGCCTCGGCAGCCGGAGCACCTGATGTAACCTGTTCAACAGGTTTTTGAACAGATTGTTCAGCAGCAGAAGGGGCCACCCTGTCGTTGATATAGGCGCCCAGTTTGGCAATGGTGTTCAGATCCCGCAGTTTTAAATCATCGGGCACGGCAAAGCCGAATGTTGAGGCGACCTTACCGAAAATTTCCACCTGTTTTACCGTATCAATCCCCAGGTCCGCTTCCAGATCCAGGTCATCTTCCAGCATGTCCGCTGTATAACCGGTCTGCTCGGCAATCACATCTTTAATAATGGCCAGGGCATCGGTTGTGTCCTGTGCGGCAGTTTGTACTTCAGGGGCATTTTGTTCCGGGGTCGCTGGCGCATCATCTCCCACGCGCTGGTGGATATACTCTGCCAGCCGGGCAATGGTGTTCAAGTCCCGCAGTTTTAAATCATCCGGTACGGAGAACCCGAAGGTGGAGGCGATTTTGCCGAATATTTCCACCTGCTTTACCGTATCAATCCCCAGGTCTGCTTCCAGATCCAGGTCATCTTCCAGCATATCCGCAGTATAACCGGTCTGCTCGGCAATCACATCCTTGATCATGGCAAGGGCATTTGATGGTGCTGCCTGGGATGCTGCCTGGGGTTGCGCCGCAGGTTCGGCGGCGGTCGTTGGCAGATCCACTTTGGTGGCAATATACTCGCCAAGTCTTGCAATGGTGTTCAAGTCCCGCAGCTTTAAATCATCCGGTACGGAGAATTCAAAATGAGAGGCAATGTTTCCGAAAATTTCCACCTGCTTTACCGTATCAATCCCCAGATCCGCTTCCAGATCCAGATCATCTTCCAGCATGTCCGCGGTATAACCGGTCTGCTCGGCAATGATATTTTTGATGGTATCCAGAGCGGAGGTTTGATCCGCTGCCGTTTCAACAACCGGTATTTTTTCCACTTTTTCAATTACAGGCGCTTCTTTGACAACAGCTTTGGCAACCGGTGCCGCAGGCATGGCCGGGATCACAGGTTTTTCCGCCGGGACATCAATCTTGGGCAGGTCCTGGCCTGTGTTCGGCAGCGCTTCCCCACCGGCAACCGCACACAGCGTATTATCGATAAGCTTAAGCTCCGGGTTGGCCGAGCCGGTGACCTGCTGCAGCCATGCCTGATATCTGGCATTGCCTTCAACCACGTTCTCTTCCACCCGTTTGACAAACATGAATGCAAAATGGGATCCGAACCCGGCCGCAAGATGCAGGCCGTACTCGGAATCGATGTTGTCCTGGCCGGAAAAGTTCAGCCGCCTGAAATGTTCGGGTATTTTCTGCAGATTGGCAATGGGCGGTGCCTTTCTTTTCTGAAGAGCCTTGACCAGAACCACATCTTCAATGGCGGCGCCCAGCGTATGCCCGGTAAAGCCTTTGGTATTGGAAATACAGATGCTGTCCAGATGTCCGGAAAAAGCGGTCTCAAGGGCGGTGACTTCAGCATCCGCACTGCCGCCCCGTGCCGGGGTATAGGTTTCATGGGACATGAACAAAAGCTTGTCCGCATAGTCTTCCTTTTTCAGGCTGTTCTGCTTTTCCACCTTGTCGATGAATTTTTTCATCTCACGGGACATGTGCGGCACGTCAATATTATAGGTGTGGTACGCAGAGTTGGCGATATGGGTGCCCAGAATCTCACACTGGCCGTTCATGCCGCGTCTTTTGGCACACGCCTCGGCTTCAACAACAAGCCCCACAGCGCCGGATCCCAGGATAGTCCCGTTTCTATCTTCGTCAAAAGGTTTGGCCGCTTCCGATACTCTCTTTTTAATGGTGGCGGCTCCCAGTGCCAGAAAACCTGACCCCACCCACTGGGCCTGTCTTGGGGATGTGGCATTCTCACCGCCCACTACCAGTACCCGTTTACAGCGTCCTACACGAATCCAGTCCTCGGCAATGCCGATGGCCAGCGTCGTGGATGCACAGGCTGAGGAGACAAGAGTGTTGGGACCTTTAGCCTTAACGATCTGGGCCAGGTGTGCTGACCCTAATGGACAGGCATTGGCCAGAAAATCCCGGTCAAACTTATACGTCTGGAAATCGGATCTTTTTCTCGACTTGGCTTTGAAGAACCATTCGGTCAACTCCTCCTTGATATCCAGATCCTTGATCTTTTCCATGAGGAAATAATAGATGTTTTCAAACTCTTCATAGGGTTCAAGGAACATTTTCTCATAAAAATATTTTTCAAGTTCGCTGATCAATGTTTCACCGTTGGGCCACAGCGAGGTAATGATGACCCCTGTGTCCTCCTGCATCTCTTCAGGCAGGGCAAACCCGTCCGGAATCAGCGTCTTTCCATCCTTGACTTTCTTATACTGCATCACCAGCGGGATGTTGGCATCTTTTAACGCCTCGATTCCGGCTGCAATACCAATGGCCATACTGATATCATACTGCTCCTTGATCCCGTACTCGTCATTAAGATCAAAGTACCCCAACTGGCCGGCCAGGTGGATAACATCCTCTGTTTTGGTAATCTGGACAAACCGTGCATTACCGTCGGGCTGCTTGTACAATTTGGTGATGTTTTTATCGGTGAACCGTTCCTGTGCTTCCACGGTGAGGGGTTCGATAAAATTTTTGCCGTTCAGGATCGCATCAAAGTTGTCCTGGGCAAAAACCTTGCGGGCCTTTCCGGGAAGTCCGACGGACACACCGGAAATCAGGATCTTGTTGGTATTGAAATCATACCGTTCAATGGCCTGGATGGCAGATTCTCTCTTCTGTCGCTGATACTCCTTGAACAGGATCTGGTCAACCAGCTCCTGGTTATTTTCCTTAAAGGAGTCAAAATCCTCGGACATTTCCAGGGGCAGTTCCTGGTCTGATTTTTCAATCACAGGATGCGGCATCTTTGTTGGAACATTTTTGGCCTCAAAGATACTATTGTATTCCAGCAAATATTTTCTGCATGCTTCAAAGGATTTGATTTCCCCTGTCTTGTCATCCACGGAAACGGCAGTACCGTACTCGGCGATATTGATATTTTTCAACAGGTTCACCAGAAGACGCGACGGACCGATCTCTATAAAATGGGTCCGACCGGACACGTAAACATGTTCAATAGAACGGATAAACTCCACCGGTGACACAATCTGTTTTGCCAGAAGGTCTTTGACCTCTTCAACCCGTTTGGGATAAGGCCGTGCCAGTGCGTTGGAGATAATTTTCCCAAAATGGGCATCATTAAAATTTACCGTGTCCAGGTAGGCACGAAGCTTATTGGAAGCATCGGCTAAAAGTGGTGTATGAAAGGCACCGGTCAGGTTGAGTTTTTTATGAAAAACCTCCTGCTGGGTTAAAAAGGTGCAGAACTTGTCGATCTCATCTGCCTTACCAGAGACAGCTGTCTGTTTTTCACTGTTTTTATTGGTAATGTAGATATCGGACACAAAGGATTTGCGGATCAGGTGTTCTGTCTCTTTTTCATTTTTAAATACCACCATGATCTTGCCGGGCACGCTTAAGGTGGCTTCGTACATGAGATCCGACCGTTTAATGATCAGACGCATGGCATCATCAAAGCTTAAAATACCGGCGCAGAAAAGCCCGGTATATTCCCCGACACTGTGACCGATAAAATAATCGGGTGCAAACCCTTCCTGGGCCAGGCGGCTGTAAACCGCGGCTGAAGAAAGAAATACCGCCGGCTGGGTGTTCTGGGTGGAGTTCAGCGCGTCATCAGTACCGAACATCATGTCGAGCAATGAATAGCCTCGCTGCTCAACAAAGATTTTCTCGCCCCGTTCCATGATGGATCTGATATGGTCATCCTTTTCAAACAGATCTTTCATCATCCTGGGACGCTGGGCTCCCTGGCCTGACAAAAGCGCCACCATACGAAGTTTTTTACCCCTGGCATCTGCGGAATAGGCGTGATCCATCAGCACAATATCATCGCCGGACGCTGCCTTGAATTCGGCTTCAATGGCACCGTGTTTTTCACGATCCAGCACTGCCGGCAGTGTACTCATGATCATATGGCAGTGATTGCCTCCGATCCCGTTCACATTGGCCGCAAACCGGAACGGCTGTCCCATGGTCCGGCCGATCATCTCCTGTGCCGGGTTAAGGATCTTGCTGTCATTTAATATGGAGTGCTCGGGATCATAATTGAAATCGGGCAGCATTTTTCCATTCTTGTTCATCAGCATCAGTTTGGCCATGGCCACGGCCGGGTTGGCGGCCTTAAAGTATCCGAACTGAGCCTTGACATTACCACAGTTCATTTTATGGTCAAAACAGTGCTCAATCACCTGCTTTTCAACGATATCTCCGAACACATTGGAAAATGCAAACAGATCCAGATGGTTAATATCGGACTTTCGGATACCGCTTTGTTCGTACGTTTCATTTATGGTGTTAACAAAGGTCTGCTCGGAAGGGGCCAGAAGATGGTCCGGCACACTGGACCGCACAGCGGACGCGTTGATTTCACCCAGGATCTCCAGGTTGTATTCCCGGGCCTTTTTATAAGTCGTCATGATGTGGATGGCAGCCCCCTCTCCCATGACATATCCGTCAGCCCTTGAATCATAAAAGTTGCAATCACCTTCGGACAGCAGGCCAAGACGTTTAAATGCCATGAGCACTGCCGGGTACAAATTGGTGTCCACACCGCCGGCCAGAACAAAATCAAGGTCCCCGTGTTTCAGATTCCGGGCCGCATTTCGCATGGCAATAAAGGATGAGGCACAGGAAGCGTCAATCACGTAATTGGCGCCGTTCAACCCGAAATAGTTGGCGATCCTGCCGGAGATAATATTGGACAAAAGACCTGGTGTTGTATCTTCGTTATTTTCAGGAACTGCCTGCCGGATCGATTCCACAATGGCGTTGGAAAGATCCTGGGCCTTTGTTCTGTCAATGTCTTTGGCCGCAGCCAGTGCATTGCCGATCAGCTGTTTTCTCACCCGGATGATATTCTTGCTCTGGCGCTCCCCGGCAATGGTGCCAAGAATGACACCCACTTTATTGGCAGCATCAAGCTGTTCCAAAAGACCGGAAGTCTCCAAAGCTTCATTGGCAGCTTCCAGACCGAAAATCTGGCCGCGCTCAATGGATTTCACCATCATGGGCGGCATCCGGTATTTCAGGTTATTAAATTTGTAATCCTTGACCACGCCGGCCTTAACCTTTGGAAGCCGATAAAAAGACTCTTTTTCAAGTGAGGCATATTGATCATTGTCAAAGTGTTCTATGGGGATATCCGACAATTGTTTTTTGCCGGTGGAAAGTGTTTTCCAGAACTCATCCGTATTTTTTGCACCGGGCAGGAAAACACCCAGACCTGCCACGACAATGCGGTCATCATTAAAATCATAGGAAGGATCGGAAAACAGATCCCTTTTTACCAGCTGGTACTGTTCGGTCATCTGCTCCACAACAATGTGGTAATTGATGCCGCCGAACCCGTATGAGGAAACAGCCGCTTTTCTGGATGCATTGGGAGCCTGGTCCCAATCCTTTGTATCCTCCACAATAAACAGGGAGGAATCGTTAAGGTCATGGTTTTTAGACAATTTGTCGAATTGACCATTGGGCGGCAGCTGGCCTTTTTGTACGGCCAGTAATGCCTTTAAAAGTCCTGCAGATCCGGCACATCCCAGAAGATGGCCGATCTGGGATTTAATGGAACTGATACCGGCACCTGATTTTTTATATATAGTGTTCAGTGTCTCAAGTTCCGCCTGGTCTCCAATAATGGTTGAGGTGCCGTGGGCTTCAATAAATCCGACATCTTCAGGTGTGATATCCTCTCTTATATTTTCAAAGCACCGGTTTACACTTAACACCTGACCTGATGGGTTGGGAGCGGCGATGGCCTTTCCTTTCCCGTCGGAACTGGACCCAATGGCATTGATAACACCGAAAATTTTATTATTATCACGGATAGCGTCTTTCATCCGTTTGAGCACAAAGACCACCGATCCTTCTCCAAGGATAAAACCGTCAGCGCGCTCATCAAACGGATAAGAGCCTTTCTTTGACAGGGTACCCATTTTGGCAAATCCGATAAAGGATTCCGGGGCCAGGTGCGTGTTAACACCGCCCACGATCACCTGATCATGGTCACCGGACAGAAGTTCTCCAACAGCCGCATCCAGGGCGGTCACCGATGATGCACAGGCGGCATCCACGATATAGTTGGTGCCCCTGACACCCAGGTGTCTGGCAATCCTTGAGGCTTCAATATTTAGAAGGATTCCGTGGACCGGATCGTAACCGGGATTTTCACCCTCCATGCCCTCAAGCAATGCCTTTTGGGCTGCTTTTTTCTCATCATCACTTAATGTTTCCCAGGCATCGGTTTTTTCCAGCATGGACAACACTTCAGGGTACCAGTATTTAAGCTGCAGTTCATTGCCCAGCTCATTGGAAAGACAGGTGGCGATAATAACAGCGGCCCGGGACGGATCTTCGCACAAAAGCCGGTTGTCATCGGTCAGCATCCCGGCATTTTCCACTGCTTTGTAAGCTGTCTGCAGAACCATCTTCTGGCTGCGGGACAATCGTTTATCCTTGCCCTGGGCATAACCGAACCGCTCCACATCAAATTCAAAGTTGTCTACGTGCCCTGCCAGAACCGTATAGGTTTTATCCTCTGCACTTCTATCCGGATCATAATACAGATCATGATTAAAGCGGTCCTTGGGCATGGGGCTGATGGAATATTTTTTATCCAAAATGTTTTCCCATAAAGCATCCGGCGTATCTGCATCCGGAAGGGTACACCCGATTCCCACCACTGCGATTTCATCATTGATTTTATTTTTGGGGCTGGAAAAAATCTCCAGGGAATTGATATTGCGGTAAAGACGTGATTTGGCATTAAAATATTTATTGTGGATCTGTCGGATGGTCACGGCGTCTTTAAAAAATGCCAGGCTGTCACCCACCAGAAAATTACCTTTTTCCTTATGGTCTTCATCTTCAAACCAGGTAAAATTCTCAGGTCCCGGGTTTTTAAAATCAGGCAGAAACCCTTTGGCCCCGATCAGCAGTGACCCGATATTTCTTTTTTCAAAGGAGCGTTTTCTCTTATCAAGGGGTTCTTTATCCTTGATCATCCGGTCTTCTAAATCCACCATCATTTTGGCAAACTGTGTAGGGGCCGTTCTTGACCACAATCCCAGACTTTTACCGATCACCACGGTTTTGTCTTCATTAATGATGATATCCTGGTACTGGCGCTTGATGCTTTTTGAATCCACGATCTCATCGGCAAACAGGTATGCAGTTCCGACCTGGATACCGATTTTCGCTCCCCGGGCTGCCAGAAATGAGGTCAGCCCTGAGATGAAGAACGACGCAAAACAGGTGGATATCCCTCCGGCAAAAACAAGATACATGTCGGACAGGTCATACTCCTTGTTTAAAAGCGTGGCAATCGCATCTTCCCATAACACCATGGAAGACAGGGTTCCTACATGGCCACCGGCTTCGCCGCCTTCAAAGATAAATCGTTTACATCCGTTTTGAATGGCGTTCTCCATCATGGAAACAGAAGGCGTATGCAGATATGTCTTGGTACCGGCCTTTTCAAGTTCCGCCACCTGGGAAGGGATTCCGCCGGCAAAAAGCGCATAAGGAACCTTATATTTTTTCACCATGTCAAGGTGCTGTTTCACCATGGGATTAAAGGCTTCAATCCCCACAAGGCCTGCACCAAAAACATCCAATTTTTTAGAACCGTCTTTGATCATGGTGTCGGCCAGATCAACGGGCAGACTGCCCACGGCAAAAAACGGCAACGCCCCCTCTTTTAAAACCCTGCCGGCAAAATCGGAATTATCCGAAATATTGGCCATGGGTCCCTGGATCAGGGGGAATTTTGTGCCCTGGTCTTTGGCAAACGGTGCGCCCGGCTGGATGGGATCGAAAGCATCGATACAATTTAAGTTCTCGCCAATGGTTTTAAAAAATGCCGGGATGATCTCTTCAATTTTGCTGGATTCTTTGACAAAATCTTTGGCAAATACACCATCCTGGCCCAGATAAAACAGAGACTGGATATACTGGGCATCCGGATCATCAAGGGCGGTTACCTTGTCACAGATCGTCTTGTAGACTTTGGCAAGCCCGTCCGGGTCTTTGCCAAGCTCCACCGCTGTGACCTTCAAATCCTTGACCACCTTGGTCCCAAGTTTGGCAAAAACGCGGAAGATCTCCTCACCATTGAATACCACCTCGGTGGAATCACTTTCATCCACGTTGGCCAGAAGCTTTTTAAAATTATCCGACACCGGTGCCTCATCTGTCATCAGCAGCTGACTGTCCATGACAAGGCCGGATACGCCTGCGGCAAACATGCCGGCAGCCGTGTATCGGCCCACACCACCATGGATAAAAACCGGCAGGTCACTATTTTTCAGATACCACTGCATCAGGATAAAAGAGGAATAATTGGAAACCTTGCCGCCGGCTTCATTGCCTTTTAAGATAAGCGCATGGGGGTCTGCCTTTGTGATATGTTCCGTGATGTTGATATCCTGGATCTCAAGAACGATTTTGGTATCACCGAATCCTTTAAAATCCGCCGGGACATCGGTTTTGGATAAGGGTACGGTTAAAAGGTCAAGATTGACTAATTGCTGGAATTTTATTTTATTGATCAATTCACTGTCATGGGCACTAAGCCGTATACCAAAGGAAAAATCCTCTTTAGAAAGTTGTTGGGCGGCTTTGATAATCTGATCGTGCGTTAAAAATTCAGTATCAAACACCGGAAGCGCTCCGGCACTGAAAATTTTTGTAAAATACTTTACATCAAAGACCTTTGCAGGATTGTATACCATTAAAGGTAATCTTGAATTCAGTATTCTTCTAATCATAGGTCCACATCTCCATTAAGTTTTTGTTTGTGTCGGCCGCAGGTTTTTTAGCTTTTGTCCCGCGACTTCCTTAGTCTTGCCTATCAAGTATTGTGCCAGGGCTAAAAAAATATATAAGTCCCTGAATTCACGGACCATCGCAGCTATCCCCACACAAGATCGAAAAATCCGATGCAATTAAACTTGCATTAGATGATCATTCAATGTACAAAAATGCACAATACCTATAATAACCCAAGAAAGAGGCCATCGTGAAACAAGCCAGCCTGAATGCCAAAGAACGCCATTTTTTCGGTACTGTTCACAATGCCGCCTTTGCCAACCCCTTTAGCGACTTAAGGGAAAAACTGGATCTTAAAATCGCCGGGCTTTTCCCCTCTGCCTCCAGAAGGCAGAGTATTGATGAATGTATAAAGGAGGTGGACCGGAGAATTAAAAGCCTTGAAAAACAGAACCGGGCAGATATCAATGCCTACAGCGGCCAGGACAAAGAGATCATCACCATTGTTTTTTTATTTTCCATCTTCCATAAATTCAGGGATGATTTTGATCAGCTGATCCGTGACCAGATCAAAGCCCAGGATGTGCCCGTGAAGGTTCCCTTTGCCGAAGATGCCATGAAAATGCTCTATGACAAGGGATTTAAAAGCAGGCATATCGCCCATTATTTTGCACTTTCCTACCAGCTGCGGCGGGCGTTTTATTTCATCTCATCTTCCCTTGTGGGCACAGGGCCCTCCATGAAGAAACTGAAAAAACATCTCTGGTATAACGTCTTCACCTACAATATCGGCCTTTACAATAAAGTTTTATGGAACCGGATGGAGGATTTTTCCACCCTTCTTTTAGGGGAGACCGGAACCGGTAAAGGGACCGCTGCCAAGGCCATCGGCTCAAGCGGGTATATCCCTTTTGATGAAAAAAAACAGCGGTTCACACAAAGCTTTACCCGGGCATTCTCCTCTCTAAACCTGTCCCAATACCCGGAAACACTCTTGGAATCGGAACTGTTCGGCCACACCAAGGGTGCATTCACCGGCGCTGTGGATGATTACCAGGGGGTGTTTGACAGGTGCAGCCCCCATGGATCGATCCTTCTGGACGAAATCGGGGAGATACCCAACCATGTGCAGATCAAGCTGCTGCGGGTACTCCAGGAAAGAAGCTTTTCTCCTGTGGGCTCCCACGAGGCCTCCCGTTTCAATGGCCGCGTCATTGCTGCCACCAACCGCCCTAAGGAGGAGATCATCAACGGCAAGGTTTTCAGGGATGATTTCTATTACCGGCTCTGCTCCGATATCATCGAGGTGCCGCCTTTAAGGACACGGATCCGGGAATCACAGTCCGAACTGGACGATCTTTTAGATTTTACGATTTTAAGAATGACCGGCACCCGGTCCGAAAAACTTATCCGGAAAGTAAAAAGGATTATTGACCGGGAGCTGGGCAATGACTACCCCTGGCCAGGCAACGTCCGGGAACTTGAACAATGCGTTCGAAGTGTCCTTTTAAGAAGGGATTACAAGGGCAAAAGCATACAGACCGGTCCGCCCGCAACCCTTATGGAAAAACTGACCACAGGGATCAGTGACAAAAAAATATCCGTTGCAGATCTCGTCTGCGGGTATTGCAATCTTTTGTATGAACAATACGGCACCTATGAAAAAGTGGCCAAAATGACCGGACTGGATAGACGAACCATTAAAAAACATATTACCAATTATAAAAAGAGCTGAGCCTGCCATGTTTCATTTTTTACCACCCCTGCTCAAAGGAATCCTGTCACTTGCCGGGTATACGGCGAACACCATTATATTAAGTGTCCCTTTGATCATCTTGTCCACACTGAAAATCGTGTTTCCAATGCACTCCTTCATTGTAGTTATTGATAAACTTTTAATCGGGATTGCCACGCTCTGGATCAGCATTAACACAGTAAACTGCAAACTTTTCTGCAACATCAACTGGGATATCAGGGGCCTTTCCCAGCTTGAAAAAAAAGAGTGGTACCTGGTCATCTCCAACCACCAGTCCTGGGTGGATATCCTTGCCCTTCAGACCGTATTGAATAAAAAGGTTCCCATGCTCAAATTTTTCTTAAAAAAAGAGCTGATCTGGGTACCTTTTTTAGGTCTTGCCTGGTGGGCACTGGATTTTCCCTTTATGAAGCGTTACTCCAAAAAAGAGATCCAGGCCAACCCAAAACTCAAAGGGAAAGATATTGAAAGCACCAAAAAAGCCTGCCAGCGTTTTAAACACACCCCGGTTTCCATCATGAATTTTGTTGAAGGCACCCGCTTTACCCCGCAAAAAAGAGTCCGCCAGAACAGTGAATTCCACCACCTTTTAAAGCCCAAAGCCGGTGGCATTGCCTTTGTCATGGGTGCCATGGGGGATTATCTGCACAAGGTCATCAATATCACCATTGTCTACCCGGATGGCATTCCAAACTTCTGGGATTATCTTTCAGGCAAAGTGAATACCATTATTGTTGATATCGAAGTGATGCCCGTCACCCAAACGCTCATGGGGGATTATTTTAACGACCCAACATTTAAAAAGGATTTTTTCAACTGGGTCAATGAGCTGTGGCAGGCAAAGGACACGAAGATACAATTGATAATGAAGAGGGGCGGGTAGGTGTTAGATGTCAGGTATCAGGTTTTAGGTATTTAGAGTAAAACCTTAAAAAAAAAGTACCCGGCGTAACATCCCTGTTTGCAAAAAAGTTGAAGGATGTTGCCGGGTACAAGTTTTAACAGCTTGATTTTTTAAAACAGAAGTAAGCCTGGTTTAAACCCCATAAATCACCTGGAATGCCTGTAGAATCCGGCATCTGACGGGGCTTCCAGGCTGTTACCCAAAATCAGATCACATGCCTTTTCTGCCACCATCATGGTTGGGGCGTATATATTCCCATTGGTCACGTACGGCATAACCGAGGCATCCACTACCCTTAAGTTTTCCATACCGTGGACTTTCATTGAATCGGGGTCAACCACCGCCATCTTGTCCTTTCCCATTTTACAGGTGCAGGACGGGTGAAGCGCGGTTTCAGCATCTTTCCCCACCCAGTCAAGGATCTCCTGGTCCGTCTCCACCTCAGGCCCCGGAGATATTTCACCATCGTTGAACTCATCAAAGGCAGACTGATTCATGATTTTTCTGGCACATCGAACCGCTTCCACCCACTCTTTTTTGTCCTGGTCAGTGGAAAGATAGTTAAACTTGAGCGCCGGGTGCACCTTAGGATCAGTGGATTTGATCTTTACCGATCCAAGGGAATTGGAGTACATGGGGCCCACATGAACCTGGTACCCATGGGCACTGCTGGGCTGGCTGCCGTCGTACCGGATGGCCAGCGGCAAAAAATGAAACTGAATATTGGGGTAGTCCACATCATCATTGCTTCTGATGAATCCGCCGGCTTCAAAATGGTTGGTGGCGGCAGCCCCTGCCCTGTGAAAGAGCCACTGGTAACCGATGAACGGCTTTTTCCACCATTTCAGGGCCGGGTTCATGGACACCGGTTTTTTGCTTTTGTACTGGACATACACTTCCAGGTGGTCCTGCATATTTTCACCCACACCCGGCAGGTCATGAACCACATCTATTCCTAATTTATTTAATTCATCACCGTTTCCGACACCGGACAACTGAAGCAGCTGGGGCGAGTTGATGGCACCGCCACAGCTGATCACTTCGCCTGAATGAACGGTTTGTAACTGGTTTGATTTACCTTTTACAAATTCAACACCGATCGCCTTTTTCCCGTCAAACAGAATCCGGGTGGTCATGGCCCTGCAGATCAAATCAAGGTTGTCCCGCTCTTTCAATACAGGATGAAGATAGGCCCTGGCGGCACTGATCCGTCTGCCACGATGGATATTGCGGTCAAAGGGGCCAAACCCTTCCTGCTGGTAGCCGTTGACATCATCGGTCAGAGGGTAGCCCGCCTGCTGGGCAGATTTTAAAAACGCATTAAAGAGCGGATTTTTACACGGCCCAGTTTCAAGAATCAGCGGCCCCTTGGTGCCGTGATATCTGTCCGGACCTTTAAGGCGGTTTTCAGCCCGCATGAAATAGGGCAGGTTGTGCGCATAATCCCATTTTCCCATCCCGTCATCTTTGGCCCATTTTTCATAATCCATGGCATTTCCGCGGATATAAATCATCCCGTTGATACTGGAAGAACCGCCTAAGACTTTTCCTCTTCCATGGAAAACTTTCCGGTTGTGCATGAACGGTTCTGATTCTGATTCATAGCACCAGTCATAAAATTTATTGCCAATGGGAAAGGTCAATCCCGCCGGCATGTGAATAAAAACATCCCAGATATAATCGGGACGCCCTGCTTCCAGCACAAGAACTCTCGTTGAAGGATCTTCACTTAACCGATTGGCAAGAACACACCCGGCGGACCCGCCGCCAACAATAATATAGTCGTAATTGTCTCTCATCCGTTCAATTCCTCTTCAATACATCTTTTAAATCTCAAGCCAGCACACGCTGTCCATTCTTAGGAATCGTTACAAAATAACTTGATCCAAATTGTTTCCAAAAACCCTTAAAAAACTGGATATTTTAAAAATAAAAGATCACGTAATTTTGGAGCCGATCCTTAACATTCATTTTTCAACGGTTTTTCAACCGCAATCGATCCAGGGTCTCTTTAAGCGGAATGCCGTTTTTGTCCCATCCCCTTAAGTTATAGTAGTCCTGTTTCATGGTGCCCATATCCTTATGTGATATCCTGTGGCCTTTTGCAGGCCCGTCCGGAAGTGGTTCTTTAACAAATCGTGACGGAAGTGTATCGTCTGAATGACCTATCCCGTTATCCAGATTAAAACAGCGGATAAGATTCCAGATACGCTCTCCGGTTTCAACAAAAACAGCGGGATCGACATCTTGACCCGTGGCGGCACTGAGCATTTGGGCATAGACGGCATCGGAAATTCCGAAACTGCCGAAATCACACTTCACCAGGGTATCTGTCCCGGCTGCGTAATTTTGGAGATCAATGACCATCCCGGCCTTGTTTTTAGGTGACAATGCATCAATTTTACGACCCTTATATTCTCCTTCCAGTTCATAGGACACCGGAAACCCCCGCTGGTGGCAGCCACCCCTGTCTGTTGTCATCAGGGCAAGTCCCATCCCGGACACCCCTCTGGGGCCCCAGGCCGGGGATTCAAGTCCTTTTGTATGTACGGCAAACTTTTGTGCATCGTGCCCGATCTCACGGGATGCCTGCCTGACACCTTTTGACAGAAGGATACCGATCTCGTTATTTTTAAGAGCAATGGAGTGGATTAAAAACTCGGCGGCCTCAATATTCCCGAATGTCAGATTTATTCCTTCAGGAGCACTGATCAGCCCTTTTTCACCGGCTTCCATGGCAAACCCGATCAGGTTTCCCGTGGACATGGAATCCATCCCATACAGATCACACAACTTGGTTAGATGTGCCACCGCCCGGATATCGGAGATATCAAGATTGGAACCCAAGAGCGCGGCTGATTCATATTCGATGATATCGGTAATAAAGCCTTTATATTTTCCGGTTCGAACCGCCCCGATTTTACTGCATCTGATAGGGCATCCCATACAGGCGTTGCTGCCCAGCCACAGCTGGTCTGCCTGACCCTTATCCCCGATTTTTGAGGCACTGCTAAAGGTGGCGTTTTTATAATTTTTATGGGGCAAAAGCCCTGCCTCATTGGCAAATTCTACCGCAGAGGCGGTTCCCGCCTCCCTCATCGGCGCCACATCTTCGCTTTGCTCAAGCTGTTTAAAAGCCGTTGCGCATGCCTTTATAAACCGATTTGGATCATGAACCCTGACAGGCTTGGAGCCTCTTACGGCAATGGCCTTCAAGTTTTTTGATCCCATAACGGCACCGGCTCCGCCACGGCCGGCCTGACGGTTGTATTCACAGGTAATCAGGGAAAAAAGCACCTGGTTCTCACCGGCCTGGCCGACAGTTGCAATTTTTATGGTGTCATCCTGAAGCTCTTTTTTAATCAGGTGGTTAGCGGCAAGGGTATCGTTACCCCAAATGTGACGGGCATCTTTTATCTGGATATTATCGTCATCGATCCAGATGTAAGACGGATGAGACGCCTTCCCAATGATAATGATGCCGTCAAAACCTGCATATTTGATTTCAGGGCTCAGACTTCCCCCGAAATAGGAATCTAAAAACAGGCCGGTCAGGGGGGATCTTGTGACCACACAGCCCCGCATGGCAGGCGCCATGGTTCCGGTTAAGGGTCCGGTTAGAAACATGAGCGGATTATCTTTTCCCAAAGGGTCTTGTCCTGGGGAAATCATATCGTAAAGCAGCTTTGCCCCGAACCCTTTTCCGCCGATAAAATCGTTCTTCAGGGCCTTGGGAACTGGGATCGTTTCAAAGGATTTGTTAGACAAGTCAATAATGAGCAGTCTGTCAGTATAGGATGTTGTCATCAATTATTCCTTAATAGGACAAGTTCAAGAGCCCCGGTGGGGCAGGCGTTAACACAAAGAGGGGTGCCGTGGCACAACTCACACTTTACCGCCTTTTGACTGTCTGAATCGATTTTAACCATCTCAATGGGACAAAATTTTGTACAGAGCCCGCACCCGACACATTTTTGCGAATCAATGCTCACAATACCATTGTCAGTTCTGGATATCGCTTTGGCAGGGCAGACATTCATGCAATAGGCATTCTCACATTGATTGCAGACCACAGGAATATGATAGAGATTCTCATTTTTGTGCTCAATGGTTAACCGTGACCTGCGCGGATTGTATCCCTGTATCAGATCCATGCTGCATGAAAGCTGGCAGATACTGCAGCCTGTGCATTTATCAAAATGGGTGTGGATTAAGGTTTTAATAGTTGTCTCCTGAAACATACATTTACTCTTTTTAGGGTAAGAGCGCCACAAAATGTGGCGCTCTTTAGGCCGGATATTTCACGAAACCGGTTCGTCTAAATACGGGAGGCGCTGGGTGACAGGTTTTGCGCCGTTGATATCTGACAGGAACAGCAATATCGTTTGAAATATCCGGTTTAACACTTTGTGTATCCTTAAATTTTCGTACTACTTCGTTATTAAGTTATTTTATCCAGCGCGGTTTTTGAAACTTGGCACCCGGATACTGTTCAAGCGGCGGATCAGTATAAATGGCCTGCAATTCACCGCCCTGAACCTGGTAATGAACTTCCGGCGATCCTTTTTGAAGCCTCAGCACATTATCCTTGTCCCAGGTAATCTTACCCTGGATGCCGTCATATCCGTTCTCTTTGAGATATTTGTTAACCGCTTTAAAATCATAGGCATCCCCCACTTTTGTGGCAGCATTTGCCCATGCATGCACGGCAGTGTAGGTAATCCAGGCACCGGCAGGAACCTGATAGTTGTACAATTTGTGCCATTTATCAAGCCATGCCTGTCCAGCCGCGTTGGGCGCTTTGGGACCAGGCAGTCCTGAAGGCATCTCACCGATCAATCCATCGGCCTTGGTGCCCAAAACATTGATCACTTCCCGGGGGGTGATTCCCCAGCCAAGACTGACAATAGAATTGGTCGGACGTTTTAAAAACTGCTGAAAGAAACTGATATTTTCCTGACCGCTGGCAATTTCAAAATGAATCAAGGCCGGTTTAATCCGCCTGATCTGGGAAAGAATAACGCCCCACTCGGTAGTTCCGTACGGTACGGTTTCCCGTTTGGCCACTTTCCAGCCGATCTTTTCATAATTTTTAATCAAGGTATCAGACACTTCCAGTCCCCAGGAATCATCCGTATTGATGACCACCATTTTTTTGTTGGGCCATTCATAGGGAAGACTTGTTAAAGCACGGAACACACTTTCTGCCTGATCCGGTGCAGTGGGAGTCAACTGATAAATGTTGTAGTATTTTGCCGGATCTTCCCTGAAGACCTGAACCGCAGCCTCAGAACCGTCATCGGCAAAAAACGGGGCATCATACTTACCATAGGCACGGACATCCTGACCCCACCCGGCCCAGCCCGCATGAACAGAAGCAACTTTTTTCTGACCGCACAGGTAGTTGGCCGCCTGCATTACGATTTCCGGTTCAAAACCCTTGGAATCAAATCGAAGGATTTCAATCTGTTTCCCTAAAAGTCCGCCCGACTCATTGATCTCATCAACGGCCATTTTAATGCCGTTAAAATAATCGGATCCTGAGCCAGCTGCCCAGCCGGTCATGGGAATGGGAACCCCGATGGGTATCTTGTCGGACGCGACAACGCCCCCGGCCATAAAAACACAGATCACTATAATCAGCGGTAACAGTTTAAACCTTTTCATAAATGAACCCTCCTTAATTTAAAATGACGAAAGTGATGCACCTGCTATGAACCCCTTAAGGACCGGGCACATCAGCTTTCCCTATATTTTTGCACTAACCTTTGTTTTTGCAGATCTGTTTATCCATTTAGAGAAGATGCCCATGACACCATCCGGCAGCGCCAGTACCAGGATTACGACCAGGGCTCCCATGGTGACGGCCCGATAAACCCCTAAAGGCGACATCAGCTCACTGGCGGTCACGACAATAAATGACCCGATAATGGCACCCGGGAAACGCCCCAGACCGCCCACCAGGATCATGATCATCAGGATGCTGAACAGATCCAGGTCCAGCATCCTGACGGAGAGCACACCGTAAAAGTGTCCGTAAACCCCGCCGATAATGCCTGTTAAAAAAGAGGTTAAGGCAAATACCATCAATTTGTATTTAAACGCACTTATTCCAAGGCTCATGGCAAAAGGCTGAGAATCTTTCAGCGCCAGAAAGGCTAGTCCCCAGTGTGATTTGATCATCACCATAATGGTCAGGGCACAGGCAAGTGATATCAAAAGAATCAAATAAAATGTGGGAACCATATTGTCCGTTCCAAAGACATAACCGAAGATACTGATCGGCGGTATGGTCAAAAGACCTGCTGCGCCGCCTGATCCCAGGGCAAGTCCTATTTCGCCCTTTAATAAGGGCTGCAGCGCCATGTGAACCCCGAATGTCACAAGGGCAATGTAGGGGCCGGCAAGCTTGAGGCACGGCAGGCCGACCAGCACCCCCATGCCGGCAGTAAAAAAACCACCCAGCACTATGGAGAACACCGGTGGAACATTGTGGTGAATGGAAAGTATGGCAGAGCAATAGGCACCCATGACAAAAAAAGCCACCTGTCCGAATGAAAACATACCGGCAAATCCCATGATTACATCCCAGGA